>CAMNNQ010000087.1 GCA_946545645.1 uncultured Clostridia bacterium | reverse complement strand
GTCCCGGTACTGAGGCGGTAGATATCTCCGCCCTCCTGGTCGGCTGCGATGAGCAGGGGAATGCCGCAGGAGCTCCCAAGGGCTGCCTGCTGCATCTCATCTGTCAGGGCTGCGGTCTGCCGGATGCTGCTGATATTCGTGCCGAAAAGCGCGACGCCGCCGAAATTGTGCCGGCGGAGAAATGCCTTCTGGGCCTCATTCAGAGCATAGGTGTTGGAATAGTTCCCTCCGTCCTCTTCCCAGCAGCGGAGAGTTACCATCATCATTTGCTCCAGCTTCTGCTCCAGTGTCATTTCGCTAAGCATCTCGCTGACGGTCCTTTCGTTTTTTTCTTCTTCGGCTGATGCGGTAAAGCACAGTGCTGAGAATGCCATTGCTGCCGCACTCAGTACGGCAAGGAGCCTTGATCTTTTCATCTAAAAACAACCTCTCGTGCTATTTTCTTATTTCTTTGCTTTTCTGAACATATACTTTCTGGCCAGGCCGATGCCTATCTTATACGGCAGCGGGCGCAAAGCCTTGTCTGCCTCCTTCAGCTTTTCGCGGATCGGGAGCTGCTGGGGGCAGTGCCGCTCGCACTTTCCGCAGCCGATGCACTGAGTGGCAAAGGCTGGTTCTTTGGTGAGCCCTACTGTCTGTGCATACTGGAAACGCCCCTCGCTTTTTGACTCAATGAACATGGCGTTGTAGCATCTGAACGTTCCGGGGATATCAACGCCCTTGGGGCAGGGCATACAGTAGCGGCAGCCGGTGCAGCCCACCTTTTCTTTGGCTTTGATCGCTTTTGTCACCGCTGCTAGCACGGCTCTGTCCCGCTTGGTGAAGCTGCCGGCCTTTGCAAGAGAGGCGGTGCGGCAGTTTTCTTTTACCATTGCCGCAGAGTTCATCCCGGACAGAACCACTGTAACCTCCGGCTGGTCGAAGAGCCAGCGGAAGCTCCATTCCGCCGGAGACCAGTCGCGTCCGCTTTTCTCCATAATGCGCTTTGCCCGCTCCGGGAGCATATCCACCAGCTTGCCGCCCCTGAGAGGTTCCATTATGACCACAGGTATGCCCTTGGCGGCGGCAGCCTTCAGGCCCTCAGCTCCGGCCTGAGAGTGCTCGTCAAAATAGTTATACTGTATCTGGCAGATGTCCCAGTCGTAGTCATTGAGTATTTTTAGAAAGTTATCGGTATTGCCGTGATAGGAAAAACCGATATTGCGTATCTGCCCCCGTTTCTTTTTCTCTTCGATCCACTGGATCACGCCCACATTTTTCAGCTTTTCCCACATTGCTATGTCGGTGAGGTGATGCATAAGATAGTAGTCGATATAATCGGTCCTGAGGCGGGAAAGCTCCTCGTTGAAATACTTGTCCAACTGCTGGCGGCTGCTGATAAGATACTGGGGCAGCTTGGTGGCAATCTTCACCTTATCGCGCATATTATTGCGTTCAAAGATCTCGCCTATTGCGGCTTCGCTGCCGCCGTAGATATAGGCGGTGTCATAATAGTTGACTCCCGCTCTGTAAGCCCGGAGCAGTTCCTTTTCCGTCTTGGCGATGTCGATCTTTCCGCCCTTTTTGGAAAACCTCATACATCCGTAGCCCAGAAGCGAAAGCCGGTCGCCGTGCCGGTCATTCCTGTACTGCATACATTGCCCTCCTTAACTTTATGTGAGCTCGTTCCTTGTTAAGAACATTATACAATAGAACCGTAAGGCTGTCAATAACAGAGCCGATGAACGTAAGGGTCAGCGGCGGGTCGCAAGGCTATGTTTTGCCTTAATAGCCGTCAGACCGCCTGCGAAATGAGTATAACGCACATCCACCGCCGCACCGGATACCGCAAAAACTGTGGCAGCTTTGAGGCATACTATGATGAGGGCGGTATATATCCGGGAGAAGAGAGCTTGATTATACAGCGAAGATATGGTAAAATAGCCTTAAAAATCCGGAGGTGAAAAATGAAAATGGAAAAGAAGATAAAAACAAAAGCGAAATTGATCTGTCCGCTGCTTGCGGCATTGGTTTTTGCTGCAAACGGTGCTGTCTCCGCTTCGGCTGATTACGGCCCGTTAAGAGAGGTCAGGATAGACAGCGGAGCAGAGCGGGGAGCAGGATTTGTCTAAGTCAACAGATCTTTTACTACCGATAAGGGGACATATCAGCTTATACTCACAGGCCTCAAGGAGGATAATAAAGAGGCTGTTGTCAAAGCTATAGCAGAAAACTATGATCCTGATTCTTCGGACGGTATCAGGCTCGTTGACGATGCTTTCCCGGACTGCGAAAAATATCTGACATCCGGTGATCTTCCCACGGATAGCGATATCATGCTTGAATATGACTCCAAGCACTGCTGGGCAGGTACTGTCTCAAATATGCTTTGGATCTCAGGCTGGGCTGACGGCCTCAGCGACCCTGACAGGGGGCGGAGGTTCGGTTTGGAGGATCACATCTTTGAGTATTTCAACGAACATTTTATGGATTCTGGCAGCGAGATATACGCAGGAATCGACTGGTTTTTCATGGGAGAGGCATACGATGTCGGCCCGTCGGTAATTGCTCCTGTCAAAGACTATAACAATCCGAATAACGGATTGATAAAAGAGTTTGTAAGCACCTTCGCACAAAAGACCTACGATCTGACAGAGAATACAGGGGACATCGAGGCTCTTCTGCGCCTTGACCTTGAAAGTGATGACCCCGCAGTTATAGGTGCATCTATCGGAGATACCTCTGACAATACTGTTACCAGTTCTCTTCACGCTATAACGATCGCCGGTACAATAATCGATCCGGAAGCTGAAAGCATTGCTGACAAATACAAAGCAGTCATCATTATCGACAGCGACAACGATTCCTGCCCGGAGATCCTGCCGGAGGACCCGCAGAACGTTCCTGCCCCGGAAAAAGAAGCAGACAAGGAAGTATCTGTCTTTTTTTCATAGCTCGCTGTATAGGTCATTTAACGTTACTGAAATAATACTGCTGTATCAGCGCTGTACCTTATTGTCTGCTTTCTTTTCGTTGAAACGATCAAGCACCGCAAGAAGATCGTCTGTAAGACGTTTTCTGCCTTCTGCCCATATTTCATCAGGCATACCATAGAAAGCCTCTGCAATGCTGCCGGCAATACAGGTAAGAGTATCGCAGTCTCCGCCGAGAGATACCGCTGTACGAATGACATCCTCAAAGTCCTGTCCTTCCATAAAGGCAGTATTTGCTTCCGGGACGGTCTGCTGGCAGGTCTCAACATGGTGGTAGGCAGGTCTGATCTCATCGCAGGACCTGGACAGATCATAGCCGAACTCTCTGATAATGCAGTTTCTGATCTCTTCCTTGCTGCTGCCGTTTCTGGCGAGGAATATCGCACTTGCGACCGCTTCTGCGCCCTTGATGCCTTCTGGATGATTGTGGGACACCGATGCAGTAAGAGCAGCAATATGACGAGTCGTTTCCAAATCGTCGAACAGCCATCCTGCAGAAGCTACTCTCATTGCTGATCCGTTTCCGTAGCTTCCATACGGCTCAGGATCCTTTTCGTGCAGCCATCGGATAAACATACCGCCGTATCCTGCGTTAGGATACTTCTTTCCCCACTTCTGCATAGATGCGATAAGCGCATCTGTGATAGCCTCGTCAGTCTGCCCGATAGTATCAAGCAGTGCTTCGGCGACCGCAATCGTCATAACCGAATCATCTGTAAATCTCGACTTCCGGCTGAAAAGCGGGAAGTCTTTTGTTTTGCTGCCCCTGTCAAACTCATAGGGTGCGCCGATCATATCACCTAATATTGCTCCGATCATATACGGAACCTCCTCTCCTTTGATGATCCCAGTATACCACATATAATAGAAGAAGTGGTCGTTTGTCAGACGACAAATGAACCACTTCTGAGATCATTCACCGAGAATAGGCTGTCCATATTTGAAAAGGATAGCATTTATCTCGAAAATATCGTATATTCCGTTGTTTACACAGTATGTAATGATCAGATCAAATTTGCTGCTTGGAGAAAATGCTATTCCTGCTCTTGAAAGCAGATCGAGCATTGCCGGCAGATCGAGCTTCAATGCGATCGCAAAAGCAACGGCTGTTTTCTTCTTGGGTGTGTAATCGACCTTACAGCGTATACTGGAAAAAACCTTTCTGTCTATATTGGCTTTCTTATATACAGTAACATCATCCATACCGCTTGCATCGATCAGCTTAAAGAGCCTCTGCTGGAAAGAATCTCCGGCATCATCAAGTATCTGGTCAAGGCTTTTGTTTTCGCGTATAGCTGATGCGGCGATGGCCTCATCAGCGCTTTCCCTTATATGCTCCGGATATTCCAGCCGCTCTGCTTCTCTGCGTCGGATATATCCCGTATTTCTGTACCTGCCTGAGTATTCTTCCTCACGAAGTAAAGATACATTGTGTTCGTCTATATACTCGTCGATATCACCAACCAGTTTTCCGGACAGCTCAAAAGCTTTACTGTCAAATACGACCAGAATGACCTTCATATCATGATACAACAAGAACCTGCTGATCGCATTCAATGCGATACTCAGAGCTTCATCCTTCGGAAAGCCATATGCGCCCGTAGCGATCAGAGGAAAAGCTATACTGTGAGCAGAAAGTTTTTCTGCAATAACAAGTGATTTTTCATAGCAGGAATGCAAAATATCTCGTTCGCCGTGATTCCCGTCGATCCAAGCCGGACCTACAGTATGGATGATATACTTTGCAGGCAGATCAAAGGCAGGTGTTACCGCTGCCTGCCCGGGCATGATATTTCCGATTTTCCTGCGTTCCGCTAAAAGTGCATCTGAGCCGGCAGCTTTATAGACAGCACGATCAGTTCCGCTGCCTGCCTTTGGCTGGGGATTTGCAGTGTTAACAATGATATCGGCTTTTACCTTTGTAATATCGTTTCGTATTATCTGAAACGGCACTTTATCATCACCGCCTTATGCTAAACAGATTATGGGTGAATTGAGAATAAGCCTTTGAACTTATCCGCAATACGGTAAGCAGCTGCAATAACGTACTCAGGAGGATGTTTTTTGCTGTTATCTGATACAAGATCATCTTGGATGCCCTGATCGTGAAAGGGTATACCGTTTTCGTCGGTATATCTCAGTGCATCGAGCACATTTTGGCGAAAACATCGGGAATAGCCATAATATGTTTCGCTTCCTGATATAGCATCTGCAGCTTTTATTATAGCACAAATCCCGCAATTAGTCAATCAAGAAGCCAGATCCTATTTTTCGTTTAACAGAAAAAAGGTATACGAATACCATAGAGTATCTGTATACCTTTTCTGATAGCCTTCTTTCGGTTGTGATCGTCAATTTATCCGAAAAGCTGATCTATAAAGTCACCGTCAAGGTTGAGGTCAAGATCGAAATAGCTATCGCCATCTTCTTCACCGTCATCCTCACTGCCTTCCTCTGCGCATAAGGGCTCATCGTCATCGTCGTCAAAGGAGCCAAAGCCGAGATTAAAGGGATTTTTTATGCAGCCATCCGGGCTGGCGCTGCGTATGATCTCCATTACCTGCTCGTGGGTGAGTTTACTGTCTGTACTGTTGTAGCAGTTTTTATCATTGCCGCTGTAGCAGTCAACTGTGATCTCCAGTCTCTCCAGCAGATCATAGACCTGATCTATCTCGTCCTCATTGGCAGGAGCGTTTTCTATATCTTCCCAGGTCTCTTGCAGGGCGGCATTGGCCTTGGCTGCTGCGATGATCTCTTCGTTCTCGGCGTCGCTTGCGGAAGCGCTTACAGCTGCAAAAGCTGACATTGCTGTAACTGCTGCGAGCATTGCAGCGATCTTTCTTGTAAATCTTCCGGTGTTGTTTTTCATGGTAAATGTCTCTCCTTTATGTTTCTGATTTATTGTTCGAGGGGGTTTTCCTCTTCTGTGATCCCATAATAACATACCTGCTGTTACAAATGTCTTACAGAAAACGGGGATTTTCAAAAAACTTGAAAAAAATATTTTTGCACGAAAAAAAGCGCCCGCAAGGGGCGCTTTGCTCTACTATAATAGTAGTCCTTTTATTTTTTGCTCCGATACTTGAAATGAAATGTGATGCCGTCAAAAGATATCAGTTATTTCATTCCTTATCATGCTGCTGTGTCCTTGCGATTAAAGCGGACGATCAGGAAGCAGAGAAGTGCACCAAGTGCAGCGGAGCCTACACAGGAGCCGACCATAACGCCGGTGCCGACTACCGAGCCGGCAGCATTGGCCTTGTCAGCAGGGAACTTGTTTGAGCCCTTCTGTGCGATGATGTCGGCGGTGATAGGATCGCCGGCCGCCTTATCCGTGGTGGTGTAGAGGGCGAGCCACTGCCTGCCGACGTCGCCGTTCATATCGCCGTAGGCTTCGAGGTCTTTCTTTCCGAAGCCCTGAGCTTCACGGTTGCAGAGCGTGCAGTCATAAGCGGTGTAAACAAAGCGCCCCAATTCATCTGTGGATTCATGGACGATCTTGCGGGGAATGGGAGCATAGTCCTGATGATAATACTGATAGAAATCATATATAGTAACTACTGCCGTACCTATTGCAAGAAGTGCGCCGGCGATACAGAGTACTGCACCTGTGATCTCCCATTTGCCGCTTCTTCCCGTGAGCCATTCGGCACGACTCTGATCCTGATCCCTGTTTATTACCTTTGTCGGATCTGTTGAATCCTTGACCGCCTGGTTATATTCTTCGACCGCCGATTTATAACTGCTGTCCTTGGTAAATGATTCATATTTGCTCGCAGGCGAGACTAAATCGCTATTAAGATGAGAATCAGACATTCCTGTTTCGATCCAGACTTTTTTAGCTTTATTTGCCGGATTTGAAAACGTATCAAATAATACGCTCTTAAACTTGCTCTCGGCAGGACTGTTGTTTAGCGAGCCGATACCTTATACATCAGATCTCTATAAGCAGATAAGAGGTGTTTCGTTGCATAAGCGGCAGAGATGCAACAATGTGTTGAATAGGCGACACAAAAGAGAAAACTGTTGCAGAATATGATGCTTTCCATAAAAAAATCACCCGCGCCTTAGGGGCGGTACTCATATAGAAGTTTTGCCCCCAAGCGTTTATGCGCTCAGGGGCATTATATTTTATACGGTTGCTAAGATAAATCAGAAGTTAGCACCTTAATATTATTTCCATAGCTTCATTGATAATTGTTTCAAGATCGTTTGCACCGTTGATCACATAGTCGGAATTCGGTAAAATTTCTGTCAGCATCTGAACATAACAAACTCTTGCAGCATTCAAGTATGTATTCATTTCATTACGAATCTCATCAGCAGAAGCCTCTTTCATATCTCTAAGCACTCTACGAGCCATTGCGATGTCTAACGGCGTATCAATAAATATACAGCAGTCCAGATAATCTTTCATCATTTTATTCTGATATGCAAAGGGATAATCCAACAGCAGATAATCATACTCTCCACTATTGATAATCCTTTCAACATCTGCTTTTAATGGTGACAAGTCCCATACATTATAGAATTCCTCAGCTTTCGATACCCATTTGGTGAAATCATCAGGTTCTCCGTCGAATGAGTAGTCATCAAAGTGAAGCGAGGTTGTCCTTGGTAACCTATCTTTAATTGCATTGACAACTGTTGTTTTCCCACCTGCTGTAACTGCTCCAATTGCTATTATTTTCATTGTATGCTCCTCTAAATCCCGGTTTATATTCGTAACAATTATAGCATAGCATTGCTGCATTGTCAATAAAAACGCCATAGTACTTCTGACTGTAAATCAGAAATATTATGGCTTAAAACTTCTATATGAGTATCTTTCTTATAGGTACGGGTGATTTTTGATATTGCCGTTTCAGCCTTTCATCAGGCTTACCGGCAAAGTGCGAATTTCACTTCCGTTTTCACTGCAACTCGAACCAGGAAACTTCACCGAGCTCATTGAACATCACCTGCGATGAGGAATAGGCTATCTTCATCTCGACCGAGTCCTTCTCAGGATCGCCGTCGAATACGCCGTAACAGTATCAGATGCTGAAATATGCCGGAGCAGGCTGTAATGTAATGAACAGACAGGAAAGAGATAGTAATGAAAGACAAAAGCGCCCGCACTTCTTGTACGGACGCAGACTGTAAGGTATTTATGATATTATAAAAATCATTTGAGGTTCCCGCAGCGGCTTATGATATAATCCTTAACGAACTCAAAGTCCTCCGGTGCGGCGTAGACCTGATTATGCTGTAAGGTCTGGTTCACCTTGATCAGATTCCGCTTCGGATAAGCTCTGACCTTTTTCACCATTGAAAATTCAGAGTACATTTCATTTCCGGTTGAGGTCAGTCCGACACCCATCGTTGTAGGGCTTTTCGCCGCAGCGCCGGCAAGGAAGGCAGCTTCTGAGATCTTCCGGGCTTTGGCTGCCTGTGCTGGAAGCTGCGAGTGTTTTATGCCCTGCTCGTCCATTTCAAAATCTACGATGTATTTCCCGCCCATAATAAGGGCATAGATCAGGAAGCCGACCGCCGTCAGAACTGTCATTCCCAGCAGGACGATCCCGAACACTTTCAGGTTACCGAGAAAACGGTCGGGAAAGAAGTCATCGTTTTCGATGAGATCGATGATCGTGATGAAACCGAATATCCCGATGATAATGAAGAAAAAGATTTTCCAGACAAGCAGGAATACTGTCGGGTTTCTGAAGAGGCTCATCTCAAATCTCCAGCGGTATTTCCCGTCCTGCCCGAGAGTTATGTTATTGCTTATCCTTTGCCCCTCCGGCACCGACCGTGGTGCGTTCACAGATGCGCCGCAGTGCTTGCAGAACAAAGCATTGTCGTTTATCTCGCCGCCGCAGTTATTGCAGATCACAGTTGCCGCCTCCCTCTTGTTTTGATGTTTCTTACAGGTATATTATACCATATCCTTTCAGTAGGGTCAACTTGTTTCCTCCCAGGCGGGCAGAGACCTGCACTGAATTTATTGCTAATTGGTTATAACAATAATATAATTCAGACGGCAAACCGGCGGCATTCTGAAACAGCATCATGAGAACACGACCGATTACGGCTGTTTCGGAAGATTGTATTTCTGCATATCTGAAAAAAGCTGGGGCGATATACTATGTTTGAACTAAGGTCTTTTGCCTTAAAAAGTATATCCGGATCGCAGCGAAATAATTGTTTTGGATAAAGCGAGAAAAAAGCACAAACAAAAACGCCGCAAGCAGTACCTTGTGATACCGCTTCCGGCGAGGCTGTCTGTCAAGTATTCGCTCTTATTATTCCTTATTTCGCTGTTCTCTTTTCCTGCGGCGCTGTTCACGGTTGTTTGCCTCTGATGCGAACACTTCTACAGCTTCATCGGTAATGTCATCTTCCCAGACGTATCCTGTTGTGACCGTTTTTGCCCAGGGACAGAGCTTCTTGTAATCGGAGTCCAGGATCACAGTGTAGGGCGGACCGCAGCGGTCGTTGACTGTCATATACAGATGTCTGCCGCCTTTGTATATCATGCCTACCGGCATATCGACGTCAGGGTCGTCGATATGATCGTATATTTCTTTGGTGATCTCAAAAAGATTATGATTGATCCCGCCGCCGGTCTCAGCCGTATAAAGCCCGGTCTCCGGATCATAGCAGCATCTCCAGCCGTTCCCTTTTTTGAATTCCATAGTACACCTCTATAAATCAGGATTTGTGTGATTGACCGCTGAAATTACTTACTGTCTCATTTCAAAGACATCACATATATCTGGCAGGGGTTTGCCTCATCCCAAAGGAGCGGGAATACTTCCAGCTCCCTGAAACCGCAGCTTATGTAAAAAAGATTAGTCCTGTCATAATCCTCATACATTCCCATCTGCACAGTCTTGACCTGCATAAATTCGTATCCGTCAGCCCTCGCCGCTTCTTTAGCCTTTTCCACAAGCTCCCGGCCGACACCGTTTCTGTGGTATCCCTTCATTACTCCCATAACGGCAAGCTCAACAGTTGCGTTCCCTGTTTCCTTAAGACATAAAAAGCCTGTGATATTACCGTCATTCTTAGCCGCTAAGAAGGTCCAGTCAGCGCAGTCCCGGATAAAACCTTCCCGGCTGTCTTCGACCTCAAACCATTCGGTCAGGTCCTCAAGCACCTTCCTTGCGATCGCTCTTTTTTCATCCGTGTCATTTATTGTTATGACCATCCTTTTCTTCTCCCTTTATTATTTCTGTGTTTCGTCGGGATAATCCCAGAATCCGCCGGTGTGGAAATTCTCGTTTCCCAGAGGCTTTGCCGTCAGCCTGAAGATCACACAGCCATCCGGACACACAACGGTTTTTGTGTACTTTCCGTCACCGCCGACTCTGGTAAGATCGCCGCCGCTTCTGACAGCTTCCATCAAGGGATACAACATCATCATTGTCTTTGAACAGATCCCGTAACCTTCTTCATTGACCGGACATCCATAAGTGCATTTATATACATCACCGATCTCTTCGCCGTTACGGCAATATCTTTCTGTATGGTCTCCATGCAAGAAGTTAACTACTTCAACCGTAAATTCATATTCTTCTTCATACCATTTTTTCATAATTCCTCTCCTTTAGTAATCTGATCTAAAGCATAATTGATTAAGCCAACACCGCACGACCCGCGGCTGACGCCCGGCTTTTATACAGTATATCATATTCCTGCCGCCATTTCAACCCCTGTATGGACATTACCTCGGAGCCTTTGGCGGTCATCTGATCTCGCTTTACAAGATCGGCGATATGTATCTCAATGGGATGAATGTCAGGAAAAACGAGAAGGAAGCCTTCAATATCTATATGCACTGTCTTGATACTATGACGGATCAGGCAGCTCCCATCGTGGCGGGGCCTGTTCATCTGCGGCTCGGTAAGATGTTCCTGTATGGTCTCGGTGTTGAAAAAACTATAAAAGCGCGCTCATCTGCTATCAGAAAGCGGAGGCGTTCCTGTACGACATGGTGGCAGACGGCGATATCAAATACAGAAAGAGCCTTGAAGCAGCGATACGCGGGCAGGCAAAGGTCAGAGAATTGCTGCTTGAAGAGCTGCCTGAGGATAAATGGTTAGAGGATTAGCTCCTTGCTTATCAGGGCAGTCCCGGATGATGCACATCCATATACTGCTTCTGTGAGCCGGCATCAACATCCGGGCAGGGACAGGCTCAGGCTTCCAGATATCGAACTTTGATGATCAGGCAGGAGCTCTGATATGTAATAATACCTGACTGACCGGAAAACACCGGGCATAGAGTCATATCTTCCGTTACCGGAGGATATGGCTTTTTT
This sequence comes from uncultured Clostridia bacterium, assembly GCA_946545645.1. Lineage (GTDB taxonomy): Bacteria > Bacillota > Clostridia > Oscillospirales > Ruminococcaceae > FB2012. The sequence goes on along the minus strand of CAMNNQ010000087.1, from coordinate 38,722 downwards.
TCTGAAAGGTCTTGACAGGAGCAAAAATATGCAGTATAATGCATATATAGGTAACATACTGCATATTAAGGAGGGGGCTTATGTACGATTTTGAAAACATGGATCAGCGGCTGATCGCTTATGTGAACATCTTTATCTGTGCAAACCGTTTGCAGGCGATAATGGATTCGGGATTTGAAGACATAACTGCAAAGCAATGGCTTGCGATAACGATGATAGACGCATTCCCGGAGCCGCCGACTCTTAAACAGATATCCGAGCTTTCTGGTGTCACTCATCAGAGTATGCGGCAGATCGTTGACCGCCTTATCGGGAAGGGATTTCTGAAAGTTATCCCCGATAAGAAGGATAAGCGGGCGATCCGCCTTGTAAAGACCGAGGCTGCCGAACATATCCGCACCAAAAAAGACGGGCAGGATATCCGTTTTGTTTACAAGCTGTTTGAATGCCTGACCGAGGAGGAAACGACCGCCTACTGTTCAGCGCTTGAAAAGCTATGCAACAGGCTGAATGAGCTGAAAGAGGAGAACGATGCGTAAATTCGGTACCGGAGAGATCCTATCTGCCGCTGCCTTTGTTTTATTGTGCATATAATGCTGCGCGGTGTGCTTTTGTGGCAGCTTTCCGTTCTTCTGATCGGTATCATTATAGTTGGGATAATGATGATGTTCCGGACAGCCAGCTCATTTCGGGGCCAGACTTCTGACACCTGTTGTAATTACCAAATCCGCTGTATTCATTATGCCGGGAATATATGCAGCAGTACCGGCAAAAAAAGATATAAAAGACCATAGGATAAGGAGAATACTATGAAAACAATAGTTGCTTACAGATCAAAATCAGGTTACACAAAGAAATATGCCGAATGGATAGCGCAGGAGCTTGGCTGCGATATCAAGGAAGATCCCAAGATCTCGGACATCCTGGGATACGATACTGTCATCTACGGAGGGGGTATGTATGCAGGCGGTTTTAACGGAGTCAAGCTCATTACCAAAAATCTTGACAAACTGTCCGGAAAAAAGATCGCGCTGTTCGCGGTAGGTTCAAATCCGGGCAGAGAGCATGAGATGAAGGCCTTCTGGGACAGGGTGCTGACTGCCGAGCAGCAGAAATATATCGGATGTTTTTATCTTCGAGGCGGCTTTGATTTTGACAGGCTGACAGCCAGAGACAAAGTGCTGATGAAGATGCTGAAGGTCAAGCTCCAGAAAACAAAAGAGCGCACCGAGGACGAGCAGGGAATGCTCGATGCCTACGACAAGCCTGTTGATTTTTCAAACAAGGAGAATATCAGGCCGCTGATCAATTTTGTCATGAAATAACGGTTCCTGACCGGGCGATGCTCTCCGTATTTTTTGCTATTATCATATCAATACGATCAGGAGTCCGGACAGACATAGAAAAATGAATGCTTTGAACCGGATCGACATATCTTTCAATGAGAAGAAAGACAGCAGACCTCTTATTGATTCTTCTTTGAGAATAATAATGAACAGTAAGTAATACGAAGACATGGACGCTGTGCAGCTTTGCAAACGTCCATGTCTCTTTATGCCTCGAAAATATTCAGATCTCGCCGGATTTTGCTTCGGGAATCAGCCTGCCGCCGTCGATACGGTAAACAACATCCACCAGATCAAGCACACGGGTGTCGTGCGTTACCATGACAGCCGCCTTGTTCCGCTTTCTGACCTCGTTCCGTATCATTTCAACTGCAAGCCGTCCGCGCTCTGCGTCAAGGCTGGCAGTTGGCTCGTCTGCAAGTATGACATCCGGGTCATTGATAAAAGCCCTTGCGATCGCTGTGCGCTGTTTTTCACCGCCGGACATCATTGACGGGAACTTGTCCCGGCAATCGTCGATCTCAAGCTCGGACAGCAGCTCCCGGATCTTAACTTTTTCACGCATGGACTTTTCCTGCACGATAGCAAGCTGGTCAGCAGTTGTCAGATATGGAACCAGGTTGTGGCTCTGGAAGATGAACCCAAGCTGCCTGCGGCGTATCATAGTTCTTTCGCTTTTAGACGCGTCAGTGACATCTTTCCCGCCGATCAGAACATTTCCGCTGTCAGGAGTGAGCAGAAGCCCTGCAACAGATAAAAAGGTGCTTTTTCCCGAACCGGAGGGCCCGACTATCGCTGCAAATTCGCCTCTGCCGACAGTCAGAGATACCTTGTCGAGTATCACACGCTTTCCCGAACCGTCCCGATAGGATTTGCAGATGTCTTTCAGTTCAAGTAGTTTATCGCTCATTCCTCACCGCCTCCTATCGCCTTCATCGGGTCTATGCGGGATATGTTTATCACCGAGAGCATACTGCTTAGTACCGATATCAATACGAAAGCCGCAGTTACGGTAACAGCATTTGGCACTTCGAGATAGAACGGCATCTTTTCGGGCATTGCCGCTGCCATTGAAAAAGTCAGCGCAAGGGATATCAGTGCTGCAAACAGAGAGATGATAAGCACTTCACTTATGACCATTCCTGCAAGCTCGGTATTTTTCATCCCTATCGCTTTCATAACGCCGAACTGCTTTTGTTTATGCAGGGTCAGGATGTAATTGAATATCCCGATAATGACCGCCGAAATGATGACCAGCACCCACACGATCATAGTGATCGTCAGATGTTCAGCCGTATAGGAGGGTATTTTTTCAATGATCTTCTGCTTCGGCACAACCTCCAGACCGTTCCCCTCAAAGCCATAGTCAGCATTACCCTTTACAGCTATCGCATGAGGTATATGTTCATACATAGGGTCAGAAGCCTGCCTCAGCCTTGTGTAGCTGTCAATTGTGATGTATCCCACAGATGTGTGACCATACATTCTGTCATCGACAAAGCCTGCCACAGTGAATGAAAGGCCTGTGGCGGGATCCTTGACCGTATCTCCGAGAGAGATGCCATCCAGCTTGAAATCATCATCTAGCAGTATCGGGTCCCGGGCTGACGATGCGGCAAGACCTGTCCCCTCGATGGTCTCAGGCTCGATAAAGCTGCCTGCTTCTACGGCAAAATAAGTGATATTCAGCTTTTCGCTATGGCCGTCTCTGATGATATACATTCGCTGGATATCAAGGGGCGAGGCTTGTATGCCCTTCGCTCTCAGCTCGTCAAGCACGCTCGTTCTGACCGACGAAACCGTGATGAGCTGTTCTGCCGAATCATCGACGATAAAGCTGTCTGCATCCATAGTCTCAATAGCCGAGGAAACAGCTCTGCCGAGCCCCGATGCAAGCCCCGAAAGGAACAGCACCATAAACATCAGCAGTATCAGCAGCAGTTCGATCAGGATGTATTTTTTCCTGCCGTACAGTATTTCTTTTAAGGCATATTTCATAATCCTGCGCTCCGTATTTACAGCGCTGATGTTTGTGCGCCGTTTACAATGATCTGTGCATCGCATTCCATAACAGGATCCTCTTTGATGATCTCGCCTATGCTGTCAGCGCTTATCCTGCCGGATCTGGGATTCTTGACCGAATCAATATGTCCTTTGATATCCGCTTCAACATCGGAGTATTCAAATGAAAGGTCGCAATCTGTCATTTCGCAGTCTATGAGTTTAAGATCCTTGCAATAGCACAGCGGCTGGGTGCCGATTATCTTACACCTTATCAGGGTCAGCCCCTCGGAGAACCACGCCAGATACTCGCCCTTTATGACTGAATCCACGACCATGACATTTTTAGCGTGCCAGAAAGCGTCTTTCGTATCAAGCACAGAATTTCTTATGATCAGATCCCTGACATATTGGAATGAGTATTTTCCTTTGAAGTCAAGATCATCTATCTCGATATCTCCGGCATCGAGAAAAACATACTCCGATACGATACTGCTGTGCGATATTTTTGTCCCGGATGTTTTCCAGCCGAATTCCGGCGACTCTATCCTGCAATCGCGAATGACCGTATTCTTACATTCTCTGAGCGCCTTTACTCCGGTGATATCGGTGTTTTCGATCACTCCGTCGTCGGAATACCACAGCGACGCTCTCGTTTTTTCGTCAAGATCTGAATTCCTGAGCTCATATTTTTTTGCGTGCCAGATCGGGTAGCGAAGGGAAAATGTGCAGCCGTCTATGACGATATTCCTTGTTTCCTTGAGCACAGATTCGCCGTCGGCAGCTCCGGCAAAGGTACAAGCCTTAACAACAGTATCCTTTATATTATATAAAGCTCTTTCCTGGTCGAAAGTTTTGTTCTCTATCAGATTCATTTATCGTTCTCCCTGGATCAAATTTTTTTCAGCGGATATTTTTCAGCCGGCGGCGGATATCTTTTTTCAAGCTCAGTAATATCATCTGCCCCGGCAGGCTCAAAAACATTTTTCATATTATTATTCAGATGCAGAATACTTGATGTCTTAAAGACCGTAACTGTCTTACGTTCTCTTATGACAAATGACAGCATAAGCGATTCCGGCGTCTTCTGTTCTTTTTGCGCGATCCTTTTTACCGCTTCGTCGCTTGTGACCGCTATCCTTGAATTATGCGAATTGCAGAGGGGAGAGTATGCCATAGTCAGCACATCGTGGTCGATGCACCAGGGTATCAGGTCGTATTCCGCACCTCTGTCAACAAGGTTATACAGGATCTGATCGCAAAAACAGTTCGGACCGTTGCTGCAGGCAAAAAGCGCTTCCATTTCATGAGTGTCAAAATTGGATACGCCCCAATGCCGTATCATCCCCGACTTTGCAAGCTGTTCCATATTATCGACCATATCCTGCATATCCACATTGCCTTTCCAATGGAGCAGATACAGGTCGATGTGATCGGTGCCGAGCCGTTCAAGAGACCGTTTACAGCATTCGGTATAAAGCCCCTTTTCTGCATTGCAGGGAAGGATCTTGTCAACTATAAACAGCCTGCTGCGGTCATATTTTCTGATGATACCGCTAAGTATCTTTTCGCTGATACCGTCGCCGTACATTTCAGCAGTGTCTATAAGCGACATCCCATACTCGTCTATGCCGTAACTCAATGTCCTGAGCTCCTCTGACTTCATTGAGCCGTCAAGCCTGTATGTCCCGAAACCGATGAGAGGGATCTTCTCACCTCTGTGAAATAAGTATTCCATAAGCAACACCTAAAGCCTAAACCTTATTGATTTTTTCCTTGCCCTGCCTTCCTCCCGGACGCTTCCGCGGGAACTGTCGGGTCGTTCCTCACGAACTTCCGCATACGGCCAAGGGCTACTCTTGCGGCGGAATGTCATCGAAGACAACAGACAGTTGCCCGCCATCTTTATATATCTCCGATCGCTTCTTTTGCAAATGCCCTGACAGCTTTTATGTCCTCATTATCCGGATGCCCCGAATGGAGTGCAGCAAATTTGCCCCTGCAATGAAATTCCTTATCCGACAGCTTTACACCGTTTTTCTCAGCGACTTTCCTGATCTGAGAATAAGTGGATCTTATCATAGCCGCAGTGCTGACATTGAAGACAGTCCCTATCTTATCCTTGTTATCAGATATGAATTTCTTTACCTTGCCGTCTGCGCCCGCCAGGTAAACGGAATTGCACAGAAAAAGTGCATCCGCTTTTTCTGTCAGGAGAGCGGAGATATCCTTTGCCTCAACGGACAGTTCTTCGGCAATAGCATCAGCGAGTTTTTTTCGTGTTTCCCGTTTTGGTGAAATATCTGACAGCGATCTTCATAATATCAGCTCCTTAAAGCAGGGTTTTAACGCAGGCTTCGACCTCCGCCACATCTGCGGTCGGTTCAAATCTTGCGGCAACGTTCCCCTCACGGTCAATGATAAATTTTGTGAAGTTCCACTTGATATCCGGCTTCTTATCCCAATCGGGATCAGCCTTTGCAAACATCTCCTCCAGCAACGCCTTGTACTGATGTTCGCCAAAGCCCTCAAAGCCTTTCTGTGATTTCAGATATGTATAAAGCGGCAGCTCGTTCTCGCCGTTGACATCCGCCTTTTTCATCTGCGGGAATGTGGTGTTATAATGCAGCGTGCAGAATTCGTGTATCTCATCGTCAGTTCCCGGTGCCTGCCCGCCGAACTGGTTGCAGGGGATATCCAGTATCTCAAGCCCCTTGTCCTTGTAGTCGGAAAGGTCAAGCGTTTCGCCTTTGCCTGTGGTGATCTTATAGTCGTAGATCATAGCTGTCCTCTTTATAATATAGACTGCCGGTGTCCTGCCTCACTGCTCCGGGAAACTCTCTGCATCTGTCGTGCCGTGCATCCGTCCTGGTCATCGCAATTGCACTGATCCCGGCTGCCGATGGTATGATCCCCTGCGAACCTGCGCAGTTCATACTGCTTTCTGTACTAATTATATCAGGTCGGCCCGAAAATGTCAAATTATGTTGTAAACATAAAAAGCGCCTCCGGCCGGGCGCTTTATAGTATCTCTATATCCGCTATGTTTCTTAACTCTATCATTGTATTCCCGACGGTCATATTCCCGAACACCCTGTCTACATTCATCACGATGCCTTCCGCCGTAACATACCGCCCCAGCCGCTTATATGCTTCACTGTTCGGATCGTTGCAGGCAACATAGTAAGTGACCCGCACCGTGATGTTTTTCTCCTTTGCGGCTCTGCTGTCTGTTATCAGCTCACCAAGAGCGATGATCTTTTTGTCAAGCTCCTCGCAGTCGGATTCGCATAGCTCACGGCGCTTTGTGTACTTGATCTCCTTTGAGGAGACCGCATCACCGAACCCTTTCAGGGCGTCAAAGGGGCTGAAGATCTTGGCGCGTTTGCCGACATTCATACTCGGATGCTTTAAACAGAATGTATCGAACATTTCGTGCCGGGGGCGGCCCTGCGCTGCGATCCTCGCATAGCGGAAATCCGGCGGCATCTGCATCTGCCCGATATCTGTGTAGTGTCTCATTCTCTCACCTCTATGCTTTGTGCCCGCCGATCTGTTTGTTGCGTTCAAGAGTAGTCGCCCCTTGCAGGAGGTTTATCCCCTTGAACACCGCATTTGCCCCGAAGCGCACTCTTACGTCCTGCATAGCTCTTTGCAGGGATTTTTCTTTCTCCTGCTTTTCGTAGTCGGTGAACATATCAAGCTGGCAGACCCCATCGTCGAGCCTGACCTCTTGTGCGCAAAGACCGATGCGCCGATAAAGAAGACGGTGATCTGTCCTGAGGTCAAACGATAACAGCAGCGGTTCGATCATATCATTAAATACATTTGTAAAATTGTTCAGCCGGACTGTGCCGACAGAGTGCTTCGGGTGCAGCCGCCCGTAGAAATCAATGCACAGCGGGCCGTCATATTGCGGGCAGTATTCAAGGCTCTTGTAGTCATAACTCACCCACCAGGAGAATATCTTTGAGGTCAGGTTCTTTCTGAACAGCTCGATGCTCAGCACATCGGTCATCTCCGAAAACACTATCCGTGCCTCGTCGTACTTATACGGCCGCGGCAGCACCTGCCCGTTGGAAAGGCTGTGGCTGCTGCTTTTGTAGCTCTTGATGTCCTTCATCGTGACAGGCTCGATGCCCCAGGCATGGTCGATCAGTATCTCGCCGTCAATGCCGAAGGCCCTGTAAAACCATTCCTCGTCGAAAAGCGACCGCTCAGCGATATCGCCCATTGTGAACATATATGCCTTTTGCAGACGCTTCGCCTTGCCTGCGCCGATCTGCCAGAAGTCGGTCAGCGGGGTATGATCCCACAGCAGATATTTGTAGCTGTCCTCGTTGAGCTCGGCGATACGCACGCCATCCTTGTCGGGCGGGGCTTTTTTGGCGACGATATCCATTGCGATCTTTGCCAGATACATATTCGTCCCGATGCCGACAGTAGCGGTTATCCCCGTAGTCCGCAGCACATCGCGGATCATCACCATAGCCATTATATGGGCAGGATGCTTGTGTTCGCGCTCGGCCTGTGCCTCGTAGTGGTGCAGATACCCTGTGCAGTCGATGAAGCACTCGTCGATGCTGTAAACATGGATGTCCTCGCTGGCCACATACCGCAGATACACCGAGTAGATCAGCGCCGACACCCGCTCGTACTCCGCCATCCGGGGTACAGCGATAATGTAATCTATCCTGGTTTTATGGGCTCGCTCATACAGCGCAACAGCCTGCTTTGCTTCAAAAAGCCGCGGCCTGCTTGGCACGCCTATTGCTTTCAGCGGAGGAGACACCGCAAGGCAGATCGTCTGATCGGAGCGGCTCTCATCAGCCACCAGCAGCCGCGCTTTCAGCGGGTCCAGCCCGCGAGCGACACACTCCACCGAAGCATAAAAGCTTTTAAGGTCGATACAGATATATACCCTGTCCATAGGTCCACTCACCCTCCAAATCGAACATTTGTGCTAATTGAAAGTATATCACAGAACGTTTGTTTTGTCAAGACAAATGTTCGATTTTTTGAGTCGGAAATGGATCGAAAAACGCAGACCTCCTATGAACCGGATCTGCTCTCTATATACCAGCTATGGAGATATCATCGGCTCGGGCTCTTGCTGAAAACAGATATAACGATAATGGGAATTGCCTCTGGCTGCTGAGAAGGCCGCAGCTTACTCGGCTGCACATTCCCGGGAACTCTGCGCAGGATCAAAGATACATCGCAAAATGCAGATACAACCGATGCTTTTGTGATAAATGCCTAAATACACAAGCCGGAAGACAATGATTTTGTGGCTTGTTAGTAAACAATGTTCACGCATCTTGACAAGCCACCTGAATTGTGATATTCTATATATGTGAACAGTGTTTATCAACGATGAAGGGAGGTCTGCATATGCCGAGAGATAAAACAGAAGCGCACGGAAAAATCATCGCAGCGGCAGTCAAAGAGTTTATGGAATACGGCTTTGAGAATGCGTCTATGCGCAGGATAGCATCCGAAGTCGGGCTGACAGTCGGTGCGCTTTACAGGCATTTTCCGAATAAAGAGGAGATGTTCGCAGCCCTGCTCGAACCGACGATCGACGAGTTAATGGCTAAATATCAGGCGTTTGTTGAACGGGGCTATGAGGTCATGAAATGCGGTGATGTGCATAAGCTGTGGGATGAGAGCGAAAGCGAAACAAAGTGGCTGATGAGCTTTATCTATGAGCATTTTGAAGCATTCAAGCTGCTGATCTGCCGTTCGCAGGGAACCAGATTTGAGAGCTTTGTTCACGATATAGCGCTGCTGGAGGAACGCTCAACGCTTGATTATTTTGAGCGCATGAAGCAGTACAACATGACCGTCAACGAGCTTTCACGGCAGGAATTTCATATGCTGGTGACGGCAAATGTGTCCGCTCTGTTTGAGGCGGTCATCCACGATTTCAGCCGTGAGGAAGCGATGCATTATGCGGAAACGCTGGATGCTTTCTTTTCGGCAGGCTGGAAAAAGATACTCGGCATCTGATGCCGATTTCTTTTGTATGACAGTTAGCAACAGCTAACTTAACAGGAGAAGAAATATGGAAAAAACAAAAAAGCGCTCTGCAATCAGTTGGGTCATTGAATTCGCAGGGCAGAAGAAACCAAATTACATTTTCAGCATCCTGCTGGCGATATGCAAGGTGTTCTGCGGGCTGATGCCGTATCTGTATATGGCGGATATCGTAGGCAAACTGCTTGAAATGCACGCCGGCACGCTGGAAAAGGATATGTCGCTGCTGACGGCAAGCATCATAAAAATGGCCGTATTCTGGCTGCTGAGCCGGGTGTTCCACGCGATCTCGACGACGCTTTCCCATGCTGCGACCTTTGAAGTGCTTGCGAATATCCGCCGACAGCTCACCGAAAAGCTGTCAAAACTGCCGCTGGGCTCTGTGCTGTCACAGTCCAGCGGAACATATAAGAACATTATCTGTGAGCGTGTTGATTCCATCGAAACGACCCTTGCACATATCATTCCCGAAGTGCTGTCCTCTGCATTCGTGCCGGTCGCGCTTATCATTTACATGATGACCATCAACTGGAAGCTGACGCTGATATCCTTCGTCTGCGTCCCTGTGGGCGTGGGATTCTTTATGCTGATGATGGTCGGCAGCAAGGAAAGTTATGAAAACTGTGTAACAAAAACCAAGCGGCTGAACGATACTGCCGTCGAATACATCAATGGCATAGAGGTCATAAAGGCCTTCGGCAAGGCAAAGACATCATACGAGAAATTCGTCATCGCAGCAAAAGAGGGTGCGGACTGCTTCATCGACTGGATGCGCCGCTGCAATCTCTGGCAGAACATCTCGCTGCTGATAATGCCGTATTTTCTCCTCGAGCTGCTGCCCTTCGGCGCGAAGTTTTATATGGACGGAAGTGTCTCAGGACAGGATCTCCTGATGCTTATCATTCTCTCCCTCGGCCTTGTATCTCCTGTTATGGCCGTCGCTTCCTATTGGGACGGCATCGGGAAAATGGGGACTATCATCGGCGAAGCAACTGAAATACTGGAGCGCGAGGAGCTTGTCCGTCCCGATACCGTTAATGAAAGACCTGTCGGCACAGATATCGTTCTGCACGATATGCATTTCGGCTACAAGGATGAAGAGATACTCCACGGCATCAGCTTGGATATCAGGCAGGGCACAGTCAACGCACTTGTTGGACCCTCCGGCTCAGGAAAATCGACTATCGCAAAGCTGATCGCTTCTTTCTGGGATGTGAACAGCGGCAGCATAACCTTCGGCGGTGTGGATATCCGCAAGCTGCCTCTGGAAGAGTATAACCGGAATATCGCCTACGTTTCGCAGGATAACTATCTGTTTGATGAAACCATAATGGACAATATCCGAATGGGCAGGCCGGATGCGACCGATGAAGATGTCATGAATGCAGCGAAAGCCTGCGGCTGCCACGATTTTATAATGCAGCTTGAACACGGCTATCAGACTGTGGTCGGCGGTGCGGGCGGACATCTCTCCGGCGGCGAACGGCAGCGCATTTCCATAGCCCGTGCTATGCTGAAAAATGCCCCGGTCATCATTCTCGATGAAGCGACTGCATACACCGATCCCGAAAATGAAGCGCTTGTGCAGTCCTCTGTTGCAAAGCTGGTACAGGGAAAAACGCTGCTAGTCATTGCACACAGGCTTTCTACTATCGCTTCTGCCGACAAGATCATACTCATAAACAGCGGCAAAGTTGAAGCGGAAGGCACGCAGGAGCAATTGCTCGCAGATTCGCCGCTGTACAGGCAGATGTGGGAAACACATATATCTGTAAAGGAGGGTGCATAATGTTTACAACACTCAGGAAATTCTTTGCATTCTGCGATGAAGGGGACAGAAAAAAGCTATACCTTGCCATAGGGCTCGGTGTGCTCAAAGCGGTATTCGCTGCACTGCGCATCTCGGCAATAGGTGCGGTGGTAATGGGTATAATTGATGATGATATGACAAGCAGAAATATATGGATCGCCGTGGCTATCCTTGCCGCATCGGTACTCGGACAGCTTCTCATCAACCTGAAAACAACGATGCTGCAAACAGAAGCAGGTTATCATTCCTGTGCGCAGAAGCGTATTGAGATCGCGGAACATCTGCGTTATCTGCCTATGGGTTATTTCAATGACAACAGCCTCGGTCATATCACCAGCGTAACGACAAACACAATGGAAGCACTTTCTGATGTCGCAACCAGAGTGGTCATGCTGACAACGCAGGGCATCCTGACAACATTCGTAATCACAGCTTTTGTTTTTGTTTTCGACTGGCGTATCGGATCGCTGCTCACAGCGGGCGTCGGTATTTATGCTCTGATAAATTCAGCAATGCAGAAAGCCACACGCAAGGGCGCACCGGCTCAGCAGAAAGCAAACAGAGAGCTTGTTGCCGCAGTCATTGAGTTCGTGCAGGGCATTGCTGAGGTCAAGAACTACAATCTTGTCAGCAGCCGTGCAAAGAAGCTGGAAGCGGCGATCAAAGCTAAGCAGTACGGCGACACTCACCTTGAATATGCTGTGATTCCGTATATCACCTTGCAGGAAATTGTCACCAAAATGACAGGCGTCCTGATGTGTGCGGCATCCGTGTATTTCTATATAAACGGCAGTATGTCGCTGCTTTATTGTATCATGATGATGGTCAGCTCGTTTATGATATATGAAAGCCTTGATGTAATGGCGGGGTTCTCAGCGCTGATTCGCAGCGTTGATATTTGTGTCGATCAGGCGAACGATATCCTTTCCATTCCTGAAATGGATATTGAGGGAGCGGAGATCACACCTGCAAGTCATGACATCGAGCTGAAGAACATCACTTTCGCTTATGAGAACAGAACGATAATCAACGACGTTGACCTTAAAATACCCGAACGCACCACAACGGCGATCGTCGGCCCGTCCGGCGGCGGAAAGACCACGCTGACAAGCCTTATGGCGCGTTTCTGGGATGTGAAAAGCGGCGAGGTGCTGCTCGGCGGTAAGGACGTGAAAGATTACAGCTTTGACAGCCTGATGCGAAATTTCAGCTTTGTGTTCCAGAGGGTGTATCTGTTTGAGGATACTATTGCCAACAACATCCGCTTCGGTGAGCCGGACGCGCCGATGGAAAAGGTCATTGATGCGGCGAAAAAAGCACGCTGCCACGACTTCATTATGAGTCTGCCGGAGGGCTACGATACCGTGATCGGTGAGGGCGGCGCAAGTCTTTCGGGCGGAGAAAAACAGCGTATCTCCATTGCAAGAGCGATAATGAAGGATTCACCAATTATCATTCTCGATGAAGCGACAGCGAATGTTGACCCCGAAAACGAAGCCGAGCTGACAAAGGCGATCGAGGAACTTACGAAAGAAAAAACGATCATCATGATCGCGCACCGACTGAAAACAGTCGAACACGCCGATCAGATAATCGTCATCGACGGCGGAAAGATCGTGCAGCAGGGCAAACACGCTGAGCTAATGAGTCAGGAAGGCATCTACCGCACATTTGTGACAGACAGGCAGAAAGCGGCAAGCTGGAAGCTGTAGGCCGATGTCCATTATCCTCTGCCGAAAAGCCTGCGGATAAGGATCGCCTGTCTTTAATGGCTTCGGAGCCCTGCCGTACTTTTGCTATACTTGACTTTTCACATTGTATATGATAGAATGGGTGTTAAGCCGGGCACCCGGGAAATAAGCGTTGATAAGCTCTTGTTCTCAGTATCGGAAGAATATATAGGGATGTTATATCGGTAATGGAGGTCAAAATGAGGATACTTGATGGAAAAGACTACATTGATGAGGTGAAGGATCTCATTATTGAATATACATCCCGCCTTGGACGTGATCTGTCGTTTCAGAACTTATCTGAGGAGCTTGACGATCCTGCTTTCAAGTATACCGCCCCGCAGGGCGAGCTTCTGATTGCTGAAGATGATGGTGCCATTCTCGGAATGGCAGCTTATCATCGGCACTCCGATACACGATGCGAAATGAAACGGCTGTATGTCAAGCCTGAAGCCAGAGGTATGCACCTCGGAGAAGCTCTTGTTTCCGAGATTATTTCTCACGCCAAAAAAGCCGGATATAAGGAAATGGTACTTGATACGATCACTCCGCTGCAAGCTGCAATCAGCTTGTATAAAAAACATGGTTTTGCAGAGTGTGAACCGTATTACAATAATCCTATGGACGATGTTGTATATATGAAGAAGGTGTTGTGATCAACCCGATCGCACATTCTTTTTTACAATTGCGCTGCGCTCCGGACAGAGATATCCCTGCAGGATGGCCTTCGCTTTTTTCCAAAAAAGCATTATAACACACAAGAACGTGAGGCGATCGTTTGCTTCACGTTTTTTGTTTTTCGAGACACAGACGGCAGGGAATGTGCTGGTCAACAGCACAGCAAGGGGATAAAGATGCCTTCATAAACATATCTTACAGCTTTCCGCCTACTCAGCTTGCAGTTTTCACATAGTTTTCGTCAGTTGTTAAAGTTCAATTAAGGTCAGCAGAGTATCATATAGTCAGAACCACAAAGGAGGCTGATCTTATGAACAACACTAAAAGAATTATCATAACAGTCGCGGCGATATCAGTGCTTTCGCTTGCATCCTGCGGAAATTCGGACAGCAGCAGGAATCCCTCCGCAGATACATCGTCAACAGCCGGATCCCTGACAGTGCCGGAAGCAGACATCAGCAAAGGAGGGACTTCTGTAACAATATCTTCGGAAGCTGATGAAATGACAGAACAGATGACCGCTCAAACATCTGAGAGCGATACGTCCGGAACTGATGATGTCTCTTCTTCGGATGCGGGCGTATCCGGGATCCGGATACTTGAAGCGAGTGCTGACAATACTGCTTTGTCCGCCAGAAGTGCAACAGTAACGATAGGCAGCAAGAGCATTGATCTCAGCGGAGCGTATATCGTTGACGGAGTTGACGCTGAGATCACAGGAGGAACATATGCTTCATCAGAAAGCGACCAGAATGTCTTTCTCGTTATCAACGGCGGCAGCCTGAAAATATCAGGCGCAGAGATAGTCAAGACAGGCGATGCAAGCACCAGCGACGCCAAGCGAAGCAGTGATGTTTCCGACGACTACAATTTCTACGGGATAAATTCTGTTATACTCGTAGTCGGTGAAGGAAGCTCCGCCGAGCTTACCGACTGCACGATCACCTCGGATTGCAGCGGCGCAAATGCGGTATTCTCGACTGCGGGAGCGACTGTGGATGTCAGAAATGTAAAAATATCCACTACAGGAAATTCCTCCCGCGGAGTTTATGCGACTTATGAGGGAACGATCAATGCAGATCATGTCGATATAACTACCAGCGGTGCACACTGCGCACCTATCGCAACTGACAGAGGCGGCGGATATGTTACCGTCACGAATTCCAAAGTACAATGCTCCGGAGACGGCAGCCCCTGCATCTACTCGACAGGAGAGATTAAGGCAGAGAATGTTGTCGGCGTATCCACCGGAGCGCAGGCTGCGGTCATTGAGGGCAAGAATTCTATCACTATGACTAACTGCGATTTCACCGTCAGCGGAGGAAACAACGGCGTGATGCTTTATCAGAGTATGTCCGGCGATGCTGCGGACAGCGATGCAACAGCAAACTGCTCCACCCTCACTATGTCGGGAACTACTATCCGCAACGGAACAGACGGGCCCATGTTCTACATTACAAACACGACCTCTGTGATCGATCTTAACGGCGGCAATGACCTTGAATGTTCAAACGGGCAGCTCGTTAATGCAGCGACAGGGCGCTGGGGCAAGGACGGCTCCAACGGCGGGAACCTCTCGCTGAATATAAAGGGCGACAGCATATCCGACAGTGTGACCGCCGATGATATAAGCTCTGTTGCTGTCAATATTCTTGACGGCGGTGAGTTCACCGGAGAGGCCTCGGGCGAAGTAATGGTGGGATAAAATAACGATATATCCGAAGGAGCCGTGGCGATCGGCTCCTTTTTTCGCAGGATCATCTGAACAAGCTGCTTTCTGCGAGGCGGCAGGAGCAGTTATCATAGTAAAGAAGGAAAAATGATCTCTGCTCTGAGATCATAATGAAAGACAATGACTATTCCTGCTGTTACGAAACCGTAAAATAAACGATCCTCCTTGCATAGTTCCGTCGGTTACGCTCTCTTAGAAAATAAAGGGGCTGCTGACAGCTCAATATACGACAAAAAGGCTGCATTTCAATCATGCAGCCTTTTTGATGATCCAAAACATTTTTTATCTGCTCTGCCTATCCTCTGCCGGGTCTGTGCCTGTGGAAAAATCCCTGCTTATTATAGGGCTCCGATCTCACTTCAAGTACAGTATAGCCTGTGTCTTCAAGGGCGGAGTTTATAACGTCGGCTGAAAACTCCTCTTCAGAGATGATGACCGTCTCGCCCGTCTTGTGTGATGACTTGACATTTTTCACCGGGAGCTTTTTTCGTACTGCATCGTTGACGTGTGCTTCACACATTGAACACATCATGCCGTCTATCTTTACTGTTGTTTTAAACATTGTTATCCTCCCCGGGGAGATAATTTCTCATTCCGGCAAGCGCTGTCGCTATCGTGGATGAGTTGTGCAGGAGCGCTGACATTGTCGGCGTTATCATACCTGCCGCGCCGAGGAGCATCAGCAGGGAGTTGAAGCCGATTATGAAGCGGTAGTTGCGGCTGATACGCTGCATCATTCCGCTGCTGATCCTCCTGAGTGTCAGCAGGCAGCTCAGATCGTCAGCGGAAACGGTGATGTCAGCGATCTCCCGGGCTATGGCAGCCCCGGAGCTTATGGCTATTCCGGCATCTGCTTCCGAAAGGGCAGGGGAGTCGTTCACTCCGTCTCCGATCATAATGACCTTGCGCCCCTGCCTGTGCTCGGACTTGACGAACTCCGCCTTGTCCTCCGGGAGCACCTCGCAGCGGAAATCGTCCACGCCCACCGCTGCAGCGACTGACCGCGCTGTCCTTTCACTGTCGCCAGTCAGCATTACGACCCGGCTGATACCAAGCCCGCGCAGTCCGTTGATGATATCACTCGCCTCTTCACGCAGCGGGTCTTCAATACAGATGACCGCTGCCAGCTTTCCGCCTACTGCAAGGTAAAGGAGAGAGTATTCCTCCGGCAGCTCGCTGAACTTTTTGAGATCGCGTCTGAGTACCTTGCAGCCCTCGTCCTCAAATACAAAATGATAGCTGCCGATGACAGCTTTTTTGCCGTCTATCCGGCTGGAAATGCCGTGAGCGACAACGTACTCAACAGTAGAATGGCGCTCCTCGTGATCGAGCCCGCGGATGCGTGCTTCTTCGACGACGGCATTGGCTATCGAGTGGGGGTAATGCTCTTCAAGACAGGCTGCAAGGCGCAGCATTTCCTGCTCATCGTTGTTCCCGAAGGGTATCACCTTCGCAACGCGGGGAGTGGAGTGAGTAAGAGTCCCTGTTTTGTCAAAAACGATGGTGTCCGCCTGTGAGACCGCTTCGAGGAATTTTCCGCCCTTGACGGTGATCCCACGGGAGCCGCATTCCCGCATTGCGGTAATTACCGAGATCGGCATAGCCAGCTTCAGCGCACAGGAGAAATCAACCATCAGCAGCGACAACGCTCTGGTGACGTTCCTTGTCAGCAGATAGGTCAGCAAAGTGCCGCCGAGACAGTAAGGCACCAGTTTATCCGCAAGGGTGGAGGCACGGCTCTCGGCCTGTGATCTCAGCTTTTCGCTTTCCTCGATCATTTTTACTATGCGGTCATATTTTCCGCTGCCGGTGGTCTTATCGACACGGAGCACGATGCTGCCGTCCTCAACTACAGTCCCGGCATAGACATAGCTGCCCTCGCTCTTGTGGACGGGCAGGCTCTCGCCGGTCAGTGAGGATTGATTGACAGCGGCATCGCCGGAAAGCACAACGCTGTCAAGGGGAATCATGCTGCCGGTGCGGACGACTATCTCATCACCTTCGTTTATATCCGTAAGTGGTACCAGAACATCTCCCTCCGGCTTGTGGAGCCACACCCTGTCAACGCCCAGAGACATCACGCTCGCAAGCTCATCGACGGATCGCCGGCGTGTCCAATCCTCCAGCATCTCGCCGATGCCCAGCATAAACATCACCGAAGCGGCGGTCTTATGCTCGCCGCGTATCAGCGAAACGGTTATCGCTGCCGCATCAAGGACGGAGACATCCAGCCTGCCCTTTGAAAGGGATGACAGGGCTTCTCTCACATAAGCCGAGGCGTGAAACACTGAAAGTGCGAACCGGATCGGCGCCGGCAGCAGTAGCCTCCGTATCGCCCGCCTTACGACTGCGCCGACAAGCCTTTCCTCGAAATCCCGGTCAAGCATCCGGCCGGTGTGCTCCGGAACAAGCGCCTGCGCTGACTTGTCATTATAGGAAAACCTGGCCAGCGCCGACACTACCTCAGCACGGTCGCCCGTATAAACGATCACAGCATCGCCGGTACGGTCATAGACCTTGGCGCTGCGGACAAACGGCTTTGAACGCAGGTAGTATTCAAGGATGTCAGCCTGAGAGAGTGTCATGTCCGGGCGCAGGATATGTACTCTGATGCGCCCCCGGCACTCGTGAAGTATGCTGCACCTCATTGCTCTTCGCCGCTCTCGTCCTCGATGATGCACGCATCTGCGTCGCTTCTGGCGCGCTTTTCCTCATTGATGAGCTTTGCCTCTGCAAGGATATCTCCGCAGCATTCCCGGGTCTTGGTGACATCCTTCATAACGCTTTCCTTAGCTCTCAGAGCAGCGGCAGCGGTGTGGGCGTAGACCTTCTTTGCATCCTTGCTTTTAAGGAGCTTGAAGCCTGCTGTTCCGAACAGCGTACCTCCGACGAACAATGCGATATGCTTTAATGCGATCATTCCGATCATTCCTTTCCGTAGTTTTTTCCTGAGCCCCGGACAGAAGGTGTGTTCTGCCCGGAAGCTGCGGATAATAAAGGATAGAGAGATTTGTTAGCTATAGCTAACTCTTGCCTGTTAAATATGTTAGCCCATGCTAACGAGCATATTATAGCACTTTTTTTACAGCTTGTCAAGCATAAAACGATCTTTCGGCAGAATTATCCCGCATTTTCTGATGTCTGCGGAAAGAGAGCCATCAGATGCCGCTCCTATGAAAAGGTCCGTTCTTCCCCGGAGTAATAAATCAAATACCCTATTTAAAACCCATAAGCTGCGGAGGGTTTTAAATAGGGCTGGTTCATAAGCGCTTGCAGTTTCTCTGAGTCAGATATATACCGTCGTTTCGGAGAGAGGCTTTCTGCTGGTGTGATTGGGCAGCTGGCCTGTACCCTCTGCAGCATAGCCGAGGTCGAGCAGCATAAGTATTTCCTCATTTTCGGGCAGCCCGAGAGCTTCCGCCAGCTTGTCAGGATCGAAGAAATTGAGCCAGCAGCTGTCGATCCCCTCGTCGGCAGCAGCGAGTATCATATGAGTGGCAACAATGGCTGCATCTTCAACACCGGAATCGCGTTTCTCGCCGGGGTAGGTGAAAACATTGTTCCTGTCAAATGCGACGACCGCAACTGTCGGTGCGCCGTAGCGGCAGGGCGTGAATTTGTCGATCAGCGCCAGCTTTTCCGCAGACTGTACCACATAGATCTTCTGCTCCTGCAGGTTCTTTGCTGTGGGAGCAAGCCTCCCCGCTTCGAGTATGGCTGTCAGCTTTTCCTGCTCTACCTGCCTGTCGCCGTATTTCTTGCACGAATAACGGTTCTTTACAACTTCCTTGAATTCCATAGTTGTTTCCTCCTTTTTCAGAACGGATAGTCCTCGTTAAGATTGGTGATAAATCTGTGTCCGTCAAAGTCAAATCGTTTCTTTTCAAACAGCTCCATGAGTATCTCTGCGGCTTCGTAGGATGAAAGCGGAGCCGGGTTGTCGGCTCTGCCTTCGGTGCGGATCCAGCCGGGGTGGATACAGAAAATGTTTATCGATCTGTCATCCATGAAGGTGTTGACAAGATTCATAGTCGCCATATTGAGCGCTGCCTTCGCCATGCCGTAGTCGATCATATTGGTGCGGTAGCATTTTGATATGCTCCCGGCCTCCGAGGATATGTTCATTATCAGTGCAGTCCCATTGCTTTTTTTGAGCAGCGGATAGAAGGCCTTGATTACCCGCATCGGTCCCACCGCCGCAACATCCACAGTGTGCGCGATATAGTCAAGATCTGCCTCAAAGAAGCCCTTGCCGCAATCGGGAGATACTGTAACGGCATTGTTTATCAGCAGATCAAGATGATCGAGTTTTTCCGAAAGCTCTTCAGCAGGAAGGAACAGGCATTGTCCACCGTCAGCATCTCTGCGATCTCATATATACCTTTTGGAAAGAAGAGCACCCCTCCCGCACAGTCGTTCACGGCACGCATTATGCGCTTATCGTCTGAAGTCTCGCCTGCAAGCCGCGGATAATCGGTCATACATATATCCCAATTCATATTGTGTGTCACATATATCCCTCAAAAATCACTATACCAAAATTATACAATTTTTATTCTGCAATGTCAACAGCAAACTGAAATTGCATAGCTTTTTACAAATTTTGTACCGATATTTACTATTACGGTATCTGAAACTGAGCTCATCGGAAAAGCAGGCATGAACTATTGAGAGGATGCTTGTTTCCGGAGCCGGTGCGGAATAATGGAATAAAGCGGAACTATGCCTTAAAAGTATAGTGATATATGTAAAATAGGTATTTGTTATTTTACCGGAAAAGTGCTATAATAGGAACAGAAAGCAGGTGGGCATTTTGAACGAAGAGGAATTTCTCGATTATATGAACAGCGGCAGACAGGTCACAGCAGAGAGCAATGTGCATCAGGTCATGCACAGGCTCAGCCAGGAGGCTATCCGCATAACAATGGAGATCAACAGCCGCTATCATACGCCGGAAGAGATCAATTCGCTGATGTCCGAGCTGATCGGTGAGCCTGTGGAGGTCGGGCTGTTCCCCCCGTTTTATACCGACTGCGGCAGGAACATACATCTCGGCAGGGGAGTGTTCATAAACGCGGGCTGCAAGTTCCAGGATCAGGGCGGCATCTGGATAGGTGACGGTTCTCTGATCGGTCACAATACGGTGCTTGCTACGCTGGATCACGGCCTTCTCCCCGAAGAGCGCCACGATCTTATACCGGGGCAGATCCATATCGGCAGGAATGTATGGATAGGCTCAAACTCCACTATCCTTTCCGGTGTCAATATCGGAGATAATGCGGTTATCGGCGCCGGCTCTGTGGTGACAAAGGATATACCCGGCAATATGATAGCCGTCGGCAGCCCTGCAAGAGTGATAAGGAGTATTTATGACAAGCCGCACTGAATGCGGAGAAGGTCAGATAAGAGAAAAACAGAATTAAACGGAGGTATGTATCATGTTAGGAAATTTCAGCTATCACAATCCGACCAAGCTCTATTTCGGTGAGGATTCTCTCGGTTTCCTGAAAAGTGAAATGAAAAACTATGGCGAGAATATCCTTCTCGTTTACGGCGGCGGTTCTGTCAAGAAGAGCGGGCTGTATGATGAGGTCACAGCGATCCTGAAAGAATGCGGCAAAAATGTAGCCGAGGTCCCGGGAGTTATGCCCAACCCGACAGTTGAAAAGCTAAGGGAGGGTGTTAAGATCGCCCGTGAGAACCATACCGACTTTATACTTGCCGTCGGGGGCGGTTCTGTCTGCGATTACTCCAAAGCGGTGTCGGTCTCTGTTCACTGCGATGAAGACCCCTGGGAGAAATACTTTATCCGCTTTGAAGAGCCTGACTGCGAGATCGTCCCTGTGGGATGTGTTCTTACAATGGCAGGAACAGGCTCTGAGATGAACGGCGGCGCTGTTATCACGAACCATGAGCAGCACCTGAAGATCGGTCATGTGTTCGGTGACGATGTGATGCCCAGGTTCTCTGTCCTCAATCCGAGATACACCATGACTTTGCCGAAATATCAGATGGCTGCCGGCATCTATGACATCATGAACCATATCTGCGAGCAGTATTTTTCAGGCGAGGACGACAACACCTCCGACTATATCAGCGAGGGGCTTATGCGGGGGCTTATCCATGCAAGCCAAATCGCAATAAAGGACCCGCAGGATTACGAAGCGCGGTCCAACATTATGTGGACGGCGACCTGGGCGCTCAACACCCTCGTTTCAAGAGGGAAGTCTACCGACTGGATGGTGCATATGCTCGGCCAGTCTGTAGGGGCTTATACTGATGCGACTCACGGAATGACTCTTGCTGCGGTTTCGCTGCCGTATTATAGATCGGTCATGCCTTACGGCCTGAAAAAGTTTGCGAGATTTGCAGCAGAGGTCTGGAGAGTTTCTCCCGACGGAAAAACTGATCTGCAGCTTGCCGAGGCAGGCCTTGCCGCAATGGAGAGCTGGATGAAAGAAATGGGACTTGTTATGAAGATATCCGAGCTGGGCGTTACGGAAGATATGATCGAAGGCATAGCAGACGGCACGATCATTCTGAACGGCGGCTACAAAGTGCTTGACCGCAGCGATGTAGTGCAGATACTGAGAGCAAGTATGTAAGAAAAACGCCATACCGTATTGCTGCGGTATGGCGTTTTAAGCCTTCATATTCCCGATGAACTGTACCAGCTATTTCTCCGTCGCTTTTGACAAGACTGCTGCGCTTCGCTTCCAGACGAATGAACTGCAGCTGCGTATCCGGAGCTGTGTCCCGAGCTCATCCTCAAGCTGCTTTATCTGGCGCGAAAGCATCGGCTGCGACAGAAAAAGCCTCTCGGCGGCAACAAAAGAGCTCTGGTCTTTTGCAACAGCGAGAAGGTATTTCAGTACCCGGGTATCCATGCGTTAATTCCCTGTTCTCTATTTATTTTACTGTAAAGATGTATAGCTGTCAAGCATATTGATCTATTCAATATAAGTATTTGTAATCTGATACCATTTGTGATATAATATAGAAAACAGATAAAGAGGCGGTAATGTGTTAAGGAATCACTGCACGACCCTTGTGCCGTTCTATTACGAATATCGGATATATATCGAACACTGACGTTTTAAGAGTTCAGTATAGGCTAAACAAAGGAGAGAAGGAAAATGAGAAAAGCTATAGCATTTGCGGCGGCGATCATAATGGCAGGAACAGTTCTTACAGCCTGCGGCAGTTCGGAGGTATCATCGGAAACAGCAGGATCCGCCGGCGCGGTCTCATCAGTTTCCCAAAGCGGTGAGCGGGTGGCAAAGGATAATGCTGATATGCAGACCGAAGACAAGACGATGCCCACAAGAAGACCTATGGAGGGCGGCACAAAAATAAATATGTATTTCGGTGATACGGTGATCCCCGGTGTGCTGAACGATTCCGAGACAGCAAAGGCGCTTATTGCAAAGCTGCCCTATACGCAAAGCGTCAGCAGATATTCCCACGATTTCTGCGGAGTTACCGAGGAACTGCCGTACAGCGAGGATGATGTCCATTACGGCTGGCTCAACGGGGATATAGATTATGCGACAAATGCGCCTTATTTCACGATACTCTTTGAGGATGAAGAATCCTCGGAGCAGTACGGTCATCAGGTAAATATCGGGGTGATGACCTGCCCTCTTAAAAATATCAGCGATCTGGACGGGAACTATGAAGTCAGGATCGAGCTTGCAGAATAAAGAAAGGAGCTTCTGTTATGAACAGGATCAAAGCCACTCTTTTAACAGCATTGACCGCTGCGGCGCTGCTAATGACAGCCTGCGGAAGTGACACGGAAGACGATCAGAATGTGGAGACTGTGCCGATAAACAAATCGGCAGCGATCTATTTCAGCCGGGTCGGGAACACTGATTTTCCGGACGATACCGACGCAGTCACAAGTGCAAGCCTCAACCGTGTCAACGGCGAACTGAAAGGCAATGCACAGCTAATGGCAGAATGGATAGCAGATGAAGCAGGCTGCAAAGCCTATGAGATAGTTTCGGAGGAAAGCTATCCTGTTGATTACAATGCCACAGTTGATCTGGCAAAGCAGGAGCAGGCGGACAGCAAGCGCCCTGAACTGAAAAGCGATTTTACTGATCTCAAGGAATGTGACACTATCTGGCTTGCCTTTCCGAATTGGTGGACAGACCTGCCTGTGCCAGTATACACCTTCTTCGAGAAATACGATCTCGCAGGGAAGAATATCTATGTGTTCGTGACTCACGAGGGCAGCGGTTTCTCATCGACAGTTAATACTATCAGGGAGCTTGAGCCGAATGCCAAGGTTGTCAAGGCTCTGTCTGTAAGAGGCGGTTCTGTTACAGATGAGGAAAGCAGCATAAGGGAGTATGTAAAAAAGCAACTGCAAAAATGAGAACAGACCAGACCATTTCAGGTCATATCGGGCTTCCCGCTTTCAGTAAAGAGGAGCTATAAGAAGATATATAGTAATGCATGGAGCGTCCGTCAGAGTGCGGGCGCTTTTTTCCTATGGGTTGAAAAAAAGAAAGATCTGTGATATAATAAATATAAGCCTGCCCATAGACCGGCAGGTGCAGGAATTCCGCAGGAGAGTCTCTGAACAGGCCGGCGACGAAGCGATACTTTCCGGGGCGAAGGCTGCTGTCTCGATCATAGAGATGCTGGAAAATATGGAAACAGACCAGCAGCGCCTTGATGCAATGTCTGCTGCCGATGAAATGCTGAACAGGAACATGACAGCTGTGATAAGCTATGTCGGCAAGGCCGGGTTCGGCGATGCAGAGAAGTATATCCGCGATTTCAGGACATGGACACGATGCCCTGACAGGGGTATGATCATTGAGATCTCTGCTGTGAACGGGAGGTCCATCTTTGATATTATCCAGCCTTTTTCCGACTCTGTCTATGTAAACGGCTTTTTGCAGGAGCTGAAGGATAACGGAGTCGCCTACGAGATACAGGATGTTATGAAACTGACCCTGCCGAATATAAAGCTCCCCTGGAGCGGGTGATCCTTCGGCAGCATCCGGAGGATCGGAAAGTGCCCATATATAATGGCACAGGCCTATTGCAATTTGCGGATATATATGCTATACTGAAATTATACAGGATACATCCGGCCTGCTCTGATAAAAAGACTATGCGGATAACTAACAGTATAATAAACTGATCGCATTACTGTGAAAGGATATCTCATGATAAAAGAATACTTGCTTCAGAACTGGTCTTTGATACTGGTTTTGGCAGCGTTTGCGATAGCGCTTCGGATCACGGTCTTCTGGGATGAAAAAACGATCAAGCGTATGTATGTTCTCATAATCGGCGTGTATTTGCTCTCTCTTGTCGTATTTGTAGAGTTCAACTGCACAGCGCAGGTCGAATACAGGACCCTGCGCAGCATTCTGATGGCGTTACGGTACAGTGCGACGCCCTTTATTATTTCGCAGATCATCTATACACTTGTGAAGAAACAGACTTTGTATATCTTCATCCCCTCGATCATACTCACTGTCATTGACTTCGTTTCGATATTTACAGGCATCGTCTTCAGGATAGACGAGAATAACACCTTTTCCCGCGGCCCGCTGGGTTATCTGCCTTTCATTGTTGCCGGGGCGTATTGCGCTGCTTTGGTCTATTTCCTTTTCAAAAGATGCAACATGAAATTGATGGAGATCGTCCCCATTGCCTTTCTCAGCCTCGCCCTGCTTTCTGATCTGATCTTCCCCTTTGTATTCGGAAGCGATTTCTCCAAGATCTTCTGTTCTACTATCGCCATAGCGCTGTTCGTATATTACGTTTTTGAGATCCTGCAGCAGACAAAAAAAGACTCTCTGACAGGGCTCCTCAACCGGCACGCCTACAATGCTGATATCTGCAAGAATCCCGAGGAGATCACAGCCCTGATATCTATTGATATGAACGGACTGAAGGTCATAAACGACACTCAGGGCCACGCTGCCGGAGATGAAGCGCTGGTAACGCTGGCACTTTGCTTTCGCAGAGCGCTGAAAAGCAGACAGTTCGGCTACAGGATAGGCGGTGACGAGTTCGTTATTCTTTGCCGGAAAGCCCGGCAAGACGAAATGATGGATCTGATCCGGCGCATCGAGACAAATGTCAGCGAAACAAAATATCATTGCTCTGTAGGATATAGCTATTCACCGGACGGTAAAAATCCTGTGGATGATATGCTCAAAGAGTCTGATATGATGATGTATGCCATGAAAGAGCGCTTTTATAAAGAGCGAGGAAAAGCAAGCCTCAAAGTCAGGTGAGATAAGCAGCAGAGACCTGACCTGATGTGCTAGTTATGATCCGGAAATACCGGAAAAAAGAACGGTGTATCTCTCCTGCCGAAGGGCGGGTAAGAGATACGCCGTTTTTATGCTTTGTGCTTATTGATCTTCACCGGGCTGTATTGTCCTGACCCTGAAACAGAAATAAATGATATGGCACAGCCATACCGCCGCAAGGATAACACAGGGCACCCATATGCTCTTCCTTGCCATCATAAAGAAGCCGAAGCCCATAAGCAATGTAACTGTGATTATGATACTCAGCTTGGTTTTAAGGAGCATACCTTTATGCTCGATGTAGCTCTGCAAATGCTTTTCATACAGCTTGGTGCCGATAAACCAGCGGTGCATCCGCTCTGAACTGTTGGCAAAGCAAAAAACAGTTGCAAGGTAAAAGGGAACAGTCGGAAGGATCGGAAGAACGATACCCACTGTCCCGAGTGCAAGACATATAAGCCCGAGTATCAGAAAAATCAGCCTTTTCATCAGCTCATCCTCCCGTTTTCAACACTGTATGAAACATCGCAGATACGCATCGTTGACGGCCTGTGACTGACAAGCAGCACAGTCTTTTCCTCGCCTTTGTCCAGAAGGCTTTTCAGTATCACCGCTTCGTTAAGACTGTCGAGATTGCTTGTGGGTTCATCCAGGAGCATAAGCGGAGCATCGTGAAGAAAAGCTCTTGCAAGTCCGATGCGCTGACGTTCGCCTCCCGAAAGAGTGTCGCCCAGCTCACCGACCTGTGTTTCATACCCGTCGGGAAGTGTCATGATGAATTCATGCAGTGATGCTTTTTTGCAGGCTTTGACGACCTCCTCGTGAGTCGCATCCAGCCTGGCTATTTTCACATTGTATTCTATCGTTTCGTGGAAAAGCTGAGTGTCCTGAGTGACATAGCTCTCGATCCGGCGGAGGCTTGCGGTATAGATATTGTTGATATCGGTGCCGGAGACGATCATCTTCCCCTTCTCAGTTTTCCAGAAACGCATAAGCAGTTTCAGAAATGTCGATTTACCGCTTCCGGAGCGTCCGACGATACCGGTGATGCTGCCCTTGTTAATACCGAGTGTGAAATCCTCAAGAACAATATCACTGCCGTAGGAGAATGTGACGTTTTCAGCGGCTGCTCCGTCAAAGCCTATATCGGAACCGTTTGTTATATCTTCGGTGACTGGCTGTTCGTCAAGGATATCAAGCACCCGGCTGCCGGCAGCAATGGTGTTCTGAAGCACACTTCCAAGGTTGGCAAGAGCCACGCAGGGCCCGAAACTGGACATCATTGCGATAACAGATATCAGCATTTGTGAAAAGGATATTGTCCCGGAGTTATATAACAATATGGCAGCAAACAGCATTATCAGCCCGTAGATGAGTATCGTGCAGTTTGTGATTCCGGAATTCATACCGATATTGCGGCTCATTTTCTCCTGCTGCTTTGCAAGACTTTCGGAACGGGTCATCAGATCACCTATCCTGTGCTCTCCGGCACCGTATTGGATAGTCTCATCAAGTCCGCGGAGATTGTCGAGAACAAATGCGGAGAGCTGACCCGACTGAGCACGGAGATCATCCGCAGTGCTGCCGCTGAGCTTATAGATACCAACCGGGATCATGATGCCCACCGTGAGATATCCGCAGAGAGCGATAAGGCCGAGAACAAGGCTTTGTATAGAGATAAATACCGTCATAATAACTGTCATCACCGCTGCTATCAGTATCGGGCTGACGGTGTGGGCATAAAACACTTCAAGAAGCTCAATATCGGATGTGATAACAGAGATAAGGTCGCCCTTGTCACGTCCTTCGAGCTTGGCAGGGCAGAGACGCCGCAGAGCCCCGAATACCCGCCCTCTGATGATAGCAAGGACATTGAATGCGATATAGTGGTTCAGATATTGCTCGCTGCAGCGGCAGGCAGCACGAAGAACAGCAAAAACGATCACACATACACATACCGTTTTCAGACTGAATGCGCTTTCAAATTTTAATACATCGAGCATAGCATAGCCGCCCATTATTGTGATGAACTCGGCGCAGATGAATCCGCCGATCCCTAGTATAACTGCAAGAAACATAGCTCCTGCCAGCGGCTTTACGAGCCCGATCATTCTTGATAATACGGAAAGAGCCGAGCGCTTTTTCATAATGCTGCCTCCTTTCTGCCAACGTTTTCAAGCGCCTGCTGTGTCTGCCACATCTGTGAATACATCCCGTTGTTTTGCAGAAGCTCCTCATGTGTTCCCTGTTCTGTAAGGAGGCCGGATTCAAGTACATAGATCATGTCTGAATCCATGACATTTGCAAGACGGTGGGAGATCAGGATGACAGTTTTGGTTTTTGCAAGTTCATAGATCGATCTGATGATATCCTGTTCGCTGTCAGCATCAACAGAGCTTGTGGCTTCATCAAAAATGTAGATCGGGGTATCATGAAGGAGTGCTCTCGCAAGGGCAAGCCGCTGACGCTGACCACCCGAAAGGTTTGAAGCGTTTTCGTTCAGCAAAGTATCAAGCCCTTGTTGACTTTGCAGAAAATCATAAAGTCTTGCCTGTTTGAGAACGTCGGTCAGATGTTGATCTGAGGCATCGGGAGCGGCAGCAAGCAGATTTTCCCGCACTGACCCCTTGAAAAGATAGCTGTTGTGAGAAATGTATGTGACCGTCCGCATAAGGCTCTCCTCGCTTATCTCTGAAAGCTCGGTGCCGCCGATCTTTACGCTGCCCTTATAACCCTTATTACGGCCGGTGAGTATCCCCGCCAAAGTGGTTTTTCCGCAGCCGGATCCGCCGCATATCGAGGTCATTCTGCCCGTATCAAAGCGCATATCCGCCCCGTGCAGAACTTCTCTTTCAGTGCCGTAGGAATAATGCAGGCCGCAGATCTCAATGGCGCAGTTTTCAGGATCAACAGAGGCTGTTTTCTCTTCCGGCTCGGGGAGATCGAGTATCCTGAACAGTCGGTCGCTGGCAGCCATACCGTTCATTGCAACATGAAAGAAGCTGCCGAGCCTGCGCATGGGAATGAAGAAATCTGCCGACAGCATTATTATAGTGAAACAGCCCATAAAGCTTATGTTTCCATTGCTGAATTCCGTTGCAGCCAGCACTGTTCCCAATGCTGCGCCGCCGTAGGCGATCAGATCCATTATAGTTACTGAGTTGAGTTGCATTGTCAGCACCTTCATGGTGACCTTGCGGAAATGTTCGCTCTCGGATGCCATTTTCTCTGCGGTCTTTTCGTCAGCGGAGTATATTTTCAGTGTGGTCATGCCTTGAAGATTTTCCAGAAATGTGTCGCCCAGGTTCGCATACTGCACCCAGTAGTTTTTAAGCAGACGCTTGGCTATCTTCTGAACTCCCATTATAGCTCCGGGTATCAGCGGCACACAGATCAGCAGTATCACCGCTGCTTTCATACTGATAAAGCCAAGTATGCCGAACAGCGTCAGCGGAGCTAAGAATGAATAGAAAAACTGAGGCAGAAACTGTCCGTAATAAGTTTCCAACTGATCAACACCTTCAACCGAGAGCTGTACTATCTCGCTGGTACGGACACTTTCGCGGTAAGAGCTCCCGAGCCTGAGCAGTTTGCGGAAGATGAGCTCCCGAAGTTTTTTCTTTACAGACCGTGAAGACATATAGCTGCATCTTTCCTGTATACGTGAGCAGATATAGCCTATCACAAGGGAACAGACCGATGCGCTCACAGCAAAAACATAGTCACCGCCGGAGGCGTTCCTGCTGATCAGCTTTTCCAGCAGATTGGCTATCCCGAAGGTAGTCAGAATGTTTGAGGCCAGGCTTATCCATTGTGCGGCAACATTTCCGAAAATGTACCTCCTGCTGTCACCCATAGCTTGTATCAAACGTTTTTTTATCATATTCTTCCTCCGTAATAAAACATGAAAGTGTACCCTGTCAACGAGTTAGCGTATGCTAATCAGCTTCTATATTATCATGTTTCTTTTGATTTGTCAAGGAATAAAGGGCAGCTCAGAGAAAAATATCATTGGATTTATGTCATATGAATAATTTGGAGAATTTGTTTATTTGAATTCTGTTCAGCTTTACAAAAATATGTGTTTTCGCTTCATATTGGTCGCAAGCCCTTGACAAACGGGATGAAAAGTGATATCATATAGCAAGGTTAGCGTTTGCTAATCTTTATATTTGCGCAATAGTTAGCAAAGGCTAACTTGATGCTGAGAAAGAGAATGGATATATGATTATAAAGAAGCTGATAACGGCCTTCGCCACAGTGGCAACGCTGTTTTGCCTTGTATCTTGCGAAAAAAAAGAAGAGAACTCCGGAAGCAGTTTGTCTGAGGCAGCGGCCGCTTCATCCGAGATCAAGGGAGATTATTATCTGGATCTTACTGAACTGGGGATGAAACTGACGGTATATCTCAGGATAAATGAGGACAACAGTTTCATCTTTTCAAATACGACGGCTTTTGAAGTCACGAAAAGCGCGGGCACGATAGAGAAAGGCGGGAGCGAATATCTGATGATATTCAACTCTGTCAACGGAGAGGCCAAAAGCGCTTCGGACGGTCTCCAGAGCAAGTTTGTCAGAAGCGATAACGGGGTGCTCGATTTCACCCCCAGCGAAAGAGTCTATTACGGCGCTGTGGGTATAACCCCGACATCGGATGAGCACCCCGGCGCAAAGCTGATCGCGTGTCCTGTAACTGCGGATTACAAACCCAGGGAAGTCAAGTCGGTTTTCAGAGCAGGCACATATACAGCGGAGGCCGAGGGCAGAACTGCGTATATCAGTTTCTTTGATGACGAAAGCTATCTGCTGACCTCCTACGGCAACGGGATGTTTTTCTCGGAAACAGGCAAATACGGTGTTTCAGGAATGCAGATGGCTCTTACTCCGCAGGCAGGAGACAGAGTCTCCTGCGAGATACTGAGCAGGGATAAGATGAAGCTGAATGTTCCTGTCGCCGGCGGCGAAAGACAGGATATTGATTTTACATACACTATAGACCCGGGAGCGCCCGTCAGTCTTCTTTCAGAGGACGGTTCGGCCTCAATGAAACTGTATTCTGATGGGAGCGCTGAGGTATCTGCAAACGGTTTTACTGAAAAAGGTGTTATGGCTCTGGACAGCGCGACCGGGAGCTTCAGATTTTATCCGGATCATCCGGAAACCGGAAAGCGTGGGATCGGGCAGGTGTCAAATGTCCCGGCCGGCAGTCTTTCGGTGGGGGATGCAGGAAGAATTACTCTCTCGGAGCTCAGAGCACGGACCTCTGAGGAGCTGGGGAGGACAAAGATGACTTTTGTTCAGAAACAGGGGGAAAAATAGGTGGATAACGCAAAGAGATTTTTTGACTGGGCCTTCGATGCAAGAGCCGAGAATGTTATCAAACTGTATAACGGTGAGCAGATGTCGATGGAAAAGATGTTCATATCCTTTTGCTCGCACGAGCCTGCCTTTATATCTCACGGTCCGGCGGGGCTGAACGCGAGCGTCAAGGGCGTTGGATTTCTGCCGAAGGACGAATACCTTGAAGAGGTGCTCGAGATCTATATCGAGCACATAAAGACCTTTGATCCCGAGGACAAAAGCTACTCGCAGAGAGGTCTCAAAATACTTATCGAGCAGATGTACGGCGAGGACGCAAGAAAGCGCATCGACTTCACAAAGCTCGGAAGCCTGGAGCTTGCCAAGAAGCAGAGCTGGGAGAACTATCAAGTCAACAAGGACGCGGCGCTGATCTTCCACCAGCCGCCGATGATCTCCTACAAGCTCAAGGGCACGATCGAGATCTACGACGAGGAAAGCACGGGGAAAAGGGAGCTTTATCAGCAGTTCATAAACGCTCAGCACGACGTTTATCATCGTCCGGGCGGGTTTGATCTTTGGATAAAGCAGCCCGCGTACATCTTCCGCATCGAGGAGATATACGACAACTCTGCATCGAGAAACGGCTTCGGTGCAAGGCTCGAATATCCGTACTCCGAAGAATGAAAACGAAGCTGACCGCACTCGTCACCGCGCTGGCGGTGTGCCTCTCGCTCTGCTCGTGCTCGACCTCTATCGCACAGCGCAGGGCGGATATGACCGAGACACTTTACGTCGGGGTCGTGGGGACGTCGTTCCCTACCTCGTTTATGCCGTGGCTCTCGCGTGAGGGCATCGCGCCGACTGTCGCAAGCATGGTCTATAACACGCTGTTTTCCTATGACGACGAAACAGGAGAGTTTGCTCCGCTGACCGCAAAACGCTGGTGCTATGTCGATCTTGACGGCGAGCCGCTGACCGTTGACGGCACCTTTGACGGTGCTATCGACTATGCCGCGGTTGACAGCTACTACTCTTCGCGTACAGAGGATTATATGGCGGTGCGCATCGAGCTGTTTGATGATGTTTATTGGTCGGACGGCGAAAAGTTGACGGTCGAGGATGTGTATTACTCGTTTGACATTGCCACCGATAACGCACTTTCAAATCACGCGGGTGCGCTTGCGTGGACATCCGATCTAAGGCACACCTCCGAGAAAGGGAAGCTCATCACGCAGGGAATGTTCACGGCAAAGCATCCCGATCTGAGCGGCACTTATCCAATAAACAAGGACGAAAAGGACACCGTGATGTACCTGCACGTAAACAAGGTTTTCGGTGCGGTGACGACGCTTTTCAGCACGATACTTATCCTGCCCGAGCACATCTGGAAGCCGCTCGTCAGCGAGGAACAGCAGCTCAACAACAAGTCGCCGTCGGGAGATTTTCTCTATCAGTACGAGCACCCCGTCGGGAGTGGTGCGTGGCTGCTCAACACCGAGGAGACCAACTCCAATACCATTGTCCTTGACCGCAATCCGAACTATCACCTGAAAGCCGAGGACGGCTCGCCGCTGTACAAGGCAGAGAAGCTGCGGATGATGCTTTACCTCGACATAAACACCGCGATATTCGCGCTTCGCAAAGGGTACATAGACATTCTCGATGCAGGGATAAGTCCGAACTATGTAAGGCTTATGGAGCAGGAAAATAATATGTTCATATCCCACACTGAGGGCGGCGCGATAAGCTGTCTCACGCTAAATGCCGAGCCTGCCGTACAGGACAAAAACGATATGCGTGAGCTGCTTCGTGACAAGCAGTTCAGAAAGGCGCTTGCACTTGCTGTTGACGGCGGAGAGCTTATCGACAAGATACTCGAAGGCTCGGGCGAGACGGCTTCGGCAGGACTTATCAGCAAAAGCAGCGAACTGCTGTATGAGGCGAGATCGGATATACTTTCATCGCCCATAGCCGAGCGCATTGATGAAGCCAACGCTATACTTGACGGGCTTTATCCCGACAGGGACAGCTCGGGCTACCGCACGCATAACGGCAGGCGCATCAGCTTTGAGATACTGACCGCCGCAGGTGCGCAGGACACCGTCTCCTACCTGCAAAGGCAGTTTGAACGCATAGGCATAGAGGTCAGCTTCAAGGCGGCAGGCTCGGCACCCGAGACCACATACCTCTACCGAGGCGACTTCGATATGACGATACAGTCGGTGATACTGAATATGGCGAATGCCGACATTATGTACCGTTCGCATTTCGTTACGACCGAGCGCTCGTCAAATTACGGCAAGCTCCGTGATCCGCAGCTCGAAGCACTCATCGAAGAGATGCGCACGACACTCGACCACGGCAAAAAGACCAAGCTCATAAAACAGCTGCAGATCTCCGTTGCGGAGGAATACTACAAGATACCGCTCTACACCGCGGACGTTATCTCAGCGGCGCGGACAGACCGCTTCACGGGGTACAGAGAGGTGCAGGGAGCAACGGTATTCAACGGAGAGACACTAAAGAATCTGAAATTCATCGGGAAGAGATAGCTTTGAAAACAGCCTACGTTGTAAAAAGAATCATCAGCACGCTCGTTGTGTTCGTCATAGTCGTGACGCTCTGCTTCTTCATACCGAGGATAGGCGTTGACGACCCCTGTGCCAGATACTACCCCGCCCAGGGCAATATGAGCGACAGCGACTACGAAGTCATCAAGGAGATCACAAGAAAGCAGTACGGGCTCGACGGCTCGGCATGGTCGCAGTACGGCAGATACCTGAAGGGTCTGCTTCACGGAGACCTCGGAACGTCCTATCGGGCAGGCTCTCCGAAGGTGTGGGCGCTCATCACAGACCGCCTGCCGTGGACGCTCGTGCTTTCGGTGTCGAGCATGGTGCTGTGCCTGTTTTTTGGTATCATCATCGGAACCCGCTGTGCTATGAAGCGCGGCCGCTGGCAGGACAAGGCGCTGATGAATGCCTCGACGATAACCACAGCGATCCCTGCGTTTTTCATAGCGCTCCTGCTGACCTATATCCTCGGCTTTGAGCTTGAAATTTTCCCTGCCTACACCGATCAGAACCTCGTTTCATCTTTCGAGTGGAGCCTTGCGGGGATAGGTGCGGTCGCATACAATGCGGCTCTGCCCGTGCTTTCAACGCTTATAGGCGGTGTCATCGGGAACGCGCAGTCGATACGCAACAGCGTGATCTCGGTGACGGGCGAAAGCTTCATCGTGACCGCAAAGGCAAAGGGAGTCACCGAGCGCGGCATACTCTACAAGCACGTTCTGCGCAACGCTCTCCTGCCCGTAGTGACGGGGCTCGGTATGAGCCTTTCGGGACTGATCGGCGGCTCGGTGGTCATCGAGCAGATCTTCAACTGGCACGGTATGGGCACGCTCTATCTCGAAGCCAACAATCAGAACGACTATCCGCTTATGATGGGGATAATGATCTTTATTTCGGGCTTTGCACTTGTCGCCAATCTCGTGACGGACCTCTGCTACAGTCTGCTCGATCCGAGGGTCACGCTTGGAGAGGTGAGCCGATGAAAACACTTGCAGGTCTTATCAAAGGCGTCTGGAACGATAAACAGGGCAGGCTCGGGCTTATCATTGTGACACTGCTGGCACTTGTCGCGTTATTCGCTCCGCTCATCGCACCGTATGACCCCTACGATGTCAATCAGCGTGCGGACAAGGGTCTGTCGCCGAGCCTTTCACATCTGCTCGGCACCTCTCTTACCACGGGACAGGACATTTTCAGTATGCTTATCTACGGCACGCGGGTGTCTCTCACGGTTGGCGTGATAACGGGCATCGCTATCGCCCTGCTCGGCTCGGTGCTGGGCATCTGTGCAGGGTACATCGGCGGAGTGTGCGATATGCTGCTTATGCGGATAGTGGACGTTATGATCGTTATCCCAACTCTTCCGCTGACGATACTTATAACCAACGTCTTCGGCAAAAGCTACGTGGTGATAGTTACAGTGTTCGTGCTGTTCGGGTGGTCGGGTCTCGCAAGGACGGTGCGCTCTCAGGTACTGAAGCTCAAAAGCTGTGATTACGTCAAAGCCGCGGAGCTTTCTGGCGCTTCAAAGCGCTACATTATGTTCAGGCACATCCTTCCTGCGGTATCGAACCTGGTCGTTATGAGCACGGCACTCACCTGCGCAGGCGTTATGATCGCTGAGGCAGGACTGAGCTTTCTCGGCCTCGGAAATCCCACCGCCGTCAGCTGGGGCAAGATGCTTGCAGACGCGCAGAGCGGCGGCTCGATGCTCTTCGGGCAATGGTGGACTATACTTGCGCCGGGCATCGGGATATTCATATCTGTGTTCGCATTCATGCGGATAGGGCTTGCTATGGAAAGTGTCCTCAATCCTGCCATGAAGGGTAGGAGCGGCTTGGGCAGACTGATGCGTAAAATGCGTCGGGGTGAGCTTGACAAGGTGCTTGCCGAAATGGAGGAGCCCGAATGAGAAACGTACTTGAAATACAAGATCTCCGCGTGGCATTTGAAGCTCCGAGAGGGATAATAAGAGCCGTCGAGGGCGTGAGCCTTTCGGTCGCGGAGGGCGAATGTCTCGCGCTTGTCGGAGAGAGCGGCTGCGGAAAAAGCGTAACGAGCCTTGCATCACTGAGGCTGCTTGACACATCACAGGCGATAGTAAGAACGGATAAGCATCTGCTTTGCGGCGAGGAGATAAGCGGGCTTTCGGAGAAGCGTATGCAGGAGCTTCGCGGCTGCAAAGCGGCTATGATCTTTCAGGACGCGCTCTCGGCGCTCAACCCTGTAATGACCGTCGGCAGGCAGATAGATGAGATCTTCCTGCGGCACACAAAGCTCTCAAAAAAAGAGGCGCGTGAGCGTTCGATCTCTGCACTGACGGCTGTGGGCATCCCCGATGCGGCGGCGAGATACCGTTCCTATCCGCACGAGCTTTCGGGCGGTATGCGGCAGAGGGTGCTGATCGCTATGGCATTCGCCTGCGAGCCGGAGCTTATTATCGCCGATGAACCCACAACGGCTCTCGATGTGACGATACAGGCTCAGATACTCGAACTGCTCCGCCGTATGCGGGAGGAGCGCGGGACAGCGCTGCTGCTGATCTCACACGACCTTTCCGTAGTCGCCAGCATAGCCGACAGGATCGCCGTGATGTACAGCGGGAGGATAGTCGAGCAGGCGCCCGCAAGGGAGCTTCTGATCGCACCGAGACATCCTTACACAAGAGGACTGCTCTCGGCGGTGGTAAGGCTCGACGATAACGCCGAGCGCTTCACGCAGATACCGGGCACACTTCCAGATCCTGCGGACAAGCCAAAGGGCTGCTGCTTCGCACCGAGATGCGCCCACGCACTTGAGTGCTGCAAAGAGAAAATGCCGAGGCTCATCGAGGTATCTCACGGCCATTTCGTGCGGTGCTGTCTGAACGGAGGTGAGGGGCTTGTCTGAAAGGGAAGTGCTGCTCCGCACCGAAGGGTTGACGGTAAGGTTTCCGGTCAAGCGCGAGAAGCTGTTTGAGCGCAGGAAATATGTCCACGCTGTCACCGAAGCAAGCATCGGGATATTCAAAGGCGAGATCTTCGGCCTGGTTGGTGAGAGCGGCTGCGGAAAATCGACATTTGCAAATGCAACGCTGGGTTTTATTCCTCCGAATGAAGGAAAGGTCTATTTTTGCGGCGAATTGCTGGACACAAAAAATAAGCGAAGCTTTCGGCGGCAGCGTATGCATATGCAGAAAATATTTCAGGATCCCTCCACCTCCCTGAGCCCGCGCTTTACGGTAGAGCAGGCGATAGCCGAGCCTATGATCATACGCGGGGGCTTCACAGATGCGGAACGCCGGAAAAGAATAGGTGAGATGCTTTCGCTCATTGGTCTGTGCGAAAGCGATATGTTTCGTTATGTCACCGAGTTTTCCGGAGGACAGAAGCAGAGGATAGCCATAGCCAGAGCATTGATCATGCACCCGGATTACATTGTCTGTGATGAGCCTGTAAGTGCTCTGGATGTATCGGTCCACGCACAGATACTCAACCTTCTGAAAGATCTTGGCGAAAGGTTTGGGCTGACATATCTTTTTATCTCGCACAATCTGGCTGCGGTCCGTAAGCTCTGTGATCGCATAGCGATAATGTATCTGGGTCATATAGTCGAGTACGGTGATACAGCGGAGATATTTGCTCACCCTATGCATCCGTACACAAAAGCTCTGATCTCGGCAGTGCTTACCGTTGATACAGAGGATAACACGGGGAGGATGCTGTTGAAAGGTGAAATAGCAAGTCCGATAGACCTGCCCGGCGGATGCGTATTCTCACCGAGATGTCCATTTGCGTGTGATAAGTGCAGGAACTATGTCTGCGCGCTGACAGAGATCGGAGACAGTCATTTCGCTGCCTGCCCCAGAGCATTGAAAGGAGAAATAGCATTATGATAAAGAAAAGGATCATCACAGCGGCGCTTTGCCTGGCAATGTCATCGGTAGTGTGCTCCTGCGGCAACACGGACGAACCGTCAGAAGCGGAGAGGGCATCTGTCCCGACAGTTACATACACTTTCGCTTCAACAGCAGAGAAGACCACAACCGTTACAGAAGCTGTGACCTCCGCCGAAAGCAGCATAACAGAAACGATCTCTGAAATAAAAACAGAGACTGAGACCTCGATCACTCAGACCGCAGCCGTTGAAAGAACTGTTACAAAAACACAGACAGAGAATGTTACAGAGAAGAGCACTGCAAAACAGACTGTCAGGACCGAACAGATGACCGTCACGGAGCCTCCGAAACAGACTGAAGCTCCGAAGAAGACTGAGCCTTCTTCGACTGTTCAGGAAAAGAAGACGGAAAAAGAAACCGAGCCCCCGAAGCCGGCTTTCTCGGAAGGAACATACAAAGGAGCCTTCGGAAAATATATTGAGGCTATGGATGCCGATGTCAGATATGATATCACAATACGGTTTGAAGGCGGAAGCTATGATTACACTGTCGGGATAACACTTTCGGGCGGTATGGAACACCACGCGGAGGAAAACTACACCGGGACCTATACCGTCAACGGCGAGTGCATTTCTCTGACGGGAAAGCTAAAAAGCGGCAGGATCAAAAAGGACGGCATAGAACTCATCGGTGAGCTCTCCAGCTTTGCCTCCGAGGACGAAAGTCTGACCGTAAGAAAATGATACCCGGCGGTTCACCGCTGATATAATCAATCCCCAGCAATGGGGCAGAAAAGGAGTAATGATATGACAAGATCGCTTAAAATCAGGATGACTGCGATGTTCATCTGCATAGCTCTGCTGTGTATGCTTGCAGGACCGTATGCTGTTACCGGCTTTGCCGCTGAGACGCTCAACAGGCGTTATACAGCTGTTACCCGGAAAATGGCAGCAGGTAATCCGGTTACCTACGAATCAGAGATGGTGCTGAGAGAAGACGGCAGTTTCACATATTCAGTGAAGATATCCATTCCGGCCAATCCTGAGTCACCTATGTTTGCCGACGGTTATGATGGTACTGACACCGTGAGCGGGACCTATACTCTTTCGGGAAGTACTCTTACCTTTACCGATGAAGGCGGAACCTTTGATACAGGCTATGCCGAGGAGGATCGGATTACTGTCCACGGCTACATTTCCAGCTTTGCGAGGATGACCGGTATGTCTGAATTCACGCTCGATAAGGCTGAGAACTATGCCGATGATCTGAAAGCAGGCAAATATGAGCTTACTGCGGAGGATTACGATGCATCCGCTCAGATGAAGATGCCGATGCTCTTCACGATCGAC
>CAMNNQ010000086.1 GCA_946545645.1 uncultured Clostridia bacterium | reverse complement strand
TTCATCTACGGAGATTCGGGTCTCGGAAAGACTCACCTTATGAAGGCTATCGAAAACGAAGTCAGAAGGAAAAATCCGAATATCAAGATAATCTATACCACAGGCGAGAACTTCCTCAATGAGCTCATCGAAGCGATAACAAAAAAGAATACCGCCGAATTCCATAATAAATACAGGACAGCGGATTTTCTCCTCGTCGATGATATACAGTTTCTTGAAAATAAAGACACCGCTCAGGAGGAATTCTTCCATACCTTCAACGATCTCTACAACGCAAGAAAGCAGATCGTGCTTACAGCAGATATCGCTCCCTCAAAGATCAACCGCCTGGATAACAGGATCAGATCAAGATTTGCTCTCGGCGTTCAGGTCGATATCCAGCCGCCCGATTTTGAGACAAGGATGGCTATCGTCAAGAGAAAGGCCGAGCTGGTCGGGCTCCAGTTGGGAGATAATATCGCAAGGCTCATCGCGGAAAAGATCAAGACAAATATCAGGCAGCTCGAAGGCACTGTAAACAAAATGAAGGGTCTTACCGAATTTACCAACGAGACCCCATCTATGGCTATGGCTCAGAAAGTAGTCAAGGAGATCATGATCCAGAACCATCCCCAGGAGATAACAGTAGACAGGATCATCTCCGAGACAGCCAATTCCTTCGGAGTAACTCCCGAGGATATAAGATCCACCAACCGCAGTAAGAATATCTCTCTTGCCAGAAAGGTCGCTATCTATCTGCTTAAAGAAGTCAAGGGCATGACCTATCTCGAAATAGGCAACGAGCTCGGAAAGAACCACTCGACCATGACTATCCACTATCAGAATATCACCGAGCAGATGGCAAAGAACTCAGACCTGAAACAGATGGTAGAAGATCTGACAAAAAATCTCAAAAATAACTGATAAACAGGTTTGCAACATTTGAAAAGGAAGAATATCCGCGAAATACTGCCTTATAGCTCAAAGTTAAACATTTTTCCACATCTCATTTTTCAACACAGAGCAGGATTTCAAACATTTATCTAAACTTTTTTTCATCGGTTTATAATTTTTCTCAACACTTTCAATAGCCTTATTTCTTTCAACATATCTCAAAATATCATTAACAGTCAGTGTTGAATAAAAGCCTTTGAAAAAGCCCGAAGATACGGGATATTCTCCGTTTATTACCGTTTTTAACACCACTACTAATAATACTAAAAAAATAAAAGATATATTATATCTTTACGCAAAAATAATTTTTCTGTTTCAGAGAGCCGTGTTGAAAAAAACTGCGGCTCAAAGGAGGTATTTGTAATGAAGCTCTGCTGCAATAAGCTAAAGCTGTACGAAGCAGTAGTAAATGTGTCAAAGGCTATTTCCGACAGGAGCTCTCTGCCTTCCCTTGAAGGTATGAGATTCAAGCTGAGAGATTCTTCTCTTGAGCTGACAGGATACGATCTTGAGATCGGTATCAGGACAAATGTCGCAGTAAAGAGCGCAGACAGCGCAGATTTTATCATCAACGCAAAGCTGTTCAGCGAGATGATAAAGAAAATGCCGGCAGAGGATATACTTATGGAGGTAAACGACAGCTTCCAGGTAACTCTTTCCTCCGGTCCGGTCGTTTATAATATGTCTGCACAGGCTGCGGATGAATATCCGGAGCTTCCGGACAAGAAAAACTGCGATAACTTCTCTGTCCCCCAGACTATGCTGAAAAGCATGATAAATCAGACTATTTTCGCTGTCTCTGTCTCGGATATGAACCCTGTCCTGAAGGGCGAGCTCTTCGAGATAGATCAGAATGTTTTCAATCTCGTCGCTATCGACGGATACAGGCTCGCCGTAAGGACAGAAACGGTCAAGAGCCCGGAGAGAAGAAAGTTCATCGTTCCCTCAAAAACTCTGGCAGAGGTGGCAAGGCTCCTCAGCGATAACGATGAGGACAGCTGTGAGATCTTCATCTCTTCAAAACATATAATTTTCGAGATAAGCGGATATCTGGTATATTCAAGACTTATCGAGGGAGAATTCCATCCTTATAAGAGCGCTATCCCGAAAAACTGCACGACAGAAGTCATAGTTGACAGAAAAGACCTTATTTCTACGCTGGAAAGAGCTATGCTTCTTATAAGCGACAGAGCCCCAAGCCCGGTAAGATGTTATTTTGAGAACGGAAGCCTGAAAATAAAGTGTACTACATCTCTCGGAAAGATCCAGGATGAGATAAAAGCGGATATGGCAGGGCCTGTCATAGAGATCGGCTTCAAATGCAAGTATCTGCTGGACCCGCTGCTCAAAATAGAGGAAGATAAGATAAAGCTGATGATGGGAGGCAGCCTGCTGCCTATGAAGATAGTCCCCCTGAACGGCGAGGCTTATACTTATCTCGTTTTGCCCGTAAGGCTCAGCAAGGAATAACGGAAAAGAGGATAAACAATGGAAGAGCTTGAATTCAGATACGACACTCAGCTCCTCATCGACGGCGAAGACCTGGATGAGGACGAGATCAACGACTATATAACAGAGCATTTCAAAGGAGACTGCCTGCTGGTAGTCGGAGACGAAGAGACAGTTAAGCTGCATTTTCATACCAACGAGCCTTGGCAGATCCTTGAATATTGCAGGACTCTCGGCGAGATATACGATATAGTAG
Source organism: uncultured Clostridia bacterium (assembly GCA_946545645.1). GTDB lineage: Bacteria > Bacillota > Clostridia > Oscillospirales > Ruminococcaceae > FB2012. Next base: position 4,097 of record CAMNNQ010000086.1, on the reverse strand, counting down.
TCGAGGATATGGACAGACAGCAGAGAGGCCTCAAGGGCTGAGATCAAAATGAAAGCAAGAGTTGAAAAGATTGAGATAAGCACAGATTTCATCAAGCTGGATTCCTTTCTGAAATTTGCCGGAGTCGCTGAGACAGGCGGCATGGGCAAGGAGCTTATCGCTGAGGGAAAGGTAAAGGTAAACGGCGAGATCTGCTATATGCGGGGAAAAAAGCTCCGCAAGGGAGATAAAGCCGAGCTTGAAGAGCTGGGGCTGATACTTGAAGTGATATAATGTATATTACCGGGATCAAAGTAAACGGCTTCAAAAATCTTAAAGATATTTCTCTGTCGCCGCATCAGAAGCTGAATATCTTTTGCGGAGACAATGCCCAGGGAAAGACTAACCTCATCGAGGCTGTCTGGCTGTGCAGCGGAGTGCGCAGCTTCCGTTCCACAAAAGATAAGAATATGATAGGCATCGACGAGGATACCCTGGAGATAGCCGTCAGATTCAAGGACAGTATTCGGGAGCAGGAAGCAGTTATAAGAATGTCGAGGCAGAACCTTAAAGAAAAGGGCTGCACGCTCAACGGTGTCAGGCTCCGATCGGTCTCAAAGCTCTTCGGCAGCCTTGACTGTGTCGTGTTCACGCCGGAGGATCTGGAGCTTTCAAAGGGCTCGCCGGATAAAAGGCGTCAGTTTCTCGACCTCTCGGCGGCACAGCTCAAAAATTCATTTAAGACAGTCTCGGATAAATACGAGCAGGTGCTGGAGCAGAGAAATATGCTGCTGAAAAGCATCTGGACAGGCAGAGCGGATAAGGAAGAGCTGGATGTCTGGGATATACAGCTCTCGCAGCTCGGAGCTTATGTAACACTGCTGAGATATAACTATTCAAAAAAGCTGGCTGTCTATGCCGATAAGCTCTACAGAGAGATATCCGGGGGAAGAGAAAAGCTGATACTGGAGTATTCCTCAACTGTGTTTGAAAATATCGAGGGCAGGACAGACTATAAAAACGATCTTGCAGGAGAATATCTGGAATGTCTCAGAAAAAACCGGGACGAGGATATAAGGCTGGGGTTTACCGGAAAGGGAGTCCACAGAGACGATCTTCTGGCTTATGTTGACGGCCTCTCGGCAAGAGAATTCGCCTCTCAGGGGCAGAACCGTTCCATAGCGCTGGTGCTGAAGCTGGCGCAGGCAAATATCCTTATCGACGAAACGGGAGAAGCGCCTGTATTCCTTCTGGACGATGTCCTGAGCGAGCTGGACCCTTCAAGACAGAGCTTCGTCCTTTCAAAGATAGATAATATGCAGGTGTTCATAACCTGCTGCGACGAGAATATCCCGGAGAATAAGAAAGGCAAGTTCTACAGGATAAAGGGCGGAAGGATAGTAAGAGGAAAACAGGGAAAAGAGGAAAACAATGTTTCTTCATCTGGGAAATGACGTCATTGTCAACGATAAATATATTATCGGGATATTCGACCTCGAAAAGAGCTCGGTGTCAAAATATACCAGAGATTATCTCAGCGCAGCGACAAAGCAGGGAAGAGTCGTGAACTGTACTGATGAAATGCCCAAGAGCTTCATCGTAACGCTGGACAGCGAGCTGACGGAAAGAGTTTATATCAGTCAGCTCAACTGCGCAACACTATATAAAAGATCAAAGAATAATAAGATATGATGATATGTCGAACAACTATAAGCAACTTTGGCGGAGAGTCCGCCTATCGGAGGTAAAAAAATGAGCGAAGAGATCAGAGAACAGGAAGAGCTGGTGGAGGTAAGTGAGATCTCCAAGGTCGAGGAGGACTATAACGAAAATCAGATACAGGTCCTCGAAGGGCTGGAGGCTGTAAGGAAGAGGCCGGGTATGTATATCGGCTCTACCGGGCCGAAAGGTCTGCATCACCTTGTCTATGAGATAGTTGACAACGCTATCGACGAGGCGCTGGCAGGATACTGCACTGAGATCACAGTAGATATCCTCCCGGGAGACGTGATAGAAGTTACCGATAACGGAAGAGGTATCCCTACAGGTATACACCCCACCGAGAAGATATCCGCTGCGACGGTAGTTTATACCGTACTGCACGCAGGAGGAAAATTCGGCGGCGGCGGATATAAAGTAGCAGGCGGCCTGCACGGTGTCGGCGCTTCTGTAGTCAACGCTCTCTCGGAATGGCTGGAGCTGACTGTCTATGACGGGAAAAATGTTCATTTCCAGCACTTCGACCGCGGCAATTACGACGAGCCTATCAAGGTTATCGGAGAGACCGACAGAACAGGTACTTCTGTCAGATTCAAGGCAGACCCGGAGATATTCACCGAATCTACCGTCTATGACTACGATATCCTGCTGACAAGGCTCAGAGAGCAGGCTTTCCTGAACGCAGGTATAAAAATAGTATTCTCCGATAAGAGAAACGAGGATAATATCATCTCCGAGACCCTCCATTATGTCGGCGGTATCAGGGAATTTGTCGAGCATATCCATAAGACCAGAGGTGTCGAGCCTATCTCCGATAAGGTGATCTACTTCCAGGGTATGCAGGGAGATATGTTCGCAGAGATAGCTTTGCAGTATAACGATACCTATAACGATGTCATCCTCTCCTTCGCAAATAATATCCATACTCCCGACGGCGGAACTCATGAGACCGCCTTCAGAAATACGATAACCAAAGTCCTCAATGAATACGGCAAGAAATTCGGCCTCCTGAAGGACGGCGAAAAGCTGGTTGGAGAGGACGTAAGAGAAGGCCTTACCGCCATTATCTCAGTCAAGCTGACAAACTGCGAGTTTGAAGGCCAGACAAAGGGCAGGCTCGGCAACCCTGAGGTCAAGCCCTTCGTCGAGAAGATAGTATATGAGAGATTTATGGACTTTCTTGAGGAAAACCCGGAGATCTCGCAGGCAATATTTGAAAAATCAGTCGCCGCAAAGAGAGCAAGAGAAGCCGCCAAGAAAGCAAGAGATAACGAAAGAAAGCGCAAGAGCGCCCTCGATAATGTTTCTCTCCCCGGAAAGCTGGCGGACTGCTCGGATAAGGATCCCGCCAATACCGAGATATATATCGTCGAGGGAGATTCGGCGGGCGGCTCCGCCAAAGAAGGAAGAGACAGGCGCTTCCAGGCAATCCTCCCCCTCTGGGGCAAAATGCTCAATGTCGAGAAGGTGCGTATAGATAAGGTATACGGCAACGATAAGCTGATGCCGGTAGTCACCGCCCTGGGCACTTCTATGGGCGAGGATTTCGATATCTCCAAGCTGAGATACGATAAGGTCATCATCATGGCCGATGCCGATGTGGACGGCTCCCATATCAGGACACTTCTCCTGACCTTCTTCTTCCGCTATATGAAGGAGCTTATCGCAAAAGGGCACGTTTATATAGCACAGCCTCCCCTTTTCAAGGTATCAAGAGGCAAGCAGGTAAAATACGCTTTCTCCGACGAGGAGAGAGACAGATATATCTCTGAGATACAGAAAGGCTCGGATGTCAAGGTCGATGTCCAGAGATATAAAGGTCTCGGTGAGATGGACCCGATCCAGCTCTGGGAAACTACTATGGACCCTGAGTCAAGGATCATGATACAGGTCACGATGGAGGACGCAGTAAAGGCGGACGAGATCTTTACTATCCTTATGGGAGACAAAGTCCAGCCAAGACGCGAATTCATCGAGAAGAACGCTCAGTATGCCAAGGATCTGGATGTATAAGGCTCCTGACCAAATACCCGGAAGGAGGGTAAACAGATATTGGAAGAAAATGAGATAGCTGCCGCCGAGGATATCGCGGAGATCAAGGAAAAGGAAGAAGAAAAGCTCTGCGAGTTTCAGTTCAATGTCACTATCCCCGAAGAGGACGACGCTTTCAGAGAGTTCCAGAGAAGATATGTCTTCAAGAAAAATGTTATAAAAAGCATAGGCTTCGGGCTGCTGGCCGTCGGGTTCCTGGTCTCTGCCATACTTTATCCGAAACAGGTAATGAATTATATACTGTTTTCAATAAGCCTGGCAGCAGTAGTGCTTATCTGGTATAACAACCGGCATATCAGGACATCCCTTATGGAAGCACTGAAAATGCTGGAGGATGACAGATATAT
>CAMNNQ010000085.1 GCA_946545645.1 uncultured Clostridia bacterium | reverse complement strand
TCAAGGAGAATTTGGGTAATATGACGGAAAGCTGGCAAGCAGATGATGTGCAGAGGCGTTAGCCGCGGGTCGTGCGGTGTTGCCTTTATCATTTGGCAGGGCTCCGGGAGCTTTCTGTGAGCCGCTAAAAAAAATGAGATGAAAAGGCAGGTGAGAGATGATTGGACGGCTTCTACGGCGAATGGTATGACGATTTCAAGGAAGCAGTGGAAACGCTGGGCGATGACGAGCTGTTCGATCAGCTCGATTCGCTGCTGAGATCAAGCAGGAGCACCTTCGCTTTCAACCGAAAGCTGATGGAGAAAGCGATAGACGTTTCCTGGGTCGAGGCCATAGAGAACGGCCTCATACACGTTGATAATGTCCTCAGAAACCCGAGCAGAACGATCGAGGATGTCGAAGAGATAGTCCCCATCGAGCGCTCAAGAAAAATAACAGTCGAGTCGGTAAAGCATCTTGCTCAGCATACCGACTTTATCCAGAGCATAGATAAGCGCACCGGCAAGATAACTCCTTCTAAGATACTCAACGTCCATAAGGAAGAGAGCTTTATGACGTATGAGAACAAATTTGTGAATACGCTTATCGACAGACTGTATATATTCATAACCACAAGATATGAAAAGCTCGCACAGGTCGCACACGATGAGGAAGTCTTTACTATGGGCTACGATACCTCGATCGACAACGGCTCCGGCGGGAAAATGAAGATCGAGCTGAAGATCGAGACATCGGACAGCCTGGAAACTGCCGATGAGAGCGGTGTTACCATCTGGCAAAGAGTCGAAAAGCTCAAAAAAGCTATCGAAGGCTATAAGGGCTCGGAGCTCTGTATGACCCTTGGCAATACCTTTATCAAACCCCCGGTAATGCGTACCAACGCGATAATGAAAAATGTCGAGCTGAAAGCGTGTCTTACCCTTTGGCAGTATATCGAGGGGTATGATAAGGTCGGATATGAGATAAACATCGAGAATACAGCGGTCAAGCCGCAGAACAGCTATGTAGAGGATTTCTATAAGCTGGTAGCGATGAATCTCCTGCTTTTCCGCTCCTATACTCAGGACGGGGAAAAGAAAAATCTGACCGATCTTAAAACAGTCAAGCAGAAAGCGATAGCGCCTAAGTTCCTGAAGCACTTCGATAAGGAGATCGCCGCGGATTACGGTGTCCAGAGCGACGCTGCGGTGGGATATATCGCGGCAGACGGAGATTTCAAAGTCCAGAAACGTCTGCCGAAGAATATGAATCTCGTATATACGCAGATAAACGAAGCGATACGTATCGAGAAGGCTTATCTCGCCGAGCGGGAAAAGCAGAGAGCCGCCCAGGCAGCCGCCGAGGTGGAAGCTGAAAGGCTCCGCCAGGAGGAAGAGGCCAGGCAGGAGGAGCTCAGGCGTATCGAAGAGGCCAAGCGCGAGGAGCGGGAACGTGCCGAGCGGGAAAAGGCCGAGGAAGAGAAACGTATTGCAGAGCTTCTCGAACAGAAGCGGCGTGAGCAGGAAGAAGAGCAGAGAGAACGTGAGCGCCTCGAAGCCGAGCGCCTCGCTAGGCTGGAAGAGCAGCGTAAGCGCGAGGAGGAAGAGCGCATAAGGCGCGAGGAAGAGGAACGCGCCGCCGCCGAGCGTGAGAGGATCGCTCAGAACAAGCATAATGTCCGCTCCGAGCTGGGCGAAGCCGAGGGAGTCGATGCCGATAAGATCGGGCACGAGCTCTCGGAGGAAGAGCTGGAAAAGCAGGCCTATCAGGAGGTCACAAAGGAAGAGATCGAAGAAGCCAAGGCAGAGCTGGAAGAAAAAGCCGAAGAGGAACAGCAGCCTGAGTTTGAAGACCCGAGAGCTGTTGCAGCCCGGAAAAAGCTGGAGCAGCAAAGGCAGGAAAAAGAGCGCCGCGAGGCAGAAAGAGCTCAGCGCCTGAAAGCAGAAAGGACTTACTTCGAGAACAAGCCCTTCGAGGAGATCAGGCGGGAGTATTCAAAGAATCCGCTTTGGGTATTCGCAAGGCTTATCCGGTATATCATGGTATACTGGTTCCATATCATTCCTAAGGACACCGATAACCCGGATTTCAAGAAGCTCCGCGCAGAGCTGGAAGAGAAGAAGCGCATCAGGGAGAAGGAGGCCGCCGAGCGCGACGCTATGGAGGTATACTACCGCAAGTATGCGATGACCTTCAAATATCGCTTCAGACGTTATCTCTCTGACAGAAAGTTCAAGAAAAAGCGCAGGCTGGAAGCCAGAAACAAGCCGAAGCCTGTATACAATCCGCCGAAACGGACTCCCGAGGAGCAGAAGGCTATCGACCTCGAGATGAAGAGGCTCTACAAGGAATACCATGTCAGCCTGTTTGAGCGGTTAGTAAGAAACCATAAAGAGAGAGTCCGTATGAGACACGAGATCAACGAAAGTGTCTCGCAAAAAAAAAATGACTCAAAAGTCAGACGGAGATTAAACAGAGTCATTGACATCGCTGTTACCATTCTTCTTGTGGCTTCATTCATTCTCTGCGGGTATGTTCTTATCAACACCGCCAGAGGAAAGCCGGTTAATATTTTCGGCAGATGTGTTCTCAAGGTAGTTACGGGAAGCATGGAGCCTTCGATAAGGACGGATGATTTTATTATCGTCGAAAAGACAGACACAGCAGAGCTGAGCGTCGGAGATATCATCTCCTTCTATTCGGATCAGGAGGATATCGAGGGCAAGCTGGTAACGCACAGGATCGTCGGGATAAACGATGACGGCTCCTTCGAGACAAAGGGCGATGCGAACCTTATCAGCGACAGGGTAACTGCAAAGCCGGACAAGATCGTCGGCAAGTATACCGGGAAGGCGAGATTCTTTATCTGGGTCAGCTCATTCGCCAGCCCGAGAAAGCTGCTGATGATACTGATAATCATTCCTGTCGCAATAGCAGCGATCTTCGAGATAAGGTCTGTAACAAAGATCGGCAAGCAGCTCCGCGAGGAAAAACGGAAGCAGGCCGAGGAATCAAAGCAGAGGCTTATCCGTCAGGAGATCGAGAAGGAAAAGCAGAGGCTCGAGCGAGAGGGCTATATGAAGGACGAGGTGGAAAAGGATGAATCAAGATAAGATAATGAAGCGAAGGATGATAACCGCTATCTGTCTTATGATAATATCCTTTATCGCTCTGGCAGTTTTCATCGGGCTCTATATTGACGAGACTCACAGAGTTCAGGAGAGCTACAAAAAACAGTTCCGCACCGAGCTCGGGCACGCTGCCGAGGAGACAGAGATCTACCTCGATGCCGAGGGAGGAAAGGATCTTATCTACCGCAGGATCACGATGTATATGGGAAACGCTTCGTCCTTTGCATTCCTGATCGAGGATTTTACCGACCAGCAGAGGATCATAAACGAAGTAAGCACCGCGCTTATGAAATACCCTGAACAGATGAGCGGTAAGATAAGCGACCTTAAAACAGCAGTCAACGATATCCTTGCCGATCTCGACAAGGGATATGACGAGATGAAAGCGATCTTTGAATCGCTCGATCTCAAAGGATACTAATCGGAGAGGTGAAGATAAATGAGCGAAAAGAGCAAGCTCAAAAAGGAGATCAAGATCTGCCGACAGACTATCGAGGAGATAGAGCGTAAAAGATCCAGATCGCAGTCTGCACTGGTACAGGCTGTTCTGCTCCAGGAGGAGCCGGACGAAATGGATGTTGAATGGTTCAACAAGTATACCGGCGAGATCACAGCCTGCCGTAATCACATGATCGAGCTCCAGAAAAAGCTCAACTCTTTATGATCCTAAAAAGTCCGGGCCTCCCGCTCGGACTTTTTTTAACTCCGAAACGCGGCGCTCCCGGTGGTCGCTTGCTGTCGGTGGTGGGTCGTCGTTACGGCCTGCGACGATGCAGATAGGTTAGGCTGTCGCCTTTCCTTTAGAGGGGCGGGACGTTGTTAGTAGCGGGGTCACATAACAAGTACTGCACCGCACAAAGCGGGCAATATTGCGCCCATCCAAGGTTTTTTTTAGCTCCGAAACTCGGCGCTCCCGGTGGTCGCTTGCTGTCGTTGCGGGGTCGTCATTACGGCCTGCGACGATGCCGATAGGTTAGGCTGTCGTCTTTCCTTTAGAGGGGCGGGACGTTGTTAGTGGCGGGGTCACAGAACACGTACTGCACCGCACAAAGCGGGCAACATTGCGCCCATCCAAGGGTTTTTTTAGCTCCGAAACGCGGCGCTCCCTTCGGTCGCTTGCTGTCGTTGCTGGGTCGTCGTTACGGCCTGCGACGATGCAGATAGGTTAGGCTGGCGCCTTTCCCTTAGAGGGGCGGGACGTTGTTTGCGGTGGGGTCAGATAACAATTTCTGCTTCGCAGCAAGGGGCATAATTGCGCCGATACAAGGGCGCGCCAGCCCTTGGCGGATGCTTAGCGCAGAGCCTGATCTCGGGGGTAAATATTTTTTTCAAAAAAAAAAGAAAAAAGTGAGTGAAAACCCTTCTTCGTTACGAATAAGTAAGTGAAGGTACCTTTCAAGGATTCAAGGTGAGAATATGAACGATCGTGAGCTTATTGATCTTATGCGAACGGGCGACAGCTCCGCTCTTGAGCTAGTCATGAAAAAATACAAAAAACTGGTTGAGTATATAGCAGGAAAAATGCTGAACTCTCCCAGCGACAGAGAGGAGACAGTCATGGACACCTTTTATAAGGTCTGGGCTTCAAGAGACAGGATAGATCTCGAAAAGATGAGCTTGAAGAGCTATATTTCGATGACAGCTTCGTCCTGCACAGTAGATAAGCTAAGAAAAGTGACCTCGGGAGAGCCGGTCGATCCGCTGGAGGATGATCTCCGGCTGGATCTCGATCTGGAGACCGAGGCATCGAGGAGCATCAATCTTGATATAATCAAGAACTGCGTTTCATCTATGCCCTCGCCCGATCGTGAAATATTCATCGACAGGTATTACTTCGAGCTTGACGTAAAGAGAATATCAGAGCGAAGGGGAGTCCCGGAGAAAAAGATATGGAATATCCTCTCGCGGAGGAAAGAAAAGCTCAGGAAGGCGCTTATTAAAGGAGGGATAATACTATGACAAAGCTTACAGAAATAATGAAGCAGATCCCTCTTGACGAATTGACGGGAGATGTAGACATGAAAGAAAGAAATAATATCACAGTTTCAAAGAGCAGCAGCGGTGCAAGAGTAAAGAGAACAGGCGCATTCGTAGCGGCAGCAGCCTGTGCGGCAGTAGCCATAGGAGCGACCTTTATGGTCCTGAAAAACACAGGGACCAAGCCGGAAAAGCAGGAAGGCGCGGCAGATATAGTCAGCGCGGCTGCATCAAAGGCCGGCACACAGGATCCGGCTCTTGAAACAGGCATGGATCTTTACAGCAAGTATTACACTGAGTGCGGCTATACCGGCGATATGGGAAAGATCTTCCCGAGACCGGTTCTGGAAGCAAATACAGATAATACCATCGGGACTCTCGGCAGCGCTAAGCTCCGCCTTCTCGGGACAAGAGCTCTCGGCAGGGTCATCAGAGTCGATCTGCTCGCTGAGTATACCGGCAGCAGCTTTCTCCCCGAGGGCGAGACGCTGGAATATGAAAAGTTCCAGATCTCAGAGCGCGTCGAGGAAGGCGACCCGGTAGCGATAGGCTTCAACACCTATGAGTCCAAGCAGATCGAAACTGTCGATCTCGGCAGCGGCAAGGCGATCATCTCAGTTGTGTTTAGCGACCGTATGCCCGAGGATAACGCTGTCGGCTGGCAGTTCACAACCGTCGGCGGGCTTCGCCTCGGAGACGACAGATGCGATATCGACACCTCGGTAGTCATTGACAGCGGCAAGTATTCCTATACTCTTGAGACCTCAGTCAAGACCGGAGCAGACGGAGTCCTTCCCGATATGGAGCTCAGAGAATTCAAATATTCCGAACTGGGAGCTGAGTTCACAGTTTATATGACCGAGAACGGCGCACCTGTCTCCGAGGAGAGAAGGGTCGAGGCTCTCGAGCGCATCAATCAGTATCAGAACGAATATGCCCCCATAGTCAGAGGTCTGCGCTCCGACGAGAGCGAGATATTTATCTGCGGCGCAAGAGCAAAAAGCAATATTACTGCAATTGAGGGAGCGAATGACGGCGAGGTCATCATTATCTCCGATCACGGGAGCAACCCTGTTGATCTTTCCGATCTGACTGTATTTACCTTCGGCCTCAGCAACGCCAAATTCGGTCAGGGCGTTCCTGCCGAAAAGGAGCCGGAGAGCTCCGCTCCCGACACTCCGACTGCTGACACCTCTGTTTCTGACAGCTCTGCTGCCGACGGGAACGATAAGTCCGGATACTTTATCATCCCGTCTGTCAACAGCGTGCAGACAGCTAAGGCTGCCAACATCCCCGTACAGGGCAAGTGGGGGACACAGTATAAGGGCGAGGATATGACCGCAGGATATGAAGTCACCGACTTCGAGCTTGTAGGCACCAAGCTCTCCTTCCATATCAGGTTCCTTTCCGATGAGTGCCGCTACGAATATGGCGATGAGAGCACAGTTGACAAGGATGCAAGATCCGCAGCCTTCTATCTCCCTTATTTCCGCGATGAAAACGATATGGCCTTTATCTCCGTAAAGGATAATTCCGGTCAGCGCAAGGCGGTTGAGACAAAGTATATCACCTCCGAGGACGGCAGAGATCAGGATCTCAAGAATGTATTTCTTATCGAGGCCGACCTTTCGGATGTCATTCCTGACAGCCCCGACGGCGCTATCACATCGGTTTTCATCGGCTCGGCAGAGATCACCTTTGCTGAATAAATGTCAGAAAAAGGTTGAAAGGTTAAACCAAAACAGATATAAAAACCGCTCCTTCCACAGGAAGGGGCGGTTTTTCGTCGTTTCGGGGGAACTATGGCTTTTTGAACATTTTTACATAATGTTAATGTAAAATAGGAGTAAGGTATGATATAATTATCTTGGTGTGAAATATAATTACACGTATTGCTTGCGTGTATTGCGGTGTGTCGAAAAGAGGTGAGGAGTATGCGGCGGATCCGAAAAAGGAAGCAGAGCGAGAGAAAGGTAATGCTGTTTCGTATCGCGATAATACTTGGATTTATTATCCTTATCACTGCTGCCATAACTACTGTGTCCAGGCTGACTATCAGAAAGTCGGACGAGGTGCTTTCCGAAAAGGTCGTCTCGCTGACAGCCTCACTGAATGTTCAGATGGAGCTAAATCTCAATAGCTACCTATCCAGAATGGAGACTATCGCTACTCTGGCCTTTGCAGAGGAGGACGCATACAAATACGACGCTACCAACCCCTCTAACGATGAATATGAGTCGATCAACAGAGAGAAAAAGATAACCGAAAAGCTCAACAGCCTTTGTATCATGGAGAACTTTGTCGATTACGGCATCGTTTACCGCAATAACCGTACCGTCGGGAAGGTCTCCAATGCGACGGCCTCGACCTTCGGAGACAGAATATTCCGTGAGCTCAGCACCATAGTCACCCGCCAGCGCACCAACGACGGCTGGGCAGCAGGCTTTGAAGGCGATTTCAAGAGGATATACTATGTCAAGAAAGTACATGAAAATGCGCTGCTGTTCATATCCTTCTATGTCTCGGAGCTGGATAATGTCTTTGACAATCCCGAGAATATGGATGCAATGGAGATAAGGCTGGTCAACAAGGATCACGATATAATCTACTCAAAGGACAGCGAGGAGATAGGTCAAAAACTGCCTGAGCCGATCGCAGAGCGTGTAAAGGACAAGATCTCATCCTCGGCTCTCGACGATGAATATCTGGTATCTGTCAATCAGTGCAACGACTGGCTGGTGGTATGCTCGATACCGACCCGTCTCATACTCGTCGAGAAAAACGATTTGACCACCTACTTCTATCTTATCACAGGAGTAGCGGCAGTTCTTGCGGCGGTAGTCGGATTTATCCTTACCCTCTGGCTTACCCGCCCGATCAAGAAGATCGTTGTCGATCTTGCTGACGAGGCAACGACTGATAAGCTCACAGGCGTCCTCAACAAGCGCTCCTTTGAGGAAGCAGCGAAGCAGAAGCTGGCTTCGGAAGCGGATGAGCACCGGGCTATGCTGCTTCTTGACCTGGATAATTTTAAGGGGGTCAATGATACTCTCGGGCACGCTATGGGAGACAAAGTCCTGGAAGATACAGGCGCTATCCTTATGAAGAGCTTTTCTTCAGAGAACGATCTCCTCGGAAGAGTCGGCGGAGACGAATTCTGTGTCCTGCTGAGCTCTCCGGATAAGACCGAAGAGCAGTTCATGACCTATCTTGAATACAAATGCTCGGAGATCTGCTCTGCCTATCGCGATAATTATGTCGGGAAGGACGGCAGCTACAAGATCTCTGCCAGCATCGGCGCGGCTGTCTTCCCGAAGGACGGCAGCACTTATTCCGAGCTGTTTTCAGCCTGCGACGCTGCTCTCTACCACTCCAAGAACAGAGGGCGAGACAATTACAGCCTCTATGAGCCCTCAATGGCGGAAAGTGAGGCGAAGAAGCAATGATAAAACGTCTTATCGCGGCAGTTACCGCCGCTGCGATGCTTCTGCTGACGGCCTGCAGCAGCTCGACTGTCGTCCTTCCGAAGACAGAGCAGACAGTTATCACGCTTTCCTGGTGGGGCAACGATTCAAGAAACGAATACACTCTGGCGGCTGTCAAGAAATTTGAACAGATGCATCCCGGGATCAAAGTAAAATGCAGCTATTCAGAATGGTCGGGGTATGAATCCCGGAGCCGTGTGCAGATGATCTCGGGGACAGAGGCAGATGTCATGCAGATAAATGTCGGCTGGCTCCCGCAGTATTCCTTTGACGGCAAGGGCTATTACGATATCGAACAGCTCGCCGGAACAGTTGATCTCAGCAGCTTCTCCGGGCAGCTCCTTGAATACGGAAGGCGCAATGGGATCCTCAATGCGATACCTATCGCCATGAACGCCGAGACGGTCTATATAAACCGGGGCATCTATTCTTCTCACGGCCTGGATATCCCGAAGACCTGGGACGACTTTTTTGAAGCGGCAAAGGTGCTTTCCAAGGACGGCATCTATGCGCTGTCGGGGGCCGAGAAATCTATCTGGCTGATGCTGATCGCTTATGCCGAGCAGAAGAGCGGAAAGAAGATCTTTAACGAGAAAAGCCAGCTCTGCTTCGGAGAGGAAGAATTCAGGATGATGATCGAGCTCTATTGCAGGCTCGTCAACGAGAATGTTATGCCGAAGGTAGAGGATTTCAAGAGATACAATATCGATAATCAGGTCTATGCCGGGGTAGTCGCATGGGTCAGCGATGCGCTCAATTATTTCAAGGGGCCGATGGATAAAGGGATGGATATCATCCCCGTCGATTATCCTGCTTTCTCTCCCGAAAACAGCGGCGAAGGCTGGTATGCTAAGCCTGCGACCCTCTATGCTGTCAGCAAGAACACCGAGCACCCGACCGAGGCGGCTATGCTGCTGGAGTTTATGCTTAACAGCGATGAATGGGCAGACCTTCAGGGCGTTGAAAAGGGTATCCCTGTCAGCACCAAGGTCAGGGAGCATCTGGAAAGCACAGGTGTCCTGAAAGGGATACAGTATGACGCTTCGCAGATAATGGAAAAGAACACCCGCATCTCGGCTATGGATTCCAAGATCGAGAACAGCGATATGTTCGGCAATTTCACCAGCAGCTGCGACCAGGTCCTCTTCGGTAAGGCTTCGCTGGAGCAGGCTGCTGCGGATTATTACAGCCTGATCTCTCAGCTCTACCGTGTCGCTGAAAGCTGAGAAAAGTATATTGAAAGGCAGGGAAGTGACCCTGCCTTTTTTGTATCCGGCGATTGACTGTTATTGTAAAATATGGTATAATCATTCTGACGGTATGCAGTATCAGCCTGCCGGGAAACGGCGGCTGATCCGACAGAAAGGGGAGCTTTGTATGAAACAGAACGATATCTATCTTTTCGGGCAGATCCTGGCGACCCGCTCGATCCTTCTGCGGGACGGCTTTTTGAAGCCGGATGAATATTCCGAGATCAGGGAACAGTATTTCCTCCCCGGAGGCGAGACCGGGACAGCAGCTACTGTGCTGGCATCGCTGGGTGTGTCGGTAATAATGGACGGCACATGGATAGGAACTGAAGTGGCGCCTGTCCTCAGAGATTTTTACAAGGACAAGAGCGTTGATCTTTCGCTGCTGACCTTCCGCGAGGACGATCCGGGAGTTACCGATACTGTCGTCATCGCAGGGCTGGTGCGCTCTCCTATGGGGAGGTTTCAGACTCTTTTTTCCACCGGGGAACGCTGGTGGGGCATACCGGAAGAAAAAGATATCGCCGGCTGCAAAGCAGCGGGCATAGACCCTTACTTCGGCGGCGAATCTCAGAAGGCCGCGGAGATCTGTATCAGGAACGGTATACCCTATGTCACCATCGACTGTGTCCACGATTCTTTTCTGCACAGGCACGCAGCCGTTGATATTATCTCTCACGAATGTACGGCGGAGAAGTATCCCGGGATGAACAATTTTGAAGTTATGGAGCTGATGAAGCAGGAGGCCGAAGGCCTGACGATAATCACCCAGGGGGGCGGAGAGATGCTTTACGCCAGAAAAGGTGAGCCCGTAAAGACCATGAAGCCCTTTCCCGTAGAGGTCAGGAGCACTCTCGGAGCGGGGGACACTTACAAGGCGGGCTGCATCTACGGCGTTATGCAGGGAATGGCAGATGAGGAGCTGGTGCGCTTTGCCGCTGCCTGCTCCGGGATAGCGATCTCCCGGTTCCCGCTGCCGCTGAACCCTCCGACCCTCGCGGAGGTAAACCGGCTGATCTCCGATAACAGATAACATGACTTATAGAAGGAGCAAACCCTTATGAGAAGAAGAAAGATCATCCCTCTGCTGCTGGCGGCGGCAGCGGTGCTGAGCCTTGCGGCCTGCGGGGATGAAGACAAGTCTGATAAAAAGGATAGCCTGACGGCTTCCGGTGTCAGGTCCGAGACATCGGCTGTGACAGAAAAGGAAACGGCTGCGGTCACAGAGCCTGTTACGTCTGCGCCGGAGAGCAGCACACCTGAAAGCCTGACTGCGGAAAGCGAGATAGATCCCGCCGCTGACGGTTTTGACCCGCAGAATGCGGTCAGAGAGCTGTATGATGCAATGTTTGTTTCAAAGGATTTTGATATCATCTATGAGCTCACAGTTCCTGACGATCAGTTAGAAGAGAGGACAAAGAGCGCCCTCAGGGAATTCGATGAGCCTCCCGAAGATTTCGATTACTATGAATATGAGAAAAGCAACTTCGAGAACTATCGGCGGCGGCTGGAAGAGAGTGGCTCAGGCTATTATCACAATATACTCTCCTGCGAAAAAGCAAGCGGCGGAGAGCTGAGCCGGACTGTCGGGATGCTTTTGGAAAACGACCGCTGGGGCATTGATAAATACAATAATTATCTGAAAAAATACGATCTTGACCGCTTAAAGGATTACTATGATAAAGGATCGGATATATACGCCATTGTCGTCGAGTGGGGATTTACCGAAAACGACGGCGAGACTTATTCCGAGGCCGAGCTGCTGTTTGTCGGCTTGCATGACGGAAAGCCTGTGATATCCGGAACTTATAACTAGGGCAACACCGCACGACCCCTGTGCATCAGATGCGCCGTCCAGATTTTTGTCAGATTGCCTAAATTCGACGCAGGCTTGCTGACGCAAGTCAAGGAGAATTTGGGTAATATGACGGAAAGCTGGCAAGCAGATGATGTG
>CAMNNQ010000084.1 GCA_946545645.1 uncultured Clostridia bacterium | reverse complement strand
GTTCACTTCGCTTTACGCAACGTCAAGGAGAATTTGGGTAATATGACGGAAAGCTGGCAAGCAGATGATGTGCAGAGGCGTTAGCCGCGGATCGTGCGGTGTTGCCTTAAACATCAGTCACTCTCCAAATCACACCTACGTTCACATTACATAAAACAGCAAAGCACCGTAAGTCGGATAAGGCCAGTATTTCTCTCCGACAAGCGTTTCGATCTCATCGGCGGAGGCTCTCAGCTCATTCATAACGGGGATAACCTTATCGCGGTAGCAGTTTGCCTGAGCCTCAACATCGGAGATCGATTTGCAGGCTGCAAGCTCCTTCTCAAGCTCGCCAAGATGCTTATAGGTCTCGGTCGAGAATTTGGAGATACGCTTTACGAGATCAGTCTCAAAGCCTGTATCGGCGCCGAGCTCAGAGGCGAGTTTAGCTGTCTGCGAAAGCTCTTTTATATAAGATGCTGCGGCAGGAAGTATATCCTTCTTAGCCATATCCAACATAGTCAAAGCCTCGATATGCAGGGTCTTGCAGTATTCGTCAAGCAGAATCTCGACACGGCTGCGGAGCTCTGTTGCGGAATACACTCCATAGCGGGAAAAGAGCCTGATATTCTTCTCTGCACAGAAGCAAGGCACTGCTGCCGGAGTAGATCTGAGATTAAGAAGCCCTCTTCTCTGAGCTTCATTCTCCCACTCGGCTGAATAACCGTTGCCGTTGAATACTATACGGGAATTGCTCTTATATTCGCGCTTGATCAGCTCTTCCAGAGCCTCGCGGAAATCTCCGGCACGCTCCAGCTCGTCGGCAAAGCCGTCAAGAGTTGAAGCTACGATAGTGTTGATAACAGTTATCGGCCCGCCGCAGGAGAGTCTGGATCCGGGCATACGGAACTCGAACTTATTTCCGGTAAATGCAAAAGGCGAGGTACGGTTGCGGTCTGTAGTATCCTTCGGAAAATGAGGCAGCACATCGACTCCGATCTCCATCTCAACTCTCTTGCCCTCGTACTTATCTCCGTGAGAAACAGCTTCAAGGATACCTGTCAGCTCATCTCCCAGGAAAATAGAGATTATGGCGGGAGGCGCTTCATTACCGCCGAGACGGTGGTCGTTGCCTGCTGTCGATACAGAAGCTCTCAGGATATCCTGATAATCGTTGACAGCCTTGATGACAGCGACGAGGAAAAGCAGGAACTGAGCGTTCTCTGCCGGGGTTTTGCCGGGGTCGAAGAGGTTTATTCCTGTGTTTGTGGAAAGCGACCAGTTATTATGCTTACCGGAGCCGTTGATCCCGGCGAAGGGCTTTTCATGGAGCAGGCATTTGAAGCCGTGTTTTCTGGCAGTACGCTTCATGATCTCCATTGTAAGCTGGTTATGATCTGTGGCGATATTGGCGGTATTGAAAATAGGTGCAAGCTCATGCTGGGATGGGGCGACCTCGTTATGCTTGGTCTTTGCGCAGATACCCAGCCTCCAGAGCTGCTCGTCAACATCTCTCATATAAGCGGCGACACGGGTCTTGATAGTACCGAAATAATGGTCTTCAAGCTCCTGACCCTTAGGCGCGGGTGCGCCGAAGAGGGTCCTGCCCGTAAAGATAAGGTCTTTTCTGTGAGAATACATCTCTCTGTCCACGAGGAAATACTCCTGCTCTGCGCCGCAGTTCGCAATAACTCTCTGAGCTTCAACACCGAAGAGCTTGAGTATCCTCATCGAAGAGCGGTTGATAGCCTCCATTGAACGGAGCAGCGGAGTCTTCTTATCAAGAGCCTCACCGTTATAGGAACAGAAAGCAGTAGGGATACAGAGAGTATTCTCTTTGATAAAGGCGTAAGAGGTAGCATCCCAAGCGGTATAGCCTCTGGCCTCAAAGGTAGCTCTCAGGCCTCCGGAAGGGAACGAAGAGGCATCGGCTTCGCCTTTGATAAGCTCTTTTCCGGAGAATTCCATAATAACGTGCCCGTCATCTGTCGGGGCAATAAAGCTGTCCAGCTTTTCGGCGGTAAGGCCTGTCATAGGCTGGAACCAATGGGTATAGTGAGTCGCACCCTTTTCGCAGGCCCAATCCTTCATAGCGTTGGCTACTACATTGGCAAGCTCGGGATCAAGAGGCTTGCCCTCGGCGATAGTCTTTTTGAGCGCCTTATATGTTTGCTTGGGAAGTCTCTCCCTCATCACTGATTCATTGAAAACATCGCTTCCGAAGATCTCCGGGACGTTCATACATTAACCTCCTGAACCTGGATTAGCATTCGCAGCTATGCGGCCTTCCCTCACCTGACAGAAATACCGGGTGCCGGTCAGCGCAGCCGATCGTGATGCTTATCAAAAAAACACGCTGCGCGCCCCTTGGAGCCCGCAGCGCATTCGCATTCTTATAATACAGATTATATCGTTTTTTCGGTATTTTGTCAAGCCCCGCCTGAAGTTTCGGCGTTTGCAACAATACCGCACGACCTCACGATTGTTTTTTGTCGGAAAATGCCCCGTGAACAATACTCCGAGGCTGCAAAGCGCACAGGGTCTTATGCCCTGGCTATTCTCTGATAGCCGAAGATCTCAAAGCCCTCGCCCGCAGGGATCATTTCCTGCCAGTCGGGTTCTCCGTTCTCAAGAGCTGCTATATAGAGCTTTCCGTCCTCTTCTTTCCACTGAGTCTTCTGGGCAATGACATACTCATCGTCATAGGCTTCGCCCTCTCCTGCGGGGACAAGGGCCTTAGGCATCAGCGAATAAGCGGTGCCGTCTTCCTCAAACTTGTAAACTCCCTGAGCGAAAAGTCTCTGCATCGGGTGGATACTTTCGTCACCGATGATATCCTCCGATCCACGCCAGGTCTTGCTGATGCTGTGATCCTGCGGATCAACTTCTACCACACTCATCGCTGTGATCTTCCACATTCCTGAAAGCTCCATTACAATACCTCCCAAAACTATTTTATGTCAATAAAACCTCTGTCACGTTTTGAACCGCCGTCGTCATTGCCACTATCCGGGAGACCGAGATACTTCTCGACCTTTTTCTTCCCGACGAGCGAACCGAAGAAATTGGTAACGCCGGAAACGACGAGTATAACTCCCAGCACTACAAAGGGAAGCAGCGGTGTGAACAGCATAACAGCTCCTGCTATTATGGTAAGCGATGACAGCACACAGGTAAGCTGCCAGCCTGAGCTTCTGTTATGCTTCCTTATGCGAAGCGCATTATAAAGCGAAACAAGCCCGCTGGCCAGCATATATGTACCGAGAGCAAGAGAGATAGCCCTGTAGATGAAATCTCCTCTGATAAGCACGAATACACCGATGGCGGCAAAAATGATTCCCTGGATGATCTTTGCCGGAGAATCCTCTCCTCCCTTGTTTGCCATGACAAAAGAACCGATAAGGAAAACTCCGAATGCGATTATAACGCCTCCGACAATATAAATAGTTATCTTCGGGATAGTATCGGGATTTAAAATGAAGAATACTCCTACCATCACACAGATCAATGAGATCAGAAAATAGTTTGAAAAAAAGTTCTTGATCCTTTCCATTAAACATCCTGCTCCTTCCTTGCGGCTTGCTTGGTGAGCTTTACCGCTTTTATCACTTTCAGACGGGAGAATTCCTCCCTCTCCTTTTCCTCCAGCGAGTCAGAGATATACTTTACGGTCTCTCTGTCAGCGGGGATGATAATATTCCGCAGTGCATTTGCTCTGCGCTGGGTCTTTCGTATAGCGGCTGAGAGCCGGTAGATACTGTTCTCGACCTCTGCCAGAACTGCCGTTGCTTTCTTGACCTTATCAAAAGCAAGATATGCGCAGTCAAGTTCAGAAGTCGTATTCAGGAAGCCGTAGTTCAGCTCAAGAGGCCTTTCTCGGAGAGTGACCTTCGGCAGGTCAACGCCCATAACGCTCCTGGTCGTTATTTCAAGCCCGTCTTCTATGGGAACACAGTTAGCATAGGGAGAGACTATCCCCTGTGATATATTGGCATTCATAAGCGCCAGATAAGCATCCCTATAGCTGTCTTCGATATATCCTCTCAGCTCTCCGGCCTTGTCAACGAGGCTCATAAGCTCACGTATCAGGATATTGCGCTTTCTGTCCAGCAGGTCATAGCCCAGCAAAGCCAGCGCCAGCGAGCGCTTCATCGCAATAAGATTACCTTTTGTCGGAAAGACCTGCATCATATTCACTCCTGTCCTTTATCAGTTTAGCCCGAAGAATTCTGCGGCTCTCTGCGGGTCGTAATACTTTTTGAGATGGTCGCTGTCAACACGGTCCAGTTCCTGTTCGGGAAGAGTCGAGAGAAGCAGCCAGCCCAGATCCAAAGTCTCCTCGACAGAGCGATTGGTATCGAAACCCTGGTCGATAAAATGCTTTTCAAAGAGTTCTCCGAAGCGCAGATAGCTCTTATCAGCGGAGGAGAGCTCCTCCTCGCCGATAACAGAGGCAAGGGAACGAGCGTCTGATACTCTTGCATAAGCTGCGAAAAGCTGGTTGGCGCAGGTCTGATGATCCTCTCTGGTATAGCCCTCGCCGATGCCGTCCTTCATAAGTCTCGAAAGGCTTGGCAGGACTGAAACGGCGGGATAAACTCCCCTCTGATCGAGGTCGCGGTCGAGAACTATCTGACCCTCGGTGATATACCCCGTAAGGTCAGGGACCGGATGAGTTATATCATCGTTTGGCATAGTAAGGATAGGTATCTGTGTAACAGAGCCGCCGGAGCCCTTTACTACTCCTGCTCTCTCATAGAGAGAGGCGAGGTCGGAATAAAGATATCCGGGATAGCCTTTTCTCGCCGGGATCTCGCCCTTTGAGGATGAGAATTCCCGAAGAGCCTCAGCGTAGGCGGTCATATCCGTAAGGATAACGAGGATATGCATATTCAGCTCAAAAGCAAGGTACTCGGCAAGTGTCAGGGCGCAGCGGGGGGTAAGGATACGCTCGATGATCGGGTCATTGGACATATTGAGGAACATAGCGACTCTTTGCAGCGAGCCTGTTTCCTCAAAGGAACGTTTGAAATAATCAGCGACATCGTTCTTTACACCCATCGCCCCGAAGACAATAGCGAAATCCTGACCGTTTTCGTCAGCGATCTTGGCCTGACGGACTATCTGGACAGCCAGCTTATTGTGCGAGAGGCCTGAGCCGGAAAAGATCGGCAGCTTCTGCCCTCTTATCAGTGTCATCAGAGCGTCTATGGAGCTGATGCCTGTATTGATATAATTCCTCGGATATTCACGCGATACAGGGTTGAGCGGTCTGCCGTTGATATCGGCATATTTCTCGGCATAGATATCTCCGAGGCCATCTATCGGCTTGCCGGCGCCTGAGAATATTCTCCCTAGCATTTCCTTTGAGAGAGGCAGCTCCATCGGCTTGCCCTCAAAGCGGGTCGTTGTATTGACCAGAGAAAGGCCCTTTGTTCCTTCAAAGACCTGAAGGACTGCTCTGTTCTCCGAGACCTCGACGACTCTTCCAAGCCTTTTTGTCCCGTCAGCCAGGCGCAGTTCAGCCATTTCGTCATAGCCTATCCCGCTGACGTTATCAAGAGCGACCAGCGGACCGTTTATCTCGTTGAGGCCGATATATTTAAGCTCCAACAGCGGCACCTCCAGTCAGCGCAGAAAAGTCATTGTCCATATCCTGCGCATAGGTATCGAACATCTCCGGCTTATCATTCGGGATGTCATATTTGATCTTGATGAGCTTATCGCACCATCCGCCGGCCATTATCGCTGCAACGGAGATGCCCTTTGAGAGTGCATCCTGCGAATGCTCGTAAAAACGGAGTATCAGCTTCATCATGCTATACTGCTTCTGCAGCGGGACATAAGTATCGTCCTTATGATAGGCGTTCTGCTGAAGGAAGCCGACTCTGACGACTCTGGCTGTCTCGATGAGCATTTTCTGGTCGTCAGGCAGGACATCTGCACCCATCAGCTTTACGATCTCCATCAGCTTGTTCTCTTCGACAAGTATATTTGCTATCTTCTGCCTTACCTCCATAAAATCGGGTGCTACATTAGCTTTGAAATAGCCGGCAAGATCGTCGGTATACTCGGAGTAGCTGGTAGTCCAGTTGATAGCCGGGTAATGTCTTGCGTAGGCAAGGCTCTTATCCAGCGCCCAGAAGCATCTTACAAAGCGCTTTGTATTCTGCGTTACCGGTTCGGAGAAATCAGAGCCCTGAGGCGAGACGGCGCCTATAATAGAGACTGACCCTTCAGAGCCGCCCAGTGTTCTGACATATCCGGCTCTCTCATAGAACTCGGAAATCCTGGAAGGCAGATATGCGGGGAAGCCTTCCTCGGCGGGCATCTCTTCCAGACGGCCTGAGAGCTCTCGCAGAGCTTCCGCCCATCGGGATGTGGAATCCGCCATTATAGCGATATGATAGCCCATGTCGCGGTAATATTCCGCAAGGGTTATCCCGGTATAGATCGAAGCCTCTCTTGCTGCGACAGGCATATTCGAGGTGTTGGCGATAAGTACTGTTCTGTCGGTAAGCGGCCGGCCTGTACGAGGGTCAATAAGCTCGGAGAATTCTTCGAGAACCTGAGTCATCTCGTTTCCGCGTTCACCGCAGCCGATGTATACGATAATATCGGCATCGCACCATTTTGCGAGCTGGTGCTGGGTCATAGTCTTCCCTGTCCCGAAGCCGCCGGGGATAGCAGCAGTACCGCCCTTGGCGATGGGGGCGATAGTATCGATAACTCTCTGCCCGGTCACAAGCGGCCTGTCGATGGGCAGACGCTCCTTTGAGGGGCGCGGCGTCCTGATCGGCCATTTCTGACATAAGGTCAGCCCGACCTCCTTGCCGCTGTCTGTCCTGAGCCTGGCTACTGTATCATTAACGGTATACTCCCCGTCTCCGGCTGTCCAGACGATCTCTCCGGGCTCAGAGAGAGGCGAAAGCATACATTTATGTGTAACGACAGGTGTTTCCGGGCAGGTACAGTATACCTCTCCGGGGGCAAGTCTGTCTCCCGGCTTTACGGAAAGAGTCACAGCAAATTTCCTCTCGGTATCGAGAGCCGAGACCTCGGCTCCGTCTCCGATGAACGCACCGGTAAGCTCATTCAGAGCTCTGAGCGGACGCTCTATGCCGTCAAATATATTTGTGATTATCCCGGGGCCGAGCAGCGCCGACATAGGTGCTCCGGTCCCGACAACGGGCTCTCCGGGCATAAGGCCGGTAGTCCCCTCATAGACCTGTATAGTCGTTACTTCGGAAGTTACGCCGATGACCTCTGAGATCAGGCGCTTGTTCCCGACAAAGACCATCTCTGTCATGGAGAAGCTCTTTGTGTTTCTGACCTTTACGATAGGCCCGTTGATCGAATAGATCTTATCCATACAAAAACTCCAATCGGCTCAGAGCTCTGCTCTGCGGCAGAACTCGGCGCGTTCCTTTTCAAGCAGACTGTCATAGCTCAGATCGAGGCAGCGATTTGTCCCTTTCAGATAGATGACAGCACCGCCGAGAGTGACAGAGCTGTCCTCACAGACTCCTTCGAGCCTGCCCTTTAAGAGCGGGGCATCGGCAGGAGAGATATGTATCTCCGCCTCAGCGCCCGGATACATTGACAGTGCCTCTTTAATGCTCAATGTGAGCTGCTCGGCATAGGCCCCGGTCTTTCTGAACTCCGAGAGCTTTTCCTTTACTCTGTCGAAAACGCTCTCTGCGAGAGCCTGCCTTTTTATCAGCAGCCTTCTCTGCGAGGCCAGTTTTTCCGAGGATATCTCTCTGGTGAGCTTCTGCTCTGTCTGTTCGTTGATTTTTTCTTCAAGGCGGTCTCTGGCGAGATTTGCCTCTCTCCTGGCGCTTTTCAAAACGGCGCTGCTCTCGCTGCGGGCTTCTTCGAGCATACGCGCAGCAGAAGCCTCGGCTTCCGAGTTTACGGCAAGTTTGAAGCGTCTGAGCCTTTCGGCTTCATCTGTCATTAAGGTCACCCTTTCTCAAAGCGTTATGCCGACAGCTTCCTTGATATACTGAGAGATAGTGTCGGAAATATGCGAATTGGCGTGCCGGTCGGGGATCTCGACTATAAGCGGGAGAGCTTTTGTCAGTTTATAACGGTAGACTTTCTCCCGGCATTTCTTGACTGCCAGCTCTGTCATAAGTACCACACCGACATCCTCCATAGTCATAGCCCTGTCCAGCGCCGAAGAGATCTCTTCCTCGGTGTGTACCACTACGCCGTCGATCCCGGCGAGGCGAAGCCCCATCTGGGTATCGATATTATCGCTAATCAGATAGAATTTCATTTTCTTATCCGATGTTGCCGACGATCAGGATTGATATCAGCAGTCCGTAGAGGGCGATACCTTCGCCGAGAACGACGAAGATCAGCGCCTTAACGAAGTTCTTAGGATCCTCGGAGGTAGCGCCTACAGCGGCAGGAGCACCGGCTGCAACGGCGATTCCGGAGCCTATGCAGGAGAGGCCGACGGCAAGAGCGGCAGCCAGATATCCAAGGCCGGCGCCTGTTGAGATAGCTGAAGCAGCAGTGTTTGACTCTTCAGCGGCGAATACGACGAACTTTCCTATCGGGAAAAGGAATCCCAGCAGCATCACTCCGCCGAAAGCACAGAGATTGCCGATAAATGCGGGCTTAGGAGACTTGCCGTTCTTGATCTTTTTAGCCATAAGGATAAACGGCATACAAAGCAGCAATACTGCGGCCAGGGGTATCAGGAACATTTCAACTGTAAACATCTTTATTTCCTCCATCAATCAAGTTCTGTTGTAAATTCAGCCTTAACAGGCTCAAACGGCTTTCCGTCGCCGCTGTAAAACCTTGAGAACATCTCATAGAATTCAAGCCTTATGATCTGTATCGCAACGATCATACCCTCCATAACCATAACGAAGAGGTTTCCGATTATCATAACGGGTATCCGGGCACCGGAGTTTACCATCTCCATAAGGGTCGTTACGACGAGCATCATTCCGGCATGGGAGAGGACGAACCCTCCGACTCTCAGGAAGCTCATGGTATTGGATACATAGCTGAGCGCATATTCAAACATCTCAAAGAAGTTCTCGACAATGAAATTTCCGATCGTCATTTTTTCTCCGTCTTCCGAGAGGCGCAGCTCCTTATACTTGATCGCTGCTGCAAAAGGCACCCGGCAGAAGATACATATAAGCGGGATGACTATCAGGAAGATCACGAAAGGCGCAGACATTATCTTGATATCGAAGAACACTGTCAGAACCGCTCCGGCTCCGAGAGAGCTGTAAAAGATCAGCCCGGCGATACCGTTATTTGAAAAGACTGCTCTTTCGATATCGTGTTCCTTAAATCCGATAATGATATTTAGTATCATCGAAGTAATTATCAGCGCAGCGCCTATCCCGACAGCCGTAAACAGGATAAAGCTGGTGTTCAGGAACGGGTGCAGGGGCAGGAAATCCAGCCCGATGCCTTCATATACTGGGTCCAGCAGCTCCTCAAGCCCGAATACCGAGCCGTAAAGCGTCCCGAAGATCATGCTTGATATTCCGCAGCGGGCCATCATACCGCCAAGCTGCTTATGTACCTTTTTACCGATAAGGAGCCCGAGCAGAAATATAAGAAAGCCCTGCCCAAGATCTCCGAACATTATACCGAAGAGCAGCGTATATGTCAGCGCGACAAAAGCGGTGGGGTTGAAGCCCGTATAATCCGGCAGGCCGTACATCTCGACCAGCATAGCGTAGGGCTTTGAGAACCAGGAATTCTTCAGGACTGTCGGCGGAGTGCAGGCCGAATCGGCATCCGGCGGCATAAACGTGACTTCGGTATCAGGACACTCCTCAAAGAGCTTAGCGAAACGTTCCTGCTGTTTCAGCGGGATAAAGCCTTTTATGAAGACCATATCTCTGAGGATGCCGACCTTTCTGCGGAAGCGGAAAAGGTCTCTTTTATATACAAGCTTGGTGTATGCACGCTGTATATCGCCTTCGTGCAGGTCAGCAAAATACTTCAGCTCGTTCTCGCACTCCCGGACGATAAGCTCCTGCTCCTTGATCTCATTTTCCAGCCTTTCAAAGGCTTCGGCGGTATTGCCTTTAACAAAATCAGGTATCCATATAGTCTCGAAATATAGAGAGGAGAAGATGTTATCCACTATCTCCTTGTTTTCATGGGGGCAGAAATACATTCCCCAGGTAAAGCTCTTATCCTGTTCAAAGGGCACGAAGAAGAAATCCTTATCGTAGTATTCCAACTTCTGCCGGCTGTCGTTCGGCAGCTTGCCTGCCCGGACATGAACGTGTTTGAGGCTGAATATCTTATCGAACTGTTCATTCAGGCCGTTGAGGTGAGTTATCTGTATGATAGCTCCCTTTCGTTCAGAAATGATCTTCAGGGCTTCCTGCCGCCTTTTGGCAGCCTGGCTGAGCTCATTTTCCAGGTCGTCGCAGAAGGCTGTGAAATCGGCGCCGGATTCCAGCTCGCAAGCGGAGAAGGTAGTTTCTTTCAGCTCTATACCCAGCTCTGTTGCGATCGAACCGAGCCCTTTCAGCGGAACTTCATACGGGTTTTTATCGTTAATGAGCTGAAGCGACCGCCGCCCTGAGGCTGTTGATGCAGAGACTGCATTCTCGATATGGAAGCAGCCGCTTTTGCAGCAGCGTTCGAGTATGCCTTCCAACTGTTCGGCCTTGGCGGTGATAGAGACAAGCTCCATTTTCTCAATCGCCATATTATCGCTCCTTTCGCATAGGATCAGTATTCAGAACACCAGCAGCTTGTAGATAGAGGCAGAATCGACATCATATCTGACTCCCTCGATAATGCAGATGATATTCCTCAGCTCCCTCTCGCAAATATTCATAAAAGCATAAAGCACTACGGGAGCGGATGTAGATTTTGAGATAGTGTGCCGCAGATAATTAACAGAGCGGCGATAAAGACCTGACTCGATAGTTTCGTCCTCATCGGATATCAGCTTTCCGTAGGAGGTCTTTCTGATCGCAGCAAGCATAGAGTCCGGATCTTCGGAATCAATGACTCGCTCGCGGGTCGCCTTCCCTACCTGAGTAAACGGGAGGATAGACCGCCTTATACGGTCGCTGTCATATCCGAAATACTTTTTCAGACGATAGGAATTTATGATATTGATTATATCGACCTCACGCTTTACCGTAAGGAGAAGGTCATCTCTGTCGGAGCCGGAAAAGTTCTTTTCGATACTGTTGATAAGATCGGAGTAATACCCTGTCCGGATCATGAGCTCTGATCCTGTAAGATCGGTCTTTCCGTCTTCTGTCTTGGGAAGGTTTTTAAAGAGCTTATAATACCTTGTGCCTTTCAGGCCGTCGGTCAGCTCCTCAGTAGACCTTGATTTTGCAAGCATAATGAAGTTTATATCCGAATGTTTGATGATGTAGGCAGGAAGGCCTGTAACAAAGCCGTCGTTGAGGCCGTTGTTAACGGCATTCAGCAGGACACAGAGCTGTCTGCACTCATGCTTTCTGATAAAGAAATCATAGAACGGCCTGTCGTTTAGCTCCTGAAATGATATGAGCTTGATATAAAGCTCGAAGATATTGCTCATCAATAGCTGCTCCAGCATACCTCTGTGCAGAGTGACGACATCTATATCCCGGAAAGCTTCGCCGTAAAACGAGAGAGAAGAAAGATATTCCGCGATCTCGGAGATATTTCTTTTTGAGACAAGCTCATGATAATCGTCAGCTTTGAGCATCCTGCCGTAGACAGACCTTATCTTTGCAACCGTTGCATTTGTAGAAAAGCTGTCAAGCAAGCGCTCACCCCCTGCCAGATGTTATGCGATGGAATATTTCCTCAGCCCACTGCTCGCGATTATCGGAAAAACTCTTTTCGAGCTTATTCAGACTTCTTTCTTCATCTGCTCTGATCTGCTCCATAGCTGCGCTGCGCTTGACCTCGGCGGCGCTGTCTGCTTTTTTAGTCAGCTCGGTGCGGCAGTTTTCCGCGGAGGCAAGGAGCCTTTCCTTTTCACTTTCGGCACCCGAGCGGAGCTCCCGACATTCATTCTCCGCACGCAGAAGAGTCTCTTCCGCGAGCCTGTCGGCTTCGAGTATTTCTGCGATTATATCCACATAGGCCCCTCCTTTGAGCATAATTATCCACACTATATTTTACACCATTTTAAAAAGCAATTCAACAGCAAAAAGCAAAAAAGCGTAATATGTCAAGTTAATTTGTTTATATTGACGAATTTGTTGATTTACAGGCTACCCAATTTGACGCCTTGTGCATAATGTTCAATATATTTAACTTTGTTTGTTAAAAATATACACCCGAAAAAATGTATAAAAACTTAATTCCTTGATTTTTTCCTTGACAAAGAAGAAGTTATATGTTATATTTGTATTTGTCGCAAGTACACTTGTTTTTAGGGGGTGGACTTTTTGTCGGATAAAGGTTCCGGTCTTGTCATTGTCAGCGAGAGCGTTCTTCCCGAGATAATATCCAAGGTCCTTGAAGCTAAAAGGCTGAGAGCCAGCGGCGAGGCCTCGACTTCAGCAGAGGCTTGCAGGGCTGTCGGTATCTCCAGAAGCGCTTACTATAAATACAAAGATTCTGTCTGGGGGCTCGAAGAGAGATTCTCTGACAGGATCGTATCTGTCTATATGCTGCTGCGCGATGAAAAAGGTGTCCTCTCCTCTATAATCCAAAGGCTCTATGAGCTGGGCGCTAACATTCTGACCATCAACCAGAACATCCCGATAGATTCCATCGCGACTGTAACGATCTCCGTCAGATACGATACCGACGGAAAGACCGGAACGCTCCGCTCGGAGCTGGCAGGGATCAAAGGCGTCGTCGATGTAAAACTCATCTCAGGTGAATGAAACAATAAGGAAGGAAGAAAACCATGCGTAATGTTGCTGTAATAGGCTACGGAGTAGTCGGCTCGGGGACGGTCGAGCTTTTTGAAAAGAACAGAGAGGATATCTGCCACAAGATCGGAAGAGACTGCGATATCAAATACATCTGCGATCTGAGAGATTTTCCCGGAGATAAGTTCGAGGACAGGCTCGTTAAAGACTTTAATGTTATCCTGAACGACGAGGAGATCGAGGTCGTTGCCGAAGTAGTTGGCGGAGCGACCTTCGCATACGAGTACACCAGGAAGCTGCTGGAAAAGGGTAAAAGTGTCGTTACCTCAAACAAGGAACTTGTTGCAATGCACGGAGCCGAGCTGCTCTCCATCGCTAAGGCTCACGACTGCAACTACCTCTTTGAAGCCAGTGTAGGCGGCGGAATTCCGATCATCAGGCCGCTGAACAAGTGCCTTGCCGGAAACAAGATCACCAAGATCGCCGGTATCCTTAACGGCACCACTAATTTCATCCTTACAAAGATGATAAAGGAGCAAATGAGCTTTGAAGACGCACTCTCAATGGCTCAGAAGCTGGGATATGCCGAGGCTGACCCGACGGCTGATGTTGAAGGCCACGACGCTTGCAGAAAGATATGTATCCTCGCTTCCCTCGCTTTCGGCAAACACGTTTATCCTAAGTATGTTCACTGCTCCGGTATCTCACATATCACACTTGACGATGTTGAGTACGCAGAGAATGCCGGCTAC
This sequence comes from uncultured Clostridia bacterium, assembly GCA_946545645.1. Lineage (GTDB taxonomy): Bacteria > Bacillota > Clostridia > Oscillospirales > Ruminococcaceae > FB2012. The sequence continues at coordinate 24,971 of CAMNNQ010000084.1, read as the reverse complement.
GGTATCAAACTCATCGGCTCGGCCGAGCCTCTCGACGACGGCAGGATCGGTGTCATCGTCTGCCCGAGACTTGTTCCCCATTCCGATCTTCTCTCAAATGTTGACGACGTATACAATGCGATCAGAGTTATCGGTGACGGCTCCGGTGATATATTGTTCTATGGCAGAGGCGCCGGAAAGCTGCCGACAGCTTCCGCTGTCGTCGGTGATATAATCGACTGCCTAAAGCATAAGGACAGAAGCATCATGATAGGCTGGGATGATTGCAGCGACAAATCTTATGTTGCACCCTACAAAGCCATGAAGACCACGATGTATGTCCGTATCAAGGGCGGTGATTCCGAAGCCTTGAAGCCTGCTGTAACAGAGCTGTTCGGCAAGGTCATGTATCTTGAACGCAACGGCCGCCCCGATGATGAGCTGGCATTCATGACTCCGAACATGCTTGAAAGCGAGATCGACGAGAAGCTGGAAGAACTCTCCAAGGCCGCTTCTATCGAATCAAAGATCAGGCTGATATGATGATATAAACCACAAGCCCTGCTGTTTCTCAGCGGGGCTTTAATATTTTAAAAAGGGTATTCCCCGCTGCGGGAATACCCTTTGTCTTATCAAGCCTGTATTTGCAGGAGGCGGTTTTACTGAAGCTCTCCCCTGCTGAACTCTGCCAGCTCAAGACCCTCGTTCTTCTCAAGAGCCCAGCGGATATTCCATTCGCTGGAGAAAAGCAGCAGATAATTATCGCGGAAATCCTGAACTATCTTGGTATCGGATGACAGCTTCAGTTTCTTGACATCATCCACAGGCAGTTTGGAGATCCAGCGGATATGGGAATAAGGCAAACCTTCGATTATGATATCAACATTGTATTCGTTCTTCATACGGTACTGGAAAACTTCAAATTGCAGGACTCCCACAACTCCGACTATTACTTCTTCCATACCGGTATTAGGCTCATGGAAGATCTGGATAGCACCCTCCTGAGCAATCTGCTCTGCGCCCTTGACGAATTGCTTGCGCTTCATCGTGTCCTTGGGACGAACACGCTCAAAATGCTCGGGAGCAAAGGTCGGTATTCCTTCAAACTCAAACTTTTTCGACGGAGCGCAGACAGTATCGCCTATCGCAAAGATACCCGGATCGAATACACCGATGATATCCCCGGCATAAGCCTCGTCGATTATCTCGCGCTCCTGAGCCATTATCTGCTGAGGCTGCGAAAGACGCATCTTCTTATTTCCGCGGACGTGCAGCACATCCATTTCCTTATCGAACTTGCCTGAGCACACCCGCATAAAGGTAATACGGTCGCGGTGAGCTTTATTCATATTGGCCTGGATCTTGAATACAAAAGCCGAGAAATTCGGGTCAAAGGGGTCTATAACTCCTGCGGTGGAGTTTCTTGCGAGGGGAGGAGGAGTCATTTGCAGGAAGCTCTCCAGGAAGGGTTCAACGCCGAAATTCGTAAGAGCCGAGCCGAAGAACACAGGCGACAGCCTTCCCTCGCGGACAGCCTCAAGGTCAAAATCCTCAGAGGCGCCGTCCAGCAGCTCGATATCTTCCGAGAGAGCAGCGTGGAGATCGGCACCGATGAGCGAATCGAGAGACGGGTCGCTTAGCTCGACCTCCGATGCAGCGATCTTATGCTTTCCGAAAACCATTTCATCGTTACTGGTAAAAGAGATTATATGGCGCTTGGTTCTGTCATAAACGCCTTTGAACTCCTTGCCGCAGCCGATAGGCCAGTTCATTGGATATGTCGGGATCCCCAGCTCCTGCTCGATCTGCTCGCAGAGATCAAAAGGATTGCGGGACTCTCTGTCCATCTTGTTTATAAATGTAAAGATCGGGATATGCCTCATAGCGCAGACCTTAAAGAGCTTTCTTGTCTGATTCTCGACACCCTTTGAAGCATCAATGACCATTACAGCCGAATCGGCAGCCATAAGAGTGCGGTAGGTATCCTCTGAGAAGTCCTGATGTCCGGGGGTGTCAAGTATATTTATGCAGAAGCCCTCATACTGGAACTGCATTACTGACGATGTTACAGAGATACCTCTCTGCTTTTCTATCTCCATCCAGTCTGAAACGGCATGGCGGGTGTTCTTTTTCCCTTTTACCGCTCCGGCCTGTGCTATCGCTCCGCCGTAAAGCAGGAATTTCTCGGTAAGAGTCGTTTTACCGGCATCGGGGTGCGAGATTATGGCAAAGGTGCGGCGCCTTTTTATCTCCTTTTCAAGCTCAGACATATCTATTCCTCCGATTTATAAAATAACAAAACATATTATATCATATCAGCAGCGTGATGTAAAGGCCAAAGCTGTTAATTTTTTGACACAAGACAAAAAACCGTATATCCTCACCCGAATTCGGGTTTTGGATATACGGTCTGAATTCAAGGATACAAGGCTCAGATCATGCTGTCTTCCCAGCAATCGGGAGCAGTGATACCGAGGAGCTTGGCTACGGTCGGAGCAACATTTGCGAGGCCGTACTTCTTGCTGTCAGCATCGATGATCTCGTGACGGGTCTCCTTATCCCAGATGATGAAAGGAACACGGTTGAGGGAGTGTGCGGTACGCACCTGGATCTCGCCCTTCTTGTTCTTTTCCAGCATCTCGTCTGCGTTGCCGTGGTCGGCAGTTACCAGCAGAGTGCAGTTGCACTCGTCGCAGACCTTGATAAGTCTTGCAAGGCCGAGGTCAACAGCCTCGACGCCGGTAATGGTGGCATCCATATTACCTGTGTGGCCTACCATATCGCCGTTTGGATAATTGCAGCGGATGAAATCATACTTGCCGGAGCGGATAGCCTGGATCATATCGTCGGTTATCTCGGCAGACTTCATCCAGGGGCGCTCGTCAAAGGATACTCGGTCGGAGGGGATCTCCTTCCATACTTCCAGTTTATCGTCGAAACGCTCAGAGCGGTTTCCGTTCCAGAAATATGTAACGTGTCCATACTTCTGGGTCTCGGATACAGCGTAGGAAGAAAGGCCGTTCTTGACCAGCAGCTCGGAGAGAGTGTTCTTGATCTCCGGCGGGTTAACAAGATACTTCTTGGGTATCTTGAGGTCTCCGTCATACTCCAGCATACCGGCATAGATAACGTCCGGGATAACGCCTCTGTCGAAATGCTTGAACTCCTCGCCGCCGTCGAAGGCCATAGAGATCTCGATAGCTCTGTCGCCGCGGAAGTTGAAGAGGATAACGCTGTCGCCGTCCTCGACCTTACCCACGGGCTTGCCGTCCTTAGCGATAACGAACTCGGGAAGATCCTGGTCGATAGCGCCTGTCTCGTTGCGGAGAGTATCAACTGCGGTCTGGGCATCGGGGAACTGTCTGGCTGTGCCGTGAACATGGGTATTCCAGCCGCGCTCTACCATACCCCAGTCTGCCTGATATCTGTCCATAGTTATCTTCATACGCCCGCCGCCGGAAGCGATCTGTGCGTCAAAGGAAGCATCGTTGAGAGCAGCGATACAATCCTCCAGTTCCTTGATATAGATAGGAGCGGAGGTAGCGGGAACATCTCTGCCGTCCAGCAGGATATGGCAGCGCACCTTCTTTACGCCCTCATCCTTGGCCTTTGCCAGCATCTTCTCAAGATGGTGGATGTTTGAATGAACGTTTCCGTCGGAGAGGAGCCCCAGAAAATGGAGAGTAGTACCTTTTACCTTAACATTCTCGATGAGCTGCTTCCAGGTATCGGAAGCGAACATTTTTCCGCTTTCGATAGACTCATTTACCAGCTTGGCGCCCTGAGAATAGATCTGGCCGCACCCGAGAGCATTATGCCCGACCTCGGAATTGCCCATATCGTCGTCAGAAGGGAGCCCGACAGCATCGCCGTGAGCTTTGAGCGAGGTGTTAGGATAGTTTTTCAGCAGCATATCCAGTGTCGGGGTATTAGCCTCTGTAACAGCGTCTCCGAGACCTGTTACGGAGAAGCCGACGCCGTCCATAACTACCAGTACAACAGTTTTCTTCTTTGCCATAAATATTTCCTTTCTATTATGCGGCTCGCCGCATTCATTACAAAAGCAGTGCGCTGATCAGCCGTTTACGGCAGCCTGAACAATAACGTTGAAGTCATTAGCCTTCAGGGATGCGCCGCCGATAAGGCCGCCGTCTACGTTCTCCTTGGAGAGCAGCTCTGCGGCATTTCCGGCGTTCATAGAGCCGCCGTACTGGATCGTTACAGCCTGAGCGGTAGCTTCGTCATACTTCTTTGCAAGCTGAGCACGGATGAATGCGCAGACCTCTTCAGCCTGGTCAGCGGTAGCGGTCTTACCTGTGCCGATAGCCCATACAGGCTCATAAGCGATAACTACCTTCTTGACATCCTCTGCGGAAACATCCCAGAGATCCAGCTTGATCTGACGGGCGATAACTTCTTCGGTGATATTGCACTCGCGCTCCCAGAGCAGCTCGCCTACGCACACGATAGGCTTAAGGCCGGCAGCAAGAGCAGCCTTTGTCCTCTTGTTTACTGTCTCGTCTGTCTCGCCGAAATACTGTCTTCTCTCGCTGTGCCCGATAATGACGTACTCAACGCCTACCTCTACCAGCATATCAGCGGAGATCTCGCCGGTGAAAGCGCCGCTCTTCTCGAAGTGTACGTTCTCTGCGCCGACCTTGACATTGCTGCCTGCTGTAGCTGCAACAGCGGTCTCCAGGTTGGTAAAAGGAACACAGGCGATGACCTCTACCTTGCCCTCAGCGTTGGCTACCAGGGGCTTGATAGCCTCCAGCAGTTCCTTTGCTTCAGGTCTTGTTTTGTTCATTTTCCAGTTTCCGGCAATAATTGCCTTTCTTACGCTTTTTTTCATTGTGATTACTCCTTTACATTATTTCTCAGATCGTTAGATGAAATTCAGCACAGCTCTTAAAGCTGCCGTATTCGTTTTCCTGATCCTTATAGAGCGGTGCTTTGTCTCCGAAAATGATGAGCCGGTAATCTCCGGTCCTGAACAGATAATCATACTGCTCAAAATACTGCTCATAAGTCTGGCTTTTTCCTCCGAGCACCTGAAAAGCTGCGGCGTGATAACCCGGCTCGACCTCCGGTATTTTGTACCACTCCCCGTCCAGCTTGACTTCCAGCTGCTTATGAGTTTCTTCGATATAGTAAAAGATATTGTCTCTGAGGTCAAATACAACGGTAAATCTTCCTCGTATCGGGTCAAAATCTCCCAGCCTGCCGTTAAGTTCTTCCGTAAAGTCGCTCTCCGTCAGAGTGGAGAGCTTTAACTCCTCGGTATCTGAACAGCCGCACAGTAGAAGAGCTATGGCAATCAAAAGCAGAAATACTCTCTTCATGTTTCTCCTCCATATAGTTCAAGATCACCTGTCATATCGCGTCGATGAATATGAACAGCCCGATGCCGAGGAGTATAAGGCCGATGCCCATCAGTGTCAGGGAAGAAGCCCTGCCGGTATTTTGATCGGGCTCCTCAGAGTTGTCTTCGTTGCCTGAGAGGTCGCCGTTCTCATCGGGAATGCCCTCAAAATCGTCGTCCCCCTCAGAGATATGGAACTCCTGCGGGTTGTTAGGGTTATACTTCACGGGGACGGTATCAGTATACTCCCCGGAATCGTTGATCCACTCCTCAAAGCTCTGGCCCTCTGCGGTGAAGCGAATAAGCATTTCCTTGAACACTATCTTGCCCTCACCTTTAGGGCTGTAATCGGGGACTTCCGTTGAACGGCGCTCGATTATCTCGGCATTTGCCTCCGGGAGCTCGTCTTCGATCAGCTTTGGGCCTGTCTCCTCCGGAAAGAAGCGGTAGCCCTTGCCGACCTTGATACCAAGTACGATCAGCGTCAACCCTACGACGGCAAGTATGATCCCGAAAATCCAGGCGCTGCCTTCAAAGAGGCCCTTCTCTCCCAGCTTGATGCCTTCATCGCTGTCGGCAAAGAGGCGGAGCGGTAATTGAGTAAACATTAAGATCTCTCCAAAAATATCAGGGCAGACCGTTTAAAGTCTGCCCCGAAGGATAACTTCTCCAAGGGGCTGAAATGTCCCTATTACTTATCGGCGATAACGTCGATGCCAGGGAGCACCTTGCCCTCGAGATACTCGAGAGATGCGCCGCCGCCTGTGGAGATATGGCTCATCTTATCAGCAAAGCCAAGCTGGATAACAGCAGCCGCGCTGTCGCCGCCGCCGATGATCGTTGTAGCATCAGTCTCGGCAAGGCTCTTGGCAACTGCGATAGTGCCCTTAGCGAGAACAGGGTTCTCAAACACGCCCATAGGCCCGTTCCAAACAACGGTCTTAGCGCTCTTTACTGCCTCAGCATAGAGCTCTGCGGTCTTTGTTCCGATATCAAGTCCCATTTTGTCAGCAGGGATAGTTTCAACTACCTCAACGTCGATAGGAGCGTCGATAGGATCAGGGAATGAAGCAGCGATAGTAGTATCAACAGGCAGGAGCAGCTTCTTGCCGGCCTTGGCAGCTTTCTCGATCATATCCTTGCAGTAGTCGATCTTCTCGTTATCTACCAGCGATGTGCCGACTTCCTTACCCTGAGCCTTCAGGAAGGTGTAAGCCATACCGCCGCCGATGATGAGAGTGTCACACTTCTCGATAAGGTTGTTGATAACATTGAGCTTATCAGCTACCTTAGCACCGCCCAGGATAGCAACGAAGGGACGAACAGGATTCTCAACAGCGTTGCCGAGGAAGTTGATCTCCTTCTGCATAAGATAGCCGACAGCGGTCTCCTTAACGAACTTGGTAACGCCGGCTGTAGAAGCATGAGCTCTGTGAGCAGAACCGAAAGCATCCATTACGAATACCTGATCGTCAACGAGATCAGCCAGTTCCTTAGCGAACTCTTCGCCGTTCTTGGTCTCCTCGTTGCCGCGGAAACGTGTATTCTCGAGAACTACGATCTCGCCCTCTGCCATTTCAGCAACAGCCTTCTTTGCATTCTCGCCTACAACATTATCGTCCTTAGCGAATGTTACCTTGCACTTTACGAGCTCAGCGAGCCTGGCGGCTGCGGGAGCGAGGGAGAATTTATCCTCAGGGCCGTTCTTGGGCTTGCCGAGATGGGAGCAAAGAACTACTTTGCCGCCGTCAGCGACCAGCTTATTGATAGTAGGCAGAGCCGCTGTGATACGGTTATCGTTAGTGATAACTCCGTCCTTGAGCGGAACGTTGAAGTCTACTCTTACGAGCACCTTCTTGCCCTTAACGTTAATGTCATCGACCGAGACTTTGTTCAAACCTGCCATAATTGTGACATCCTCTCATTATAAATTTTCGGGAGACCCGAATAGATAACTGACCTGCGAGCCGTTCCGTTAAAGTTTTAACGACCCACCGTTTCTATTATATAATAAACGCCTGCAAAAATCAAGTCGGAAAAGAAAAATTTTCAATTTAGGCACAATTTTTCCCTGCCGCACAGCAAAGCAGCATATCTCCCGAAAGGCCGGGAGATATGCTGCTGACAGTTTGATCTGCTGAAGAACGCAGCCTGTCTGCTGTTCTGAAAGCGGGAGCTGTAGCCTGAGCCGGAGGACAGGTCAGTAATCGAATCTGCTTCCGCCTACAAATTCCCGGACCAGCGAAGTCTCAGGGACATCGTCTATTGAGACCGGTTCGAGATATTCGAGTATCTCAGTCATCAGTGCGAGGTCAGGGAATTCATAGCCGATCTCCAGGGCGTGTCTGAGGTCGTCGAGGAGATAGTTCTTATAGATCGAAGGCTCATAAGGCATAAAGGTGTTTATCGAATACTGCGAGAAGCGCTTGTAGGGCATTATGTATTTATCTTCTCCCCTTTCGACAGAGGCAAACATCTCCATAGTGCCTATGCAGTCTCTCCCCCGGAAGAGCTTATCGCGGATTATCCGGCGCATAAGTCTCAGATGCGAGGGGTGCAGGAGACGTTCATCCTTGGTCTCCAACCTTGTTCTGACACTGACATAGATATGGTTCGCTATCTCGGAATGGTCGCCCGTAACAGCGGGGTTAAGGGCATGAATACCCTCAAAAATGACCATTTCATCAGGCTTGCGCACAAGGCGCTTAGTCTCGGTACCGCGGCACTGGTGGGCGAAATCGAAGGTAGGGATATCGATAGGCTCGCAGCGCGAGAGCTTATACATATGCTCGCTCAGCAGCTCTATATCCAGTCTGGAAGGAGACTCAAAGTCTATGGAACCGTCCTCGGTGCGCTCGGCGCTATTCTCGTCAAGAGTAAGGAAATAATTATCCATAGAGATAGTATGGGTCTCAAGTCCGGCGTTGTCGAGGTATTCTTCAAGGCGGAGAGCAGTTGTGGTCTTGCCGGAGCCTGAAGGCCCAGCCAGCAGGATTATCGGTCTCGCTGCGCGGCTTTCGGCTATAGAATCGGCAACGGTCTCGATCTGGAGCCTGTAATCCTCCTCGCAGCGCCTTATAAATGAGGCAGCGTTCTTCTGTACTCTTTTGTTGATCGCTGTGCAATTGAGCTTTTTCATTCTGTGTTCTCCTTTCGGGATATCAAAGATCGCGGATATATCTTACATCGCAGGCGAAATGCCCGGTAGCTGCGGCAGGCTCGGAGATTCGGTCAAATCCGAAGCGTTCATAGAGGTGCTGTGCGGCTGTCATATTCGGCAAGGTCTCAAGATATATCCTTTTATAATGGTTCTTGGCAAAGGAAAGCGCCAGCTCCATAAGGATGCCGGCCAGGCCCTGTCCTCTGGCCTCGGGCAGGAGATACATTTTCTGCAGCTCGCACAGGCCTTCTTCATCCAACGGGCCGATTCCGACTCCGCCGACGACTTTTCCGCTTCCCTGCTCGCAGGCGACCCAATAGCGGCTGCCTTCCTGAGCATAGACTTCTGAAAAGCGTCCCAGCATCGGGTCTGCCCAGGCTGTTCCTTCATGGTCTCCGCCAAATTCGATCAGGCATGAGCGGATGACCCGCTCCACAGCAGCATCATCAGAATGCAATATCTCTCTGACTATATAGGCCATGGCCGGTCAAGACCCCCATTTCGAGCAAAGATTGGCGATAGTATCCGCCATCTTTCCAAGCTCCTTGTTTGTAAGCCCTTTGCTGGACTGGACTATGGCGCTCAGGCGGTCGAGAGAAGCCAGCAGCCTCTGGTAAGCTGTCGAGGGCTTGGCAGCGCGGGTAATCTGAATCGGCTCGACATTCCTGAATTCTCCTGTCAGGATATCCAGCTCTGCTCCGCTGTAGGGGCAATAGGCATCGAGTCCGAGGTCGTCGCGGAGATGCGCGGTATACACGTCAGCAACAGCGCTCTCGCCGTGATTGACAAACACCTTCTGAGGGCTGTTGATATGACTGATCCATTCATCCAGACCGGCCTTGTCAGCGTGCCCGCTGACTCCTGCAAGGATAGTTATCTCGGCAGAAACTCCGATATCCTCTCCGAAGAGCTTGACTCTTTTAGCTCCCTCGCAGAGAGATCTTCCCAGTGTCGCAGCGGCCTGATATCCGACGAAAACAACGGTACATTCAGCTCTCCAGAGGTTATGCTTCAGATGATGCTTGATCCTTCCGGCCTCGCACATACCGCTGGCGGAGATTATGACCTTCGGTGTGCGGTCAAAGTTTATGGCTCTGGATTCATCGCTGGTGACTACCAGCTTCAGCCCATCGAATTTCAGCGGATTGACCCCGCTGTTGACATATCTCATAGCCTCCTCATCGAAGCACGAGCTCTTATTGCGCATAAAGATCTCTGTGGCTTCTATCGCCAACGGAGAATCGACATACACCGGAAAACCGTCGTGCCCGGAAACGAGGCCCTGCTCCTTGATCTGACGGATGAAATAGAGCATCTCCTGTGTCCTGCCGACAGCAAAGGAGGGGATGACTACATTTCCGCCCCGGTCAAAAGTGCGCTGCAGCACCTTTGCCAGCGCCGAGGCATAATCTTCGGGGCGATCGTGGAGCCTGGTGCCGTAAGTGGATTCCATAACTACATAATCGGCCTCATGCAGGAACTGAGGATCTCTCAGCAGAGGCTGATGCTTATTGCCTATATCACCTGAGAATATGAGCTTACGGGTCTCTTCGCCTTCTGTAAGCCACAGCTCTATGCTGGATGAACCCAGCAGATGCCCGGCATCGACAAATCTGATCCTGATGCCTTTGCTGAGCTCGATCTCTTCGTCGTACGGGTGCGGGACAAGCAGCTTTATCGCACCCTCGGCATCATTTATCGTATAAAGCGGCTCGACCTGATCCTGCCCTTTTCTTTTCGCCTTGCGGGAGCGCCACTCCGACTCAAATTCCTGGATATGCGCGGAATCTCTCAGCATTATCGCGCAAAGGTCAGCCGTCGCAGCAGTGCAGTGTATCTCCCCTTTGAAGCCTCCGGCATAAAGAAGAGGCAAAAGCCCGGAATGGTCGATATGAGCATGAGTCAGCAGCACCATATCAATATTCGAGGGCGAGGTAGGCACCTGAGCGTTCTCATAAACGTCGATCCCCTGCTCCATTCCGAAATCAACAAGGATATTTTTCCCGCAGGCATTTATATAGGTGCAGCTTCCTGTAACTTCATGGGCTGCGCCGATAAAGACCATTTTCATATACACTCCTCCGATCTTAGGGGATAATGTCAAATCCCCCCAGCTTTTATTATAACACATTGTATAGACTTTTGCAATAACGCGATGCAAAAACTATCTGTTTTATACAATGTCGGGATAGACAAATCGAGGGGCTTCTGTTTGTGCAGAATGACAAAGCGAAAAAAGACGCCCTTGCGGACGTCTTTGATATTATTCGATAGTTACCTTTTTCATTACCTGGGGCTTTAGAGGCTTATCGTTGGCATCGGTCTCACACACTGCGATCTCGTCAACTACCTCGATCCCTTCGACTACCTTTCCGAATGCGGCATATTGCCCGTCGAGGTAAGGTGTATCCTTATGCATGATAAAGAACTGGGAGCTTGCGGAGTTGGGGTTCATGGATCTCGCCATGGAGATAACGCCTCTTGTATGCTTTACCGGGTTTGCAACACCGTTCTGCATGAACTCGCCCTTGATCTTATCCTTTGAGCCTCCGAAGCCGGTGCCCATAGGGTCGCCGCCCTGAATCATAAACCCTTCAATGACTCTGTGGAAGATGAGCCCGTCGTAAAAGCCTTCCTTTACCAGCTTCTCGAAGTTGGCGACAGTTATCGGTGCAGCCTCTGGATAGAGCTCTATTTTCATTTTTTTACCGTTTTCCATTTCAATAACGACCATCGGAATCTCTCCTTAATAAATAGTATACTGCTGAATCAGTATTTATCCTTTGCCTTGGGGAGCTTGCCCTGCTCATTGAACTTCATGAGCTCGGCGAAATACTCTGCTTCGGGAGAAGGCTTCTTTCTTCCCAGCTTTCCTTCCTTGATCATGCTGTCGCAGTAGATATAATCCTTCTCGTTATCCTTGACGATGCAATAGAGCCTGTCGCAGACAGCGAACTCGTCGTTCTCGTCATAGAGATTCTTATCGAAGCAGCAGAAAATATCCTTGGCGATCAGCTCAGCCAGCTTTGTAGTGATCTGATACTGTGTCTGCCCCTGAGATTTCCATTTATCGAGGTCTGCCTTAAAGAATTCAAGCACCGGGACACCGTTGACCTCCATTTTCTTGAAGATACGTGCAAGGCATCTGGCTGCATCTTCTTCGGTCAGCTTATCCAGCCTGCAATTCTTGAATTCAAGGATATAGGGCTCAACTGTAGCATAGAATATCTTATCATACTGAAAAGGCTTGCCCTTATCCGAATAACTGATTACCGGGTTATCAACATTTATTATCAAAACCATCTCTCCTGACAGAATTTATAATATAAGGTTTGTGCAGTCAGTCCTGCTTTTTTCTGTCGCCGTACTGCTGCATGAATTCTTCGGTCTTCTTAGCAAGGAGGTCGTCGCTTACAGAAGCGATGTTCTTATACTCTTTATCCTTGGAGACATCCTTGGCGACACCCAGTTCGGACATACCCTTATCGAGCTCTGACTGCTTGACCTTGTCGATATTCTGATACTCGGCATCCTGTGTTACATCCTTTGCGACGCCCAGCTCAGACATTTTGCGGTCGAGATCTCCCTGCTTTACGTGCTCGATATCGAGATTCATCGCATCTCTGGCTTTAGCTCTGGCCTCGACCTCGTCCACCATTCTGGTGATCTTATCCTCGACGCCTGAAGCGTTAGCGGAATCGATATCTTTGTTTTCATGAGAAGCGACAAAGCGCTCATGCTCGATCTTATACTGAGCCTCGAACTCATCCTGCGCCGCAGAGACTTCTGTCTGGGCGATAGGGTTGGTATCGTAATCGGCGGGAGTCATAACAGGCTTGTTCTTCTGTTCCTCCAGCTCCTTTTCCAGCTCAGCCATTTTCTTTTTAATGGTATCCGGATCTATAGCCTTGGGGCCGACCTGCTCCGGTCTCAGCTCGTCGTGCTTGCTTTCCTTGATGAAAACAGTAGTCCCGTCGTCTGCTTTGACTCTCCTGACAGGTGCGGAATTCCAGATATCATCCGGATTGACGGCCTTAGGCTTAGTCGCGGGGGTATTGCTTTCAGTGTTCTTTTTATGTCCGAAAAGTGCCATAAAAAGTACCTCCTCATTATTTATATTTTCATGATTAGTAAAAATCACATAATATATTTATTATATTATATACTATTTTAGGGAAAATTGCAATAAGTTTTGAAAATAATTTATAAAAAATATCACCGATAATTTGTGGACAATTTGTAAAGTTCACAAAGTATCAATAAAATTACAACAATTTGTTATCAAATTCAGCTGCCTTATTTGTTATAATAATTAAAGTATTACAGTGATCTTTGTAAAAACATTTAATCAACAAAATTGACCAATACATATTTCAAGGGGGAATCACGTTGCTGAATCAAAAAATCGGCATAACCGCGACTGAGCTGTTTGCCTGCAACCCTTTCCGAGTTCTCGGTGTCGCTGTAAACACACCGCAGGCTGAGATCGACAAAAGATACCACAAATTTCTTGCGGCTTCTTCTGTCGGAGAGACCGCAGTACTGAAATCGGAGTTCGATTTCAATTCTCTGCCTCCGTTCTCAAGAGATCCCGCTGCATTGAAGACTGCTTATGCCAAGCTCGCCAGCAACGGTTACCGCTGCTTCGCTTATTCCGATCCGGCTTTTACCGTCCCGCTCAACATAGACGACGTTGCCCTCAATCTCAGAGATGTAACCTGCTATGACTGCTTTCTGAGATGCTATATGTGGCTCGTCATCAACGATCCCGATATGGAAGAGCACGAGCTGTGGATACGTCTCGCCAAGTATATCGACACGATGATAACATCTTCTCCCGATAAGTTCGAGACATTTTTCGACAACCGCTTCCCTCCCGAGATGATAGATCCCGGTAAGACGATCTACCGTTCATTCTATGTAACCTTCTGTGAGATAATTCTCCTGCCTCTCAAGGAAATGGTAAGAGGCGCTATGAAGTGCGACACCGCCTCCGGCATTCTCGAGCTCAAGGGCATAGATATCAACGAGGAATTTGAAGAGATCGAGATCCCGCAGGCAAATATTCCCAAGGACGGCAGCGAAGCTCCCAAGCTGAAGCTCGCTCTCAAGGACGGCGACGAATATTTCGATATCTCTACCGGAAAGATGATGAGCTTCGAGGCTATCACCAGCGCCAAGGTGGAGAGCAATGTATTCGATCAGGCTGCTACCAGCATCTCCGCTGACGAGATCCTCGAAGAGCCTGACGAAAATAATGTCATCCCCGACGAGCCCGATACTACAGCTCCGAAATTCGACGACGATGATGATTTCACCGCCCGCAAGCCCCTTTCCTTCCAGTCTACTGCTTCAGACTCCGGCGCTACAACAACAGCTCCGAGAGTTATCAAGCGCCCTGTGAACACCGGCATCCTTACCAAGGAAAATGCCGGCGCTCCCAGCGAGACTGCTACTGTTATGAAGCCTTCCACAGACCGTCCCCGTGTAGCTCCGCAGGCACCGGCTCCCGCTGCTTCCGAGCAGGCAGAGAACGATTCTATGGTAGTTGCTCCTAAGATCATGAAGAAGAAGCGGACAACTCTTATCGAAGACAATCAGTCCGCTATGCCGAAGGATTCCACAGACATCAACCTCACCGAAGTCACCGAGGAAGAGGAAGAGGAGCAGAACATCTACACTGCCGCTCTTGTTCAGATGCTCCGCGCAAACAAGAGCAGAAACCAGTTCATGAAGGATGTCGATACCAAGCACGCCTTCAACAACGGTGATACAGAGGCTCCTCCGCAGACCGCAGACCTCAAGATGGATGACATCAACATGAAGACCTACGACCGCACAAGGCTCGACTCTCCTTATGAGGTTCCCGACCGCGGCGCAGGGATGAGCATGGAGGAAAAATACCGCAACGTTAACATCAACGATATGCTGAACCCGACTATGGGCAACAAGACCATGCGCACCGCATATCAGCCCGATGCTATCGAGGAATACAAGAAGCAGAAGGTCAGAAATGCATCTGTTATCAGAAAACTGCTGCTCTTCGGCGGTATGACAGTTGTAATAGTAGGTCTTATATTCCTCCTGATGGCTCTTGATCTTATCTGAGATCATTTCAGGGTATTGTTAAATAATAAAAGAGCTGCTCCGCAAAGCAGCTCTTTTTTTCATATCTTTTTGCCCGGAGCATGGAACCGGGAGATATCGGTCACTGGATCGGGATACTGCCCGACATAGCCTTCGGAGAAGTTTTCCGAATATTGTGCAAAGGTGCAGTTATAATTCATATCTATCTCCCAGCAGACATACCCCGGAGAGACGCCTGCATTATCCAGCGCAGACTTGACCGCCCTTTCGATCGCTGTATGCCCCATGCCTGCCGTCTCTATAAGACCGCTCTCGCCTATGGATAGCTCATACTCCCTGCCGTCATTCCTGAGTTCGGCGCAGGTCTCGCTGACAGCGTCGTAAACGAGCCGCGCATTGACGTTTGCCTTTCTGAGCTTTTCTCTTTTATCTCCATCCACTACAGTGTCCGGAGAAGAAGCTGAGCCTTCCTTAGCAAGAGTAAAGACAGTACTTATGGCACGGAGGTCCATCTTCAGAGTCAGTACCTGATCTGAATATTCCCCTCTTGCAGATGTGAGCCCGGCAGGGTTATTGTCAAAGGTCACATCAACGATCTCGTCGCTGACCTCCCATTTATACCCGTAGTATTCCTCGCCGCCGAAAGCAGTAAATGCGCCTGTACCGTCCTTTGAGAATTTAAAGACAGCGTATTCTGTTATATCATAGCCATACAAGGGCTTGAAGCTCTCCGAGTCGTAGCTGGCGCCTGCCGCTTCAAACCCCTGGCAGTTCCAGCTTCCTACAAGCTCTTTGTTAAGATCGACAGCTCCGCTCTTCTTTCCGTATTCCTTCCCGCAGCCCGAAAACATAAGCAATGCCGCCCCAAGCGTCAAAAGCTGTTTTTTCACACTATCCCCCCAATAAAAGCCTTTGTGCGCGGTCTTTCCGCGCTTCTCTCATAGGTTGATTATATCATAGAGGGAACTGTGTGTCAAGCAGGAGCAAATCGCACAAATCGGTCAGGCACTTACGAATAATGCTATTGACGGGAATAAGAAAAAGAGCTATAATATATCTGTCAGATAAAACATATTTAAAAAGGCGAAAGGCTGGGATAAGTAATGAGAAAGACAAAGATCGTCTGCACGATAGGCCCCTCTACCGATGACGAAAACGTCATGCGGGAGCTTATGCTCTCCGGTATGGATGTCGCCAGATTCAATTTCTCCCATTCGGAACATTCGGTACACAAGCAGCGTTTTGAGGCTGTCAGAAGGATAAGCAGCGAGCTGGGGCTCAATGTCGCCTGTCTGCTGGATACCAAAGGCCCCGAGATAAGGCTGAGAGATTTCAAGGATCATGAGCCTGTATATATCAAGGACGGAGCAGAGTTCACACTGACCACACGGGATGTTGAAGGGACAGATCAGATAGCTTCAATAACCTTTGAGCATCTGCCCAAGGACGTGTCTCTGGGCTCCAGGATACTGATAAACGACGGTGTGATAGAGCTGCACGTAAAGTCTATCAACGGCACAGATATCCTTTGCGAGGTGATTCACGGAGGAAAGCTCTCGGATCATAAAGGAATAAATGTTCCCGGAGTCAAGTTATCTATGCCATATATCTCCGATGCAGATATGGACGATCTGGCTTTCGGAGCAAAGATGGGCTTTGACTTCATCGCTGCATCCTTTGTCCGTACTGCCGCCGATGTCATCTATCTGAGAAAGTTCACGCAAAGCCTCGGCTGGAGCAATCCCCGCATAATCGCAAAGATCGAGAATGCCGAGGGCGTCGAGAATATCGACGAGATCCTTGAAGCTGCCGACGGCATCATGGTCGCAAGAGGCGATATGGGCGTCGAGATCCCCTTTGAGCAGATCCCGGCGATCCAGAAGGATCTGATACACAAAGCCTACAATGCAGGCAAGCAGGTCGTTACGGCGACTCAGATGCTGGAATCTATGATAACCAATCCCCGCCCGACCAGAGCAGAGATCACCGATGTCGCCAACGCTATCTATGACGGCACTTCTGCTATAATGCTCTCAGGAGAGACCGCTGCCGGCGCCTATCCGACCGAAGCAGTCAAGACTATGGCTCTCATTGCAGAGACTACGGAAAAAGACATCGACTATAAAAAGCGTTTCCGTCTGCGGGAGGATTCCAGGAGCGAATCTGTCACCGAAGCTATCTCTCACGCTACAGTTACAACAGCACACGATCTCGGCGCTGCGGCTATAATGACAGTTACCAAGAGCGGTGCAACTGCCAGACAGCTCTCGAAATTCCGCCCTGACTGCCCTATCATCGGGCTCACAACAGACGAGACCGTCTGCCGGCACATGAATATGTCCTGGGGAGTGCATCCCGGTATGATCGACGAAAAGACCAATACCGATGAGCTCATCGAGCACGCTATCGAAGTCTCAAAACAGCTCGGATATATAAGATCAGGCGATCTTGTGGTAATGACGGCAGGTGTTCCTCTCGGAAGGAGCGGGACGACCAATCTTATCAAAGTTGAGACAGTAAAATAAAGAAGGAGGCTCCCGGCCGTCTTACAGCCGGGAGCCTGTTTCATTCATCATTTCTTATTCCATCAGCACTCATCCGCGGAGCAGTGCCATTGCTCAAACGGAGGAATGAGACTTTACATATTCAACGACGGAATCAACTGTCGTGAATGCCATAGATACGCAGGTATCAGCGCAGCCGTAATAGATAGCTATGCGGCCGGTATCTGCATCAACCAGAGTAGCGCAGGGGAAGGTAACGTTCTGAACGTCGCCAACACACTCATAGATCATCTGGGGGCTCAGCAGATATTCTGCGCAGCGATACTTGACCTTCCAGGGCTCATCCTTGTCAAGGATGCAGGCGGAGAAGCTGTAAACAAAGCCGTTGCAGCTTTCAAGAACGCCGTGATAGAAGCAGAGCCAACCTTCAGAGGTCTCTATCGGGATCGGGCCTGCGCCGATCTTCTTGGACTCCCAAGCCTTGAGAGGCCCCATAACGTGTCTGTGCTCGCCCCAGTACTTCATATCAGGAGACTGGGAAAGATACATATCACCGAAAGGAGTATGGCCGCTGTCAGAAGGACGGGAGAACATTACGAACTTATTATTGATCTTTCTCGGGAAGAGAACACCGTTTCTGTTGAAGGGCAGGAATGCGTTCTCGCACTGATAGAAGGTCTTGAAATCGTAGGTGTAGCCGACACCGATGGTGGGCTTCCAGCCGTAAGCGTTGCACCAGGTCACCCAATATCTGTCTTCGATCCAGCAAACGCGGGGATCATAGCCATAGCCCCACTGATTGACTTCTTCGGTAGACTTCTCTGCCTGAACGAAAACGATCCTGTCAGGGTCGATATTCCAGTGGATACCGTCATCGGAGAATCCGGCATGGAGCTCCATATTTCTGACCTTATCGTCTACGCGGAAAACGCCTGCGAACTTGCCGTTAAAGGTTACTACTGCGCTGTTGAAGATAGAATTGGAAGTAGGAAGAAGGTTTCTGGGGATTATGGGGTTAGCATCATATCTCCAGATAACGTCTGTGCAGCCCTCGGGCTTATCCTGCCAGGGTATATTGGGGATTGACTGACCGTTGATGACCTGAACGTTCATAATGATACCGCCTTTCGTTTTGTTTTCAGTTTACCAAGAGCTCTTTGCTCTACGCTTTAATTAAAACACATTTTTCTGAAATTTGCAAGCCCCCCGCCTTGAATGAAAACGTTTACGTTTCCAAAGAAAACGTATACTCCGAAATGTTTTAAATTTGTTTACAATTGAGACATTTTGGTGATCCGCATACTATTTATAATGCTAAGTAGGATCTTACAAAATTACTGACCGGAAGTCACATTTTTGGAGTTTTATAATAAATTCTATGACAGAACTGTAAAAGAGGCTTATAGAAATGGTAACAACACCATTCATGTCGTTATTATTTTGTAAATATTAGACAAATGTGACGAAAATAGTTATGGCCTGTTGTCATATTTTACAAAATTGAATTTTGGCAGTAAAAAAATGTTGCAAACAGAATACTGCTGTGATATAATAATAGCGTAGGATTTATATCTATAAAAATATTTCTTTAGGAGGAATATAAAAATGAAACTTGCAAAGAAAATAAGCGCTGCAGTTCTTGCAGTTGCTATGGCAGCATCCATGGTATTCTCCGCTTCCGCTGAGACAACAGTTGACGATGTTATCATGGCTGCTCGCAACAATGGTGTTCAGGAGCACAACGTTAAGCAGCTCGAGAATTTCATTTTCGAGAATGCTAACAATTTCACCGATGCTCAGCGTGCTGATATGGTAGCTGCTATCGAAGATGCTGCAACTATCGTTAAGAAGTATACTGAAAAGGATCTTTCTACTCTGACTGAGGAAGAGAGAGGCAAGATCCTGCACGATATGTCTGAGGAAGACAAGCAGGCTATCCTTGACAAGATGGTTGAGGCTGGTAAGAAGGTTGAAGTTGATATCACCTATAAGAAGAGCGATACAAACTTCGGTTACGATGTATTCGCTACCTACAAGGGCAAGACTACACCTATCGATGATCCTACACCTAACACCGGTGACATCGCTACCAACAACAGCAATGCTGCTATCGCTATCGCTTCTATAGCTATGCTTCTTGCAGGCACTGGTATCGTTGTAGTTGCTAAGAAGAACAAAGAGAACTAATAACGGAGAATAGTATATGAGTGACAATAGGACTGCTCATTCTAAACGCAGTTCGGGTCACCGTAAACACTCAAAGTCAAACAAGGTGCTGAGAACAGTTACTTATGTTCTCACACCTTTTTTGATATTTATAGTTGTTTCTGCGGTACTCGTACTGTCGCTTTTTAAACCATATTCTAAGATCAGCCCTTATCTCGGAGTTGTTTTCAATCAAAACAGCACCCAGACCCAAGGAGAAAAACAGATCAGCATTTATCATCCCGATGATGCTCCTACCATTACAAAGGATATCGTTGACCCCTCTGAGAATACAGAGAAAGATGATTCTCCGAAGACTCACAAGCTGATCATCCCCTACTACGGTGACTATTACGGCACTTTCACCTGCGAGAATGCCAATATGATAGATATCCCGATCTATGCCGGCACCAGAAACGATGTTCTTGAGAAAGGCATCGGATGGTTCAATGGCTCGGATTTCATCGGGAGAGTCGGGAAAGTCGTTCTTGCGGGGCATAACCACACCTATTTCCTGCTGCTGCCTCTCTGCAACATAGGAGATACCGTAGTAATAGACACCGCTTGCTGCAAGCTGACATATATCATCAAAGACAAGGTCACATACCACAAAAAAGACCTGTCATACATCAATCCTTCTAAAGAGGATATGCTTGTAGCCTACACCTGCTGGAACAACGGAATGCTTGGCCTCAGCGATTACCGTATCGCCATTATCTGTGATCTCGTTAAACGCGAGTGGAAGGATGTGGAGGTGCAGCAGTGAAAAAGTTATACCACTATATCCCGATGGTAGTCCTTTCCTTTTTTGCCATCATATTCATTGTTGCCGCAGAAGTATTCAGCTACACAAAAAACACTCTGCTGGATGCTGATATCTACAAGACGGCAATGGATCAGAAATCAGTTTCCGATTCAATGTATAATGAACTGATCGTATACTTCAAATCGCTTTCAAATGCCACCGGTATTCCCCCCGAGGTCTACACTGAGAAGATCGATAAGGATAAGCTCTATGAGTCATCCTATATCCTGCTTCGGGACTGTCTTTCCTACCTTGCGGACCCGGATGCACCAAAGCCGAAGATAAACTATGATTCCAAACCTATTGAGGACAATATAAGGAACTATATCGAGAAAGATGCCGATGAGAGAGGACTTAAGAAGAACTCAGAATTCAAAAAGCTCGTTGATAACACTGTCAAGATAGCCCGCGAGCAGATCACGAGCCGTCTTGACACGATGATGCTTTACACTCTTTCTAAAACCGGTGCTGCCGAGGCGGTACACAAGTATTCACATCTGCTGGGTATCGGTTCCTGGATATGTATAGGGCTGGCGGCAGTGATGTTTGCGCTTATGATATTTATCAATCGCCATCATCCGAGAGATCTTCCCTACTGGTTAGGAGTATTGATACTCGTTCCTGCCTGTGTATTCCTGGTTCCTGCTGTGATCCTTGAGAAGACTGATTACTTCTCCTCCTTCTTCATCAGGAATGAATACATACACGATACTGTTACGGGTATGTTCGGGCTTGCACTTGACGGAATAATTAAGACACAGATCATTCTCGCGATCATCGGTGTTGTATTCATCATCTCGGCGCAGGTTATCCACACTGTCTATGTACGTCATCTCAAAAAGCAGCACAGAAAGCATCACTGGCGGGAGGATGTTAAGACAGCGTCTGAGACATCTGAAAGGATCAATTCAAAGGAGCAGGACAACAGCTCCGAACAGGATGGATCCAACGAAGCCTCTCTTCCGGCTGAGCCGGAAGCGGAAGAATAAAATCCAAAGAAATAAAAGAAAAA
Source organism: uncultured Clostridia bacterium (assembly GCA_946545645.1). Lineage (GTDB taxonomy): Bacteria > Bacillota > Clostridia > Oscillospirales > Ruminococcaceae > FB2012. The sequence goes on along the minus strand of CAMNNQ010000084.1, from coordinate 3,857 downwards.
CCGTATATCCTTACATTAAAGATGTCAGGATATACGGTTTTTTTTCACGATACAGCAGCTAACTAAAAGCGAAAAAGGCAACCTATTGGCTGCCTTCTTGCTTGTGTAAAAATTTTGGAGAGGATGAAACGAGCTAAGTAAACTTAGCAGTTACATTCTTTTGCTCTTTCTTGTTGTTCTACAAATATTATTATACTCACTTTAAACATTTTTTCAACAACAACATAGTTACATTTTACTACAAAACTGTTACAATATCTTGTGTTAAGGTTCAATACTCGACACCGTAATCTGCTCTATACTGTTTCATAGCGGGAAGATATTCCTTGCCGGCAACAATGCCGTCCTCGATAGCCTTTATGATATCATTGATATTGACGATCGAATAGACCTTGATGCCGAATTCCGAAAATGCATCCTGGACAGCAGAATTATCGGAAGTCAGGGATTTTTCCATTCTATCGACAGTTATAACGGAAGCTGTAACATCGACATCTGCGGCACTCTTCAGCTTTGGGAGGGACTCACGCAAAGCCTTACCGGAGGTCATAACATCGTCGATGATGATGACTTTTTCGTTATCGGTAAGAGTCTTGCCGACAAAAATACCGCCCTCGCCGTGATCCTTTGCTTCTTTACGGTCGAAACAATAGGAAACATTGACATTATACTTTGTAGCCAAAGCTACTGCTGCCGATACTGCAAGGGGGATGCCCTTATATGCGGGCCCGAAGAGGGTTTCTACGGGGATCTTATTATCTACGATACAATCGGCATAAAACCCGCCGAGGCGAGCAAGCTGCTCTCCTGTCTTATAGTTGCCGCAGTTGATGAAATATGGAGCTTTCCTGCCGCTTTTGAGAGTGAACTCTCCGAATGTAAGGACGCCGGAGTCTACCATAAATTTGATAAATTCTTCCTTGTAGGTCATTTTTTATCTTCCTTTCCGGGTGTTTGGGCGACTATTAGTCGCCCAAACCCATAAGTTACAAAATATCCAGCCTGAGCTCGCCGTTCTCTGCCGAAAGTCCGAGAGCACTGATACTTCCGCTTCCTCTGTCGATAAGCTGCTCAGCGATCTTATCCTCGACCTTCTCACGGATATAGTGCCTGATATCGCGGGCACCGAGCTTGCCTCCGAAGGACTTCTCGGCAATAAGTGCCGTAGCCTTTTCATCGTAAGCAAGTGTAACACCGTTTTCAAGCAGAGGCTGCTTCATTTCGTCCAGCATAAGTGCTGCGATCTTCTGATAATCTGCCTGAGTCAGCGGATTAAACACAACGATCTCGTCTACTCTTCCGAGGAATTCTGGCCTGAGGAAATCCCGCAGAGCCTTCATAGCCTTCTCCTCCGATATCTCTGCATCGGTTTTGTTAAAGCCGACACCCGAATCCTTGGCTGTCGATCCGGCATTTGAGGTCATAACTATAACAGTATTCTGGAAGGAAACGCTCCTGCCCTGTGAATCACGGAGCATACCTTCGTCAAGGATCTGCAGCATGATATTCATAACATCAGGGTGCGCCTTCTCGATCTCATCGAAAAGGATCACAGAATATGGGCGGCGGCGCACCTTCTCGGTAAGCTGCCCTGCCTCGTCAAATCCCACATATCCCGGAGGCGAACCGATCAGTTTAGAAACAGAGTGCTTTTCCATATATTCAGACATATCTATCCTGATTATAGGCTCTGTCGCGTCAAAAAGCTCCTCTCCAAGAACTTTTACAAGCTCAGTCTTTCCGACACCTGTTGGGCCGACAAAGATAAACGATGCAGGCCTGCGGCGCTTTGAGAGCTGTACCCTTGAGCGCTTGATCGCCTTGACGACCTTATCAACTGCCTTGTCCTGACCGATGATACGCTTGAGCATAGCATCCTTCAAGCCCCTGATCTTCTGATATTCAGTCTCGACGATCTTGTTTGCAGGTATCCCCGTCCACATCTCGATGACCTTGGATATATCACCGTCTGTGACATTCAGTTTCGCAACAACAGGCTCGATCTCCTTGAGCCTGTTCTCGATGCGGGAGATCTCAGCCTTCTCCTTGGCAAGTGTTTCGTAATCCGGTTCAGACTTCTCCTCATATTCGCTGACAAGATCCTTGTGATTCTTCAGCTCGGCTGTGAGCTTATCGTATTCCGCAAGTTCACTGCTGCCGATGCTTGCGACAGCACAGGCTTCGTCAAGAAGGTCGATAGCCTTATCCGGCAGAAAGCGGTCATTGATATACCTTTCGGAAAGCACGGCACACATCCGGAGACAATGCTCAGAAATATGGACTCTGTGGTGCCCCTCGTAGTATTTTGCGATACCTTTGAGCACCTCTATTGTATCCTCAATAGTGGGTTCAGGGATATTGACAGGCTGGAAGCGGCGCTCCAGCGCGGAATCCTTCTCGATATATTTGCGGTATTCCTTGAAAGTAGTCGCGCCGATAACCTGTACTTCGCCTCTGGAAAGAGCGGGCTTCAGGATATTAGCTGCGTTCATGGAGCCTTCGCTGTCTCCTGCGCCTACAAGATTATGCACCTCATCGATAAAGAGGATCACATTTCCTTCGTTCTTTACTTCCTCCACAAGACCCTTGCAGCGGCTCTCGAACTGCCCTCTGAACTGTGTTCCGGCGACAAGTGCAGTAAGATCCAGCAGATATACTTCCTTATCCTTGATCCTGAAAGGGACATTCCCGGCAACTATCCTCTGAGCGATACCTTCAGCTATGGCTGTCTTGCCGACACCGGGCTCGCCTATAAGGCATGGATTGTTCTTCTGCCTGCGGGAAAGGATCTGGATGACACGCTCGATCTCCTTATCCCGCCCGATGATATTATCCAGCTTTCCTTCTCTTGCACGCTCGGTAAGATTTGTGCAGTAATTGTTCAGGAACTTCAGGTCTTTTTTCTTATCCTTTCGCTCGCGCCGTCTTCTGATCTCGCGCTCTCCGGCCGGAGAATCTCCTTGGGGAACAGGCTTATCGGAGCTGTTGTTATTACCGGCAAGCCCTCCGAATATCTGGCTGAGGAAGTTCGGCATAGTGCCGCTGCCGCCCATCTCAAAGTCGTTGCCGTCATTGAGCTCCATAAGCTGATCGGTCATATTCTTGATCTCCTCGTCGGAGATACCCAGCATTTTCTTGAAATCCTCGCTCTGAGAGACTCCCAGCTCACAGGCGCACTGAAGGCAAAGTGCCTCGTGCTTTTTCTTTGAATGATCCTGCGGGTCAGGCGATGATATGAACACGACTGCGGGTCTTTTGCCGCATCTGGAGCACATTACAGGTTCCATAGTATAAGTCTCCTTTCTGTAAAAGCAATTTATTTCTGTTTACTTATATATTTGATCGATACCTTGGATACATCTGTTTGCAGAGTAAGGCACAAGATCGGCCATTCCTTGCACAGCATGAGCTCCCGGATCAGTAGAAGAGCCGAAAGAAGAATCCAAAGACATAAGAATCCTCTATCGAGGAGCTATCGCCGATAGCTCCGTTCTTGCAAAGCGCCGAGAACAGCAGTGCCAGCAGGACGACGTAGATAAAGCCCTTTATTATGCCCAGCATCAGGCCAAGAGCTTTGTTGGCGCTCTTTATGGCGGGCAGATGGTCGAAAACGCCGGCGAGTTTGAATATTATCGCAACGATAATCTCGGTTACGATGAGCAGGATGACAAAGAGGACAAACCGTATAACAGATATCACCATACCGTCGATAACATTATATACGAGGTAATGGACGCCTTCCTTAATACCGTCTTTACCTGCGAAAGCCCGGATAAGATCAAAAGCCTTCGCTGTTGAAACATCCAGCTTTCTGCCGATCTCATCAGCATCCTTGAAGCCTGCTTTCTCCAGGAGAG
>CAMNNQ010000083.1 GCA_946545645.1 uncultured Clostridia bacterium | reverse complement strand
ACCGACGACGAAAGGCTGGAGCTTTTCGATAAGGTCAACGAGGGCAAGGTCCGGGTGCTGCTGGGCTCGACCTTCAAGCTGGGGACAGGCGTTAATGTCCAGAAGCGGCTGAAAGCAGTGCATCATCTGGATGTCCCCTGGAGGCCTGCGGATATGATCCAGCGGGAGGGCAGGATCCTCCGCCCGGGGAACCTGAACCGCAGAGTCAATATCTACCGCTATATTACCGAGGGCAGCTTCGATGCCTACTCCTGGCAGCTCCTGGAGACCAAGCAGAGCTTCATAACCCAGCTCCTGGCCAACGATCTCATCGACCGCAGCGGCACAGAAGTTGACAGCGCTGTCCTGGACTACGCCGAGGTCAAGGCGCTGGCAGTAGGCGACCCGATGATAAAGAAGCGCATAGAGACTGCCAACGAGCTCTCGCGCTATAAGATACTCCAGAGGCAGCTCTGGCAGAGAAAGGCCTATCTCCGGGAGCGGCTGGACAGCATCCCCGGAGAGAGGGAAAAGCTCATCGCTCTTATCGAAGCGGCAAAGGCCGACCTAGAAGAGCTCCGCAAGCCGGAAAATGCCGAGACTACCGAGGGCAGGAACGCTCTCCGTCAGGCGCTGACAGAGGCTCTCTCCGCGCAGATACCCAGCCTGGAGCCTATCTGCGGGCACAGAGGCTTCAAAGTCAGCCTCCAGCCGAATATGCAGAGGAGCCGCCCCGCAGTCAGACTGACCCGCAATGGCTGCTATTACACCGAGCTTGGGGATACCCCCTTCGGCTATGCCGCCAGGATAGACAACACTCTGGAACGGCTCCCCGAATTCATCGAGGAGCAGGAGGATATGCTCAGCGAGCTGGAGCGGGAGAATGTCGATGCACAGACCGAGCTGGATAAAAAGAGCGATTATCTCGACGACATCCGGCGCTGCGAAGAAGAACTGAAACGTATAGACGACAGGCTCACAGGCTGAGAGCCGGAAAACTGAGATCAGGGAGGCGGGAAAATGAAAAAAAGACTTCTGGAAAAACTGGCTCTGATGCTGATCTGCGCCGTCGCATTCAGCTATACCGAGTTTTCCCCCATGCCTGTAATAGCCCTTCTCTCTGCGCTCTCTGTCTCCGCAGCGGTATCGGCTGTCAGCGGGCACCTCTCCGCGAAGATACTTATCTTCCTCTTCTCGATGGCCTGCCTGCCGATGCCTGCGGCATTCTGCGCCGCTCCGCTGATCCTTTACGACGCCTTCTGGGAACGCTCGCCGTATCTGGCTCTGCCGATGCTGCTGGCTCTGAGATCGGGGGAGAGCATCCGGAGCGAGCAGCTTCTCATAGTATTGGTCGGCTGCGCTGTCGCGGCAATAATGTATTTCAGGATAGATTCTATGGAAAAGATCATAAAGGCCATGTCCTCCCAGAGAGACGAGGTCGCGGTCTCAAATGTCCGGCTGACAGACAGGAATGCCCGGCTGCTGGAAGCTCAGGATAACGAGCTTAGGCTGGCCACTCTCCGGGAGCGCAACCGCATCGCCCGGGAGATACACGACAATGTCGGGCATATGCTGACCCGATCGCTGCTGCAATCGGGAGCGCTGATAGTCATAAACAAGGACGAGGCTCTCCGGGAGCCGCTGGAGGAGCTGAAAGAGACCCTTAACACCGCTATGACCAGCATAAGGGAAAGTGTACACGATCTGCACGATGAGTCCATAGACCTGGAGGCTGTGGTAAAGGAAAGCATAGCGTCTGTCTCCGACCGCTTCAAGGTCGTCTTTGAGAACGACTGCTCCGAGCCCCCCGTCAGGATAAGGCTCTGCTTTCTGTCTGTCATCAAGGAGGCGCTCTCCAACTGTGTCAAACATTCAAACGGCGATAAGATAACGATAATCATAAGAGAGCATCCGGGGCTGTATCAGCTTATGATCGAAGACAACGGCAGCGGGCCCTCCGGAAAGGAAAAGACCTCAGACGGCATCGGCCTCCAGAATATGAGAGACAGGGTCGAGGCTCTGAACGGCATAATCAGCTTTACACACTCGGAGAGCGGCTTCCGCATCTTTTCGAGTATTCCGAAAAAAGTCAAGGGGGAAACAGAAAAATGAAGATAGTAGTCATCGACGACGACAAGCTCGTCGCCATCTCTCTGAAAACTATACTTGAGAGCACAGGCAGGATCACTGTCGCGGCGATAGGCTCCTCCGGCGAGGAGGCTGTCCGGCTCTACGGGGAGCATAAGCCGGATGTCATGCTCATGGACATCCGTATGGAAGGGATGAGCGGGCTTGAAGCAGGCGAGAGGATACTCGCTTCCGACCCGGATGCAAAGGTGCTTTTCCTTACCACCTTCTCCGACGACGAATATATCGTCAAAGCGCTGACCATCGGCGCCAAGGGCTACATCCTGAAACAGGATTTCGAAGGGATCGCCCCCGCTCTGGAGATAGTCGCGGGAGGGCAGAGCGTCTTCGGAGGAAAGGTCATGGACAAGCTGCCTGTGCTGATGAAGCGCAGGGCCGAGTTCGACTACGCCGGGCGGGGTATCAGCGAGAAAGAGCGGGAGATCATCGAGCTGGTGGCGCAGGGGCTCTCCAATAAGGAGATCTCGTCAAAGCTGTATCTGAGCGAGGGAACTGTCCGGAACTATCTGAGCATCCTGCTTGAGAAGCTGGAGCTCCGGGACCGCACGCAGCTTGCGATATTCTATTACACAGAAATAAACGGCTGAATACCGGACACAAAGCGCATCGGACCCCTGAGCGGCCGGATGCGCTCCTTTTTTTCTGCGGAGAACGAAAGCAGCCTTACATATCCCTCCGGAAAAATATTTTCCGGGGACTGTAAGGCCGCAGGCATAAACGGGGAGATATATAGTGAAAGCGGAAGGAGGCGCAGCCATGAACGACAGACAGATAACCGACCTGCTCTTTGAGCGCTCGGAGCAGGCCATCGACGAGCTCAGAACAGCTTACGGGAGACTCATACTGAGCGTTGCCGAAAATATCACCGGCAGCGCCGCAGACGCCGAGGAGATCGAAAACGACACCTATCTCGCGGTCTGGAGCCGAGTCCCCCCGGAGAGGCCCGACCCGCTGGGAGCGTATGTCTGCGCAGCGGCAAGAAATCTGGCGCTGAAACGCAGGCGCTCCGCACAGGCTTCAAAGCGCAGCGAGGGTCTGGCTGTCCCGCTGGAGGAGCTGGATTCTGTCCTGCGCTCGGACGAGCTTTCCCGGGAGCTCTCCGCAAAAGAGCTTGGAGCATCCATCTTCCGATTCCTCGACACTCTGGATCAGGAAGGCCGAGCGCTGTTCATCAGGCGCTACTACCTCTGTCAGAGCACAGCCGAGGCAGCCGAAGCTATCGGTATCAGCGAGAACAACGCCTTCGTCCGGCTTTCGAGAATACGCAAGAAGCTCAGAAAACACCTCGAAAAGGAGGGCTATGTGTTATGAACGAGAATTATATGAATGAAGCATTGGCGGCAATAGGCAGCGATATGCTGAAAGAAGCACTCGCCTACAAGAAGCCGAAGATAAGCTACCGCAGGGTCGCAGCAGCGGCGGCAGCGACGGTCATCATCGGTGGGGCTGCGTTCTTCACGGTGCGGGGTCTGACGGTCAAGAAGATAAGCGATTACGAAAGCACTCCGGGGTCAGTCTCCGGGTCCGGAAGCTATGACGGCGACAAGCCGTCGGGAGACTGGAACGGTGAAGCCGAAGCGGTCATATCTGATGCGCCTGTTACCACAAAAGGCGAGCCGATAACCGACAGGGAGCTCAGAGAGCTTATCGAAAGAGAGAAGAGCAACATAGCGGGCTTTGTGGGGCTGGAATCCCACATAAGCGAGGGCATCTGCATCTCTCTCAAGGGTTACACTCATCTTGACACGAAAGACAACACGATATCTGTTGACCGCATGACACTCCCGGTTTTTGCTGAGGGGAAGGTCATTGGAAATGTTGATGTATTCAGATACGAAGGAGAGCTGCACTACGGAGCCTCGGCGGGAGGACCGAGCTGGGAGAAGCAGCAGGAATTCGCAGAAGAAAAGGGCGGCAGGCTGGCATACATCTGGGTAGCAGAGCGGCTGGAATACATTATTGCGCCTGACGACACGGTTTACACCATTACTGCTCTCTCTGATGATCCGATAAAGGGCATTAAAGATCCTTACAAGAGATACGCGCAGGGCAGCAACACCTTTTCTCTTGAAGAGGTCATTGCCTCCGGGGACTACATCAAAGTCGATTTCCCCTCCTATACTCTTTTTTAGCTCCTCTTTTAACGCCGGGACGCGGCGCTCCCGGTGGTCGCTTGCTGTCGGTGGTGGGTCGTCATTACGCCCTGCGACGATGCCGATAGGATCAGCGACGTCTTTCCTTTAGAGGGGCGGGACGTTGTTTGTGGCGGGG
>CAMNNQ010000082.1 GCA_946545645.1 uncultured Clostridia bacterium | reverse complement strand
ACTCAACGGGCTCTGTCAGCTCTGTCTCAGGCTTCTCAGCAGCGATTTCCGTTTGAGCTGTTTCTCCGGCCTTGTCATATACTGTATCCGCAGCATCAGAAACTTCTTCGGAAGAGGATCCTTCCGTTCCGTCAGCGCTGTCAGTATAAGCGTTAGATGATAGGATATCATCAAAAGGCTCGTCGCCCTCCCGGGGCTCGGAGCGTAACTCGATGACAGTATTGTCATCATTCAAACAGATCCGCCCCGATTTTGTCAGCTCCAGCACAGCAAGAAAAGCCGCTATACGCTCGGAACGGTCTGTCATACCGTCATAGAGAGTGCTCATTTCGAAATGGCCGACGGTATAGAGCCTCATAAGTATATCCTCGATCTTTGATTCGACCGAGACTATTCTCCGAGAAACAATGGGAGAGAACATATTGGCGCGAAGAGGCTTGTATTCCTTGACTTTAGACGAGATAGCCAGATATGCATCAAGCAGCTCCTGCTTGTCATGTTCCCGGGTATACTGCTTATTGACAGGCAGCTTTACCGGTGCCCTGACATATATCAGCCCTCCGGCATAATCTTCACGCAGACGTTCAGCCGCCAGCTTACAGAGCGAATACTCCAGCATCCTGCCTTGAAGCTCTTTTTTCAAAGTCTCGGCCTCTTCAGGCTGCGGCAGCAGATAACAGGTCTTGATATATATGAGCCTGGCGGCCATTTCGAGAAAATCGGCTGCCTGCTCATAGTCTTTGACATTTGCAGCGTCGATATAAGCAAGATACTGCTCCAACAGCAGGCTTATCTCGATGTCGTAAATATTCAGTTTGTGCTTGGAAACAAGATGGAGCAGCAGATCCAGCGGCCCTTCAAAAGCCTCCAGCTTGAATTGTATGCTCTCCATTTACGAAAACACCGCCCTGGCGATCGGGTCTACCCATAGAGTGAGCTTATCAATGAGCCAATACATTCCGTTCTGTACCCAGCCCAAAGGCTTGTCAAGGGCTCCCGTAACGATAAGCAGCAGGAATCCAAGAGAGATATAGAGCTGATTCTCAGCCATAAATTTATCGAATTTAGCTGTCGTGAAATAAGAAAGGATCTTGGAACCGTCCAGCGGAGGGATAGGGATAAGATTAAACGCTGCAAGTCCGAGGTTTATAAGAGTAAAATACTCGAATATCAGCAGAGTCCATTTCATTGCATCGGAATAGTGAGTAAACGATGCGGCAATAAGGAATTTGGTGGCGATCATACCGACCAGGCCGACAATAACGTTCATTATAGGGCCGGCAGCGGCAGTAAGAGCCATACCCTTGCGGTATTTTTTGAAATTCAGAGGATTGACCTGGACAGGTCTGCCCCAACCGAACCCGGTAAAAAATATACAGAGAGCACCGATAGGGTCAACGTGCTTTAAAGGATTAAATGTCAGCCTTCCCTGATACGAAGGGGTATCGTCCCCGAGCTTATTGGCAGCCCATGCGTGCGCATATTCATGCAGCGGGATAACAAGAAATATTATTATCAGCTTGACGCCGTATTTCAATATTCTTTCCTGATCCATATCGGGCCTCCATTTTCCTTCTTCACGAAACTCCTGAGAAACACTAACCTATCCAATATCCGGCGCGGCGATATTAAAAATAGCCGAGATCCGCCCCTGCCACAAAGTATAACTCCGGCGCTAACTATTTACACAGAATATTATAACACAAAATCTTCTGTATTGCAAGCGATTTGTTAAAATTCTCACTGAAATCATCCCAGATAGCAGGCAAAAAACAAAGACGCTCTTGCTGCTGATACAGCAAAAGCGTCTCAGTATACAATTTCAGCCGGAAGCGCAGGATTTATGCGCGCTCAACCTTGCCGGAACGCAGGCATCTGGAGCAAGCGTAAACATGTGTAGGAGTGCCGTTTACAACAGCCTTAACACGTCTTACATTGGGTTTCCAGGTCCTGTTTGTCCTTCTGTGCGAGTGGGATACCTTAATGCCAAAGGTAACACCCTTTCCGCAAATTTCACATTTTGCCATTCTTCGCACCTCCATTTCTTTGATACGAAATAACTATTATCCGCAATACCTGATTATTATATCATACTATTTTGGAAATTGCAAGCCTTTTTTTAAATTTTTTGCAATTTTTCTTTGATTTGCTCAAAATGCGTAAAGCCAATCGCGTTTATCGGAATCGGGCGGAGCGAAAAGAGACTCTTTTGTGCTACGTTCCGAAGCTCCTCCCTGCCATTCCTGCTCGGTCTTGTCGATCATGTCATAATAGATGATCGCATTGGAAATATTGATACGATCCTCAGTATATGTAACATAATCATTAACATACTTCTCATCAACGACGCCGTCATCTACTCTCTTTTCCGCCTCAGACTCTGCATAAGAGCTGTGCGTCCGTTTGAAAGCGGCCATTTCGGAGCCTGTTACCAGCGGAGAGCGGACATCTTTATAGATCTGATTGCAGGAAACGTTCTTAGCAACATTATCATAGCCTCTGAGGTCAAAATACTTTTCCTTCTGGCTGTCGTAATAGATCGTATCTGTTACGAAGCTGCCGTTCGGGAAGCAAACTATATTTTCTTTATCCTCAGGGATGGAGAAAATATCATGTCCGAGAGCATAGGAATTATCAAAGCCGAGCATATTGCCGAGTGTCGGCTGAACATCATACATTCCCATGACTTTGGTTATCTCTTTATGTTCAAGCCCCTTGCTCCAGATTATGAACGGGACTCTGCGATTGATATTATAATAGAACGGGTCAACGGGGATATATCCCGGGTCTCCGTCCGATACTGCTTCATCTCTGAAGGGATCGTAGTTGAAGTAGTATTCATACTCATTTTCCTTGACCTTTGCATCGTGGTCACCGTAAAGGACTATGACCGTATCCTCCAGCAGCCCGCTGTTTTCAAGGTCCTGCATAAGCTGACCGATAGCTTCATCAGCATAGTGAGCGGATTTAAAATAGCTTCCCAGCTTAGTTCCCTCAAGGAAAGGCGCAGAGACCTGCTCGGTAAGACCTGTCTTGGGGTCATATTTGCGGTATCTGAAATCTACGCAGTAATCCGAGACACGCTCGATATCGGTAAAGGGGGTATGGTTCGTCAGCATGATAAGTGTCCCGAACCAGTTTTTATGTTCATCCGAAATAGAACACAGCTTGGGAACAGCCTGTCTGAAAAACGATTTATCCGAAAGGCCGAGGCCGATCATTTCATCAAGGACAAAATCGTCGGTATAATTATAGAGCTTGTCATATCCGAGAGATTTATGAAGATTCAGGCGATTCCAGTATGTGCCGTTATTGCCGTGCATGGAGAAGATGTAATAACCCTTATCCTTCAGCATCGACTGTGTCGTTGTATATGCTCTGTCCCAATAATTGATGGCGACCGTACCGCTGGAAGCAGGCATCAGAGAAGAAGAAAATGTAAATTCACTGTCTGAGCTGGTGCCGACCGACTCCTGGGCATAGAAATTCGAGAAATAGAGCCCCTCGTCAGCCAGTTTCCTGATATTCGGAGCTAGAGGCTCGCCGTTGATATTGGTATCGAGGAGAAACTGCTGTATGCTCTCTGCATGGATCACAAGGACATTCTTGCCCTTGAAGATATTAGTATACTCATTTCCGGCCTGCTCCGTTTCATCCTGACTGCGGCTGTTATAGAACTGAGCAAAGGCCTGCTGCGTCTCATCATAACCGAGCCACATACTGACCTTAGCATGAACGCAGCTGACTGTATCGGAGATCTGATAAGTATAAAGCCCGAAAGTGCCGACAACATATTCCCTGTTCCACTGCTTGGCGAGACGGGAAACATCCGTCCCTGTCAGAGTCGCGGCGAAGATACCCAGCGAGATCAGAGCCGTCGCAAAAGAAGAAAGAGCATCCTTGCGGCTCATGTGCATTTTTTCGACCTCGTCGAAATATTCCGGCTTTTTCTTCTTGATAAGAACGTAAACAGCGATCTGTGCGGCTATCGACCACACGAAGATAAAATGCTTGATCTCGATAAGATTGGTAACAGCGTTCATAACGCCGCCAAGCTGCGAGGCAGTAGAGATCAGCGAGACTGACAGGAACGAACGGTAGTTAGTATAATAGATCGAATTCCCTGCCGAGAGAATGACAAAGAAGATATTAACTGCAAGAAAATACGGGAACCTTCTGCGAGGGCGGAAGCAGAACCCGAAAAGCCCGAAGAACAAACACAGCGCCAGATCGGCGAGGATAGGCTTGAAAAAATTATAATTGAAACCTACGGTCGTCACCCGCAGCAGAAAAGAATTTATGACCCCCGAGATAACAAAAGTCACAAACATGAGATTACGGCTTATATATATCTTAGCCTTTGCTGCAAGCTCCGAGAGCTTTTTTTTCATGTTGTACCTCCTTACGGATCTTTGAGCAGCACGGCCCTGACCCAATATGTATATTTTACTTTTTTTCCCCGGAAAAGTCAACGTCTCGGAGCAATTTTCAGCTTTTTAACACAATGCCAAACAATTACGGCGCAAATAACAGCGATTTTCACTAAAATGCCCAACTGTTATGTAAATGATATAACAATATATAGGCAAAAGAAACTGCTATCCACATTATTTAGTGGTAACAGAGCAGAACCGCCTGATATATACAGCAACAAATAAAAACCGCTGACCCTTCAAATCAAAGGCAGATCAGCGGTCTTATAATTCAGCTCCGGGCAAGCAGCTTCAGGAACTTTGTATCGTTCATCTGTTCGTTGGTAAGATACTCACCGTCGCAGAAAAGCGCATAAGTAGTCACGGGAGTCGGGGCATTCTGAGCGGAGATCTTGTCTGTCAGGTGTATCGCCTTGAAAGCAACGCCCTGTTCCTTTGCCGTCTGCTCAACTATCGGTACATATTTGGCATTGAAGGGGCACTGGCTGGTATAATACAGGACAAAGCCCTTTTCCTCGGTATGGGGATCCTTCGCACAGGCCTTGAAGGAAGGCTTTGCAGCGTTCACCTCAAAAGGCAGATACCAGAGCTGGATACCGTTTCTGGACTCGTCGCAGATCTCAAATCCCTTATATTTCAGATATTTCGGGTCGGCAAGGAAAGGTTTTTTCTTGGCTGATGAAAGGATACAAAGGCCTTTTCTGCCCTTTTCCCTGCTGTCTTTTATACACTCGGCAAGCAGATCGTTGGAATAGCCGTGACCTTTAAAGGAGCCGGATACCCAGAGGCAATCGATATACATATAGCCGTCCGCATCTATCGGCACCCAGGCGTTCTCAGCAGGTATATATTCGATAAAGCACTTTCCTCTTTCAGTGCCCTTGAGGAAAACAAGCCCCTCATCGAAACGCTCTGACAGCCATGCTTTCTTTGAAGCGACCTGAACATCCTTGTTGTTCGAGATCGCGCAGCAGATATGTTCCTTCTCAAGATTTTCCTTTGTAACTCTGATATACTCCATGATCGCACTCTTTTCTCCCGGTATTTACGGATATCGTTCTTTTTAGCCTAATTGCTCAGCGCAGCAGGATCGTTAACAAAAAATCCCCGCTTGAAAGCAGGGATCATCTTCTGGAGGCGCCGACCGGATTTGAACCGGTGATCAAGGTGTTGCAGACCTACGCCTTACCACTTGGCTACAGCGCCGTTTGGAGCGGATTACGAGGCTCGAACTCGCTACCTCCACCTTGGCAAGGTGGCGCTCTACCAGATGAGCTAAATCCGCATAATGGCGACCGGAATGGGGCTCGAACCCACGACCTCCAGCGTGACAGGCTGGCGTTCTAACCAACTGAACTACCCGGCCGGATACCGCGCACGAAGCGCAGTATACGAATGAGTGGGAACTATAGGGCTCGAACCTATGACCCTCTGCTTGTAAGGCAGACGCTCTCCCAGCTGAGCTAAGCTCCCGAATCATCACTTTGTCAAGTGACGAATATTATTATACACTATCAAACACAGTTTGTCAAGAGTTTTTTCTGATTTTTTGATTTATCTGCATCATTTTTTCAGAGCAAGCACTTCTTCTCTTGTAAAGATATATACCTTATCGCAAAAATGGCATCTGACTTCTGTGTTCTCATCCTGCGCAAGTTCGTCGATCTGATCTGCTCCGAGAGACATCAGAGCTCTTTCAACTCTTTCGCGTGTGCAATCGCACTTATAGCTGACCTCAAAATCATCAAGGAGATTAGGCTCAAGGCCTTCAAGAGCCAGCATAGCTATATCCTCGGCGGTCTTTCCTTCCGAAAGGAGCTGTGTCACCGACTGCATGGACTTGATATTGCGCTCGATGATATCTATGGCTTCATCAGGAGCAAACGGAAGGAGCTGGATCAAAAAGCCTCCGGCCTGAGCAACTGTCAGGTCGGGAGCAACAAGAACTCCCAGAGCACACACACTGGGCACCTGCTCACTGGTCGCCAGATATGAAGTTATATCTTCCGCGATCTCGCCGGAAACGATCGGTATCTGTCCTGAATAGGGCTCTTTCAGGCCGAGGTCCTTTATTACCGAGAGGGTTCCGTCAGTTCCGACAGCTCCTCTTACATCCAGCTTGCCGACGCTGTTAAGCGGGATCTCGACCACCGGATTCTGAATGTATGCTTTAACGTTGCCGAAGCTGTCAGCTACGGCGATCAATGCTCCGGCGGGGCCGCCTCCCGAGATACGGACAGTAACGGTATCGTTTTCTCCCTTGAGACCGAATCCAAGCAGCGAAGCTCCCAGAGCCAGCCTTCCCAAGGCGGCGGTGCAGACCGCAGATGTCTTATGGATCTGCTCTATCCTGGCAGCTATATCCCGGCCGTCTATGGCACTGCAAACGACCGATGCGTCCTTACTGATAGTTCTGACTATCCTTCCCATTTTCTAAGTCTCCAATCCTGCAATGATTTCAGATAGATGATATCTTCAAGCTCTTTTCTTTGCGACATATACCGCTCTCTGGCTCTGATCGTCCAGAGGGAGGTCTGTATATCCGTCATACCTGGCGAGGACAGCCATCCCGGCATCTTCCAGCGCCGATGTCAGCAGTTCATCGCTCCAAAGCATCTCGGAAAAGCTCTCTGAGCTCCGCTCATACAGCCCGCTTTCGGTCTTCTCGAAGAAATCAAGAAAAATAGCAACCGAACTGTCATTCGGGTCATACTGATTCTGCCAGGCGCAGAACAAGTCACCGAGGTCATAAGTAAAAGCGTTCTGGGCCAGGACATCCCTGTGCTTATGTAAAGTATTGACATCGAATATGAAAAGCCCGTCCGGGTAAGCAAAAAGCGAGACCCGCTCAAACACCTGCCTGAGCTGCTGTTCGCTTTCAAGATGGTTGAGACTGTCCAGCGTGCAGACAGTAACATCGATAGTCCCGTACATATCCAGCTTTGTCATATCCTGCCGGAGATACTGTATAGCCAGCCCGCTGTCAAATTTCTTATCCATCGCAGCGCTAAGCATCTCCTCAGAGGAATCTGTCCCGATGACATCAAATCCGCGGCGCGACATAAGCTCGCAGAGAGAGCCTGTCCCGCAGGCGATATCCAGCAATATGCCTTTTCGTCCGCCGAAGCGTTCAACATAACGCTCTATCGCAGAAGCAGCCCCGGCGTAATCCACGTTCTCCGTCAGCCTGTCGTAATAGCGTGCGAAGGCAGAATATCCGCTCATTTGCTTTCTTCCTGCTTTTTATGCTTCTCATCGAGGCGGTCAAATACGATATTGTATCCGCCGCTGCCATCATAGGAGATAGAGCGGTTGACACGGCTGATAGTAGCAGTAGAAGCGCCTGTCTCGGCTACGATATCGCTGTAAACATGATTTTCGACCAGCAGCTTTGCAACCTGAAAACGCTGAGACAAAGCCTTCAGCTCAGGTATAGTGCAGAGGTCCTTAAAGAACAGCCTGCATTCTTCAACTGTCTCAAGACACAATACTGCCTCGTAAAGGTCATCAAGATTTTTGATCTCCAGCTTTTCTCTCATCAGAACACCCTCCGTATCATAGTTATCATAATGTAAAGTGCTAAACCTATTTACATATTACCACATCAAATCGCAAAAGTCAAGAGCGAACTGTACCAAGTAGTCATTTAAAGCCGGATATTGAAAGAGAAACGCCCTCGCCCGGAGAGGGCAAAGGCGTAAAATATCATGCCGGGTTATTTTCTTAACTGTGTCGGAGAATCAATCTCATAGTACCTGCAGGCGCGGTTGACTTTCTTATCGATCCTCTCATTGATATCCTCAAGATGCCTGCCTTCAGAGGTTCTGGCTGCGCCAAGGACACAGATGATCTCCGAGCCCTTGCAGGTCCAGGCTACTGCCTCGCAGTCAGCGACCTCCCAGATGTGATCATCGGTTATATCATACAAAACGCTTTCATCAGAATCCGACTTGATCTTTTCAGCGATCTGGCTGCCGAACTCTTCCATCCACTTCTTTGCCTTTTTCTCTGAGCCGCAGTTGAATGCTACTACATCGACCTCAAAGAGCTCCTTTTTCTTTTTCTCGTCTTTAAAGATGATATCACCGTAAACGGTTGCACTGGTCGAATACTCGGAAGCTATCTTGTCGGTATCCAATAAGGCATCACCAAGTATCCCGCCAATTTTTTTTATCGGGAAATTCTCCACGATCAGCGAAAACTCATCGCCGCTGGCTTTCTTCATCATTTCATCAGCCTCCTTGGAGGATTCAGCTTCTGAATAGTTCATCAGATAAACGCCTTCAATTACAGCATTCGAGGCATAATCCGGGTTGACCGGACCGTCATACGGGCCGTCATCGACTACGCTCTTGGGAGCTTCGGTAGTTTCGGGTTTTTCGGTAGTTTCGGGTGCTTCGGTAGTTTCAGGTGCTTCTGTATCTCCGGGATCCTCTTCATCTTCGGGAGCCTCGGTCTCTTCAGGGGTTTCTGTCTTTTCTCCTTTCTTAGTTTTGTCAGACTCTTCTTCGTCTTCTTCGCCGGTCACAGCAGTAGTCGATGTACCGGTCTTGGTGGATTTTTTGCTGCTCTTAGAAGAGCTGGAATCGTCTCCGTCTCCGCAGGAAGCTACAGAAAGCATTGCTGCCAGAAGAATAGAGATAAGTGCTGCCTTTTTCATAATATCTTTCCTTTCAAAACAGAATCGGCAATTAACTTAAGGCAACACCGCACGACCCCTGTGCATCAGTATGCGCAACATCAACTGGCGTTGAGGCACAGATTTTCGTCAGATTGCCTAAATTCGACGCAGGCTTGCAAGCGAAGTTTACTTCGCTTTACGCAACGTCA
>CAMNNQ010000081.1 GCA_946545645.1 uncultured Clostridia bacterium | reverse complement strand
CCGCGCCTTGCCGGAACTGCGTTCCGGACGAGACTCTGTCTCGTGCTCTGCAAAGGGGACGCTGTCCCCCTTGACCCCCTGCCAAGGGCTAGCGCGCCCTTGGATTGGCGCAATGTTGCCCGCTTTGTGCGGTACAGTACTTGTTCTGTGACCCCGCCGCAAACAACGTCCCGCCCCTCTAAAGGAAAGACGCCGCTGAACTTATCGGCAGCGTCGCAGGACATACAGACGACCCACCACCGACAGCAAGCGACCAACGGGAGCGCCGCGTTTCGGAGTTAAAAAAAAACTTTACTTTTTGGAGGAAATGTGGTATACTGGGGCTGACCGCTTTATGTGCAACGGAAAGGTAGTGAATGATATGTGGGGCGTTATTTTCGGAACGGTCATCATCCTCGCAGGCCTTGGCTTCGTGTATATGACTTTCTGCATAAGCCGCTTCGGCGGTATACAAAAGTTGGCTAAAAGCAATAAACGTTTTAGCTTCCTGATCTCCCTCGGTATAGTTGCAGTGACCTTCGGCTTGCTGTATCTCATCATGGGAGCTGTGAACGCAGTTATGGTGCTGCTGCATGAGGTGCTGCTCTTCCTGCTGTTCCGGCTCATATTCAGACTGCTCAAGAAAATCAAGGGCAAAGAGCCCCGCTTCTACCTCGCCGGATGGCTGGCTCTGCTGACTTCTGTCGTATACCTCGCCGTCGGCTGGTATCTCTGCCATAGCGTCGTCAGAAAGGATTACGACCTCACTACTGCCAAACCGATCGGCAGCCTTAAAATTGCCCTCATCGCAGACAGCCATATCGGCACCACCTTCGACGGAGAAGGCTTTGCAGAACACCTAAAGACCATCGAGGAGCAATCCCCCGATCTGCTGATAATCGCAGGAGATTTCGTCGATGACGGCTCCCGACTGGCGGATATCAGAACAGCCTGCGAAGCCCTCGGGAAAATGCAGTTAAAATACGGTGTCTGGTATTCATACGGCAACCACGACAAGGGCTATTTCAACCGTAAGGACTATACACCCTCCCAGCTTGAACAATCCCTGAAAGAAAACGGTATCCATATACTTGCAGACGAGTATGAGCTGATCGACGACAGATTCTATATCGTCGGCAGAAAGGATGCCAGAGACCAGCGCCTTGAAATGGAGCCTCTGCTTAAAGGGATCGATACAAGCAAATATATCATCGTCATCGACCACCAGCCCAATGATTACGAGAACGAGGCTGCCTCCGCTGCCGACCTTGTCCTTTCGGGGCATACTCACGGCGGGCAGCTCATCCCGGCTACTTTCGTCGGGGAGTGGCTGGGCATGAACGACCGCACCTACGGATATGAGCGCCGCAGCGATACCGATTTTATCGTGACCTCCGGCATTTCCGACTGGGAGATCAAATTCAAGACCGGAACGCGCTCGGAGTATGTTATCATAAATGTCAGCCAGAGCTGACATGCTCCCCCGGAGAGCCTGCTGAACAAAGGCCAAAGGCCGTATATCCCCCCGCTGCCGACGGTGTGGATATACGGCCTTTTTATGCTGCATAAACTGTAGTTTTATTGAACATCCGCCGTTATTACCTGTGTCTCCGCTGTCTCCTGCGGGGCAGAGGGCAGAAGGCAGTAATGCCAGCCCTCGCCGTTACCGTCGAATTCCCTGAGCTCGCTTTTTGTCATCTCGGCTATAAGGTATCCGTATTTTTCGTTGACTTCAAACTCTCCCGGGAGGCTTTCCGCAAGCTGCTTGCAGTATTCAGCTATCGCCTTGTCATGCTCGATGCGGGCTGTCTCTGCCGCAGCCTGTGCAGAGGGAATGTCGGCCTCGGCCTGAGCCCTGAGGAACTCCCCGTCCCTGATGTATTTTGCCAGCAGCTCCTCGCCGTAAAATCCGACTCTTTTGTCATAGTGATCCCTGTCCCATTTCTCTCCGCCGGGAGCACCGCCCTCATAAAGCGCTGTGCCGTATTTCAGGGAATCCCCTTCCTTCAGGAGCTGAGTCAGCTTCAGTACCAGCTCCTGGGCTTCATAAATGCGGTTATAGTACTCTTCAAGAGTTTTGCCGCCGACCTTGAAGTCCGGAGCCGAGGGGGGAGTCAGCCTGATCCGGAGCTTTTCATCCTCAGGGCAGGACTCCAGCTTGTTTCGCAGCTGCATAGAGACGATCTTTCCGTTCCAGCCCACAAGGCAGACATCGTGGGAGGTCTCAACTATGTCAACGGAGGGGAGAGGCTGGAGCTCTGTGGATGCCGGGGGGAGCGTCTCCGCCGGGAGAGCCGATGTTCCGGCGGAAGAGCTCACTGTCTCGGCAATGCTGCTGCCCTCGGAAGCGGATGTCTCCGGGGCAGAGGTCTTGGCAACGCTGCTGCCCTCGGAAGCGGATGTCTCCTGGGCAGAGGTCTCGGCCGAAGCTGCTGTCTCAGCCGGGACCGCAGCGGGGAAAGTCTCGCTGATATTCTGCTGTGTTGACGAAGCCGGCTCCGACTTTGTCACCTTATCTGATCTCGCCGCGATGACTGTTACCGTTCCTGCGAGGCAGACCAGAACTGCTGCGGCTGCTGCGACTATCCTTGCGGAGCTGCCCTTTGCTCTCGCCGGTGGGAGCTCCTTCGGGGCGGCATCCAGCACATAGCTGTCGTCAAGACAGCCTATCATTTCCAAAAGCGTTTTGTTGTTCATAGATCATATCCCTCTCTTTTCAGATATTCTCTGAGGCGGGCTCTTACCCTGTGCAGAGTCACATTCACCGAATCGACTGTCATGCCGAGCTGCTTTGAGATCTGCTCCGGGGTGCAGAGATACCAGTAGCGCATAACAAATGCCCGGCGGTGTTTCTCCGGCAGACTGCGGACAAAGCCGTCGATGCTGCGCTTCATCTCGCCGGCATCCAGCGCCCCCTCAACAGAGCCCGGAGCTGCGCACTCCCCTAGCTCTTCCAGAGCCTCTCCGACAGTACCTCCGCCGCGCTTTGCAGCGTTTATGGCTTTGAGGGAATTGAGAGCGAGGTTCCGCGTGATACGGCCGATATACGCTTTCAGGCTCTCCGGCTTCTCGGGGGGATGCTGTTCCAGGCAGCGGCAAGAGCGTCCGCGAAACATTCCTCGCTGTCCTGGGCAGAGGGCAGGATGTTCCCGGCGATATAACGGCAGTAGGCGCCGTATTTTTCCGAGGTCTCTTTAAGAGCCGCCTCGTCCCGTTCAAAAAACAGCTCGATTATCCTTTTATCGTCCATTCAGATCTTCCTTATATGTTTTTTCGCTTTTCACTTATACAGACAACTTCCGGCGGGGGATATTACACTTTTCCGGGCTTTTTGCTGCGGCTTTGTTTAGGCGGATACTATCCGCCTAAACTGTCCCCCAGCGATTGACTTGATCTGCCCGATGTGGTATAATGTGTGCAGTAAGATCCTGCCGGACAGACAGGATACGGAAGGAGAGCAGACAAACTATGGAACAGGGATACAAGAAAGGCCTGGTGCTGGAGGGCGGAGCGATGCGCGGTCTTTTCTCCGCAGGAGTAATGGATGTTTTTATGGAGAACGGTATCCGCTTTGACGGTATCGCCGGGATATCCGCCGGAGCGATCTTCGGCTGCAATTACAAATCCCACCAGATCGGAAGAGCTATAAGATACAACAAACGCTTCAGCAAAGACAAGCGCTATTGCAGCTTCCTGTCCCTGCTCCTTACAGGCGACCTATACGGGGTTAAATTCTGCTATGATGTCATCCCGAATCAGCTCGATGTCTTTGATACCGAGACCTTCGCCAAAGACCCTGCCGAATTCTTCATCGGAGCTACCGACGCCGGAACAGGCAAGGCAGTGTATCACCTCTGCACCGACGGCGGTCGCAGAGATATGCGCTGGATGCGAGCCTCGGGCTCAATGCCGCTTGCCGCAAGACCTGTCAGGCTGGCCGGAAGGATGCTGCTGGACGGCGGCATCTCCGATTCCATACCGTTTGAGTTTATGGAAAAGCGAGGGTATAACAGGAACGTCATCATCCTGACCCAGCCGGAAGGGTACTTCAAAAAGCCTGTCAGGCACACCTCTCTGATAAAGCTCGGCCTGAGAAAATACCCCAGGGCAGCAGAGGCTATGATCGCCCGCAGCGAAATGTATAACCGGCAGCTCCGGGAGATCAAAGAGCGGGAGGAAGCAGGGATCTCACTGGTCATCCGCCCCGGCGAGGCTCTCGGCATCAGCCGGACAGAGCGCGACCCGGATGAGCTGGAAAGAGTATATCAGACCGGGCGCAAAGTCGGCGGGGAAAGGCTCTCCGAGGTCATCCGGTTCCTGACTGAATAATGCAGAAATACAAAAACCGTATATCCTCTCAGCTTTCAGCCCGGGGATATACGGTTTTTGTCTGTATCCGATCCTTTTATTCAACATACAGGGAGGATAAGCAGAATCACCCGATCAGGCAGAGCTTTACCGGCAGAACATCCCTTGAGTCTTCCGGGTCCTTGTAGCTGAGTTCCGGCAGGCGGGTGCCGCAGGGGCTT
>CAMNNQ010000080.1 GCA_946545645.1 uncultured Clostridia bacterium | reverse complement strand
TTGCAAGCCTGCGTCGAATTTAGGCAATCTGACGAAAATCTGTGCCTCAACGCCAGTTGAGGTTGCGCATACTGATACACAGGGGTCGTGCGGTGTTGCCTTAAAGAAATGGTCGGCGGGAAGATAATCATAGAAAGCAAGATCGGCGAGGGAACCGTCGCAACGGTCGATCTGCCGAAGGAGGGACAGATAAATGAAGATACTGTGTCTTGACGACGAGCCGCTGGCATTGCAGATGCTGGAAAGATGCGTCAGAAAAGTCAAGCCCGATGCGGAAGTCTTCGCCTTTGACAATCAGGACGATCTCCTTGAGGAGGCCGGGAAGAACGGCTGCGATGTCGCATTCCTCGATATACTTATGCGGGGAATGACAGGAGTCGAGGTAGCAAAAAGGCTCAAGGGGATAAACCCGAAGATGAATATCGTCTTCGTCACCGGCTTATCGGAATACAAGGCCGACGCTATGGACCTCAGAGCCAGCGGGTATATAATGAAGCCCGTAACCAAGGAAGAGGTGGAGAGAGAGCTCTCTGACCTGAGATTTCCTATCCAGCCGAAGGTGAATGCCCTGCTGAAAGTGCAGTGCTTCGGAAATTTCGATGTCTTTACTCTCTCCGGCGAGCACGTCCGCTTTGAGCGCAGCAAGTCGAAGGAGGTCTTTGCCTATCTCGTCCACAGGCAGGGCAGCTCCTGCACCTTCCGGGAGATCTTCGCCGCTGTCTTTGAGGACGAGCCCTACGACAAGAAGCTGCAAAACCTTTTGCAGACCTATATCTATGCCATGATAAAGAGCCTCAAGGCTGTAGGAGCGGAGGAAGCCGTTATCCGCAGCTATAACGCTCTGGCGGTCAATCCCGCTGTCCTGGACTGCGATTATTACCGCTTCAAGGAGATGGATGCGGGAGCGGTCAATTCTTATCAGAATGAATATATGAGCCAGTATTACTGGGCGGATTTCATGTTCGAGGCATAAAACAGGCAGCACGATAAAAAAGGGTATTCCCCCGGCTTTCCGGGAGAATACCCTTTTCATTGTCTTGCTTGAGGCAAAGCTCAGTCCATAGCCTTCTTGATAGCAGCCAGCAGGTCGCCGTACTCCTCGAAAGCGGGGAGGTCCGGGTTCTCTGCCTTGATGCTGTCGGTGCTCTTGAAGAGGAAGCCCGCCTTGCTGGCGCGGATCATCCCGAGGTCGTTGTGGCTGTCGCCGGAGGCGATAGTCTCAAAGCCGATGGATTGCAGAGCCTTGACAGTTGTATACTTGGATTTCTCGACTCTCATCTTATAGCCGACGATCTCGCCGTTCTCAGCGACCTCAAGTGTGTTGCAGAAGATAGTCGGCATACCCAGCTTTTTCATAAGCGGGCCTGCGAACTGTGTGAAGGTGTCGGAGAGGATGATGACCTGGCAGCAGCTCCTGAGCTCGTCCAGGAATTCCTTTGCGCCGGGCATCGGGTCGATCCTGGCGATGGTCTCCTGGATCTCCTTGAGACCGAGGCCGTGCTCCTTCAGTATAGCGATGCGGTATTTCATCAGCTTGTCGTAATCGGGCTCATCGCGGGTAGTTCTTTTGAGCTCAGGGATGCCGGAAGCTTCAGCAAAAGCGATCCAGATCTCCGGGACGAGGACTCCTTCAAGGTCGAGACAGGTGATATACATTGACATAATACTTTCCTCCGTTTGATAAAAGATTACAAGATATTATAGCACATCCTGCGGGAATAATCAAGCCCTGCGGGAAATTTTCGGCCGCCTTTTCAGAGAATGACCCCTCCGCCGAGCACATATTCTCCGTCGTAGATGACAGCCGACTGCCCGGGAGTCGGGGCTCTCTGGGGCTCATCGAAGAGCACGGTCAGTTCGTCTTCGCCCGTGCGGGATATGAGAGCCGGCTGCTCCCGGTGGCTGTACCGCAGCTTGACACAGGCCCGGAGTCCGTCTGTTATATCCGGGACTGAGATAAAGTTCAGGCTCCGGACTCTTACCGATCTTGTATACAGATCGCTGTCCTGCCCGAGAGTAACGGTATTTGCAGCCGGGTCAATGGCGCAGACATAAGCCCTTTCTCCCAGCGAAATGCCCAGCCCTTTGCGCTGGCCTATCGTGTAGCAGACCAGCCCTTTGTGCCGCCCAAGGATCTTCCCGGAGGTGTCGATGAAATCTCCCTCAGGGTAGTTTTTTCCGGTAGCACGGCGTATGAATCCGGCATAATCGCCGTCGGGGATGAAGCAGATATCCTGGCTGTCATGCTTATGGGCGTTCTCAAAGCCGTTCTGGGCGGCCTTTTCCCGGACTTGCTCCTTGCTGAGCCCTCCCAGAGGGAATATCGCCCGGGAGAGCTGCTCCTGAGTCAGCCGGCAGAGGACATAGCTCTGATCTTTCGGCAGGAAGGCAGCTTTACGCAGCTTGAAGCGCCCTGTCTCTTCATCTCTCTCGATACGGGCGTAGTGGCCTGTTGCTATGAGGCCGCAGCCCAGTTCGCCGGCTTTTTCCAGCAGGGCTCCGAATTTCAGGTATCTGTTGCAGACGATGCAGGGGTTCGGAGTCCTCCCCAGCTCATATTCCGAGATGAAGCTGCC
Source organism: uncultured Clostridia bacterium (assembly GCA_946545645.1). GTDB lineage: Bacteria > Bacillota > Clostridia > Oscillospirales > Ruminococcaceae > FB2012. The sequence goes on along the minus strand of CAMNNQ010000080.1, from coordinate 5,898 downwards.
GATGACTTTCCGGGAGAAGAGTTCCGAAAGGTCGAAGACCCTGTGCTCCATGCCCAGCTTCCCGCAGACAGCGGCAGCGCACTCTGCCTCGGCTTCGGAGCCTCCGAACAGCCGCATAGTCGCGCCTATACATTCATATCCCTGCTCTTTGAGCAGCAGCGCCGCAGCAGAGGAATCGACTCCTCCGCTCATGGCGGCAAGGACTTTCTCGCTCATATAACACCTCCCGGTCTTATTTTGTGAATTCAGCCTCGATGTCTCCGCTCCCGACGGCCTCTGCCAGCCCGGAGGGGTCAGCGATACGGCCTATGCGGGTGTAGAGATAGGAGGTCTCAAAGCTCTTGTAGAAAATGACTATGCAGTTGTCGTTGTAGAGCATAAGATCTCCGGCATTGATGTGCCCTACTTCCTTCGGCTCCGCCGGGAGCGAGGAGGGCAGATAGTGATATTTTTCATTCCCGTTGAACTCCGTCATTTCCAGCTTTGCGGGGAGCAGCTTCAGAAATTCCGCAGCAGCGGGGCTGCTTTCCGTCTCCAGCTCAAAGCTCCTTCCTGCTATCCTGACCGAAGGCTTCGGAGCTTCCTCAGGGGATGTGACGGTTCCTGTTTCGGCATCCGGGGCAGTGATTTCCGCCTCGGAGAGAGGGATCGTCCCCGATGAGCCCGCAGCAGGCGGAGCGCTTGTTATTTCCGGGGCTGAAGTTTCCGGCACGGCAGAAGACGGCCCGGTTTCAGGGAGCTTTCCGGAGGCGCTTTCGGTTGAGGATGTTTCCGGCGGGGCGAGCGGTATATCCGGCTCCGGCGGCAGCAGCTCTGTGATGACCTCGGGAACCGCTGCAGGCGGCGATGAGCTTTCCGGGGAGCTTTCCTCCCCGGCGCAGCCCGTCAGCATCAGAGCCAGAGCCAAAGCGGTCGCAGCTTTCATTTTCATAGCTCCCGCCTTTCCCGCAGCAGGGCGGCGGCTTCGGAGAGCCTCCTCAGCCCCTCTTTCACAGCGCTTCTGGGGCAGGCGATGTTCATTCTCAGATGATGGGGTGCGTTGCCGTAGATCTGCCCCTCGGAGAGAAAGAGCCCGGTCTTTCCCCGGACAAACCTTGCCAGCTCTTCGGAGCCGAGCCCGAAGGCGCCGAAGTCGAGCCAGAGAAGATAGGTGGCGTCGGAGCGGACAAGGCGGATCTCGGGGATATGCTTCTCAAGATATTCTCTTACCAGCAGCTTGTTTTCAAAAATATACTGTCTCAGCTCGTCCAGCCAGGCCTCGCCCCGGTCAAAGGCAGCTATGGCGGCCTGTATCGCAAAGGCTCCGGGCTCCGCCACCTCGTCGGTGTTCAGAGCTCTCCGCACCTTATGCCGCAGGCGCGGGTCGGGGACGGCAGCGGCGGCAGTCTGCAAGCCGGCGAGATTGAAGGCTTTGGTGGGCGCCAGGCAGACGATACAGTTCCGACGGCATTTTTCCGAGACAGAAGCGAAAGGCACATACTCCTTCCCTGGGTCGGTAATGTCGCAGTGTATCTCGTCCGAGATGACTACTACGCCGTTATCGTATGCCAGCTCGCCGATGCGGGCGAGAGTCTCCCTGTCCCATATACGCCCGACAGGGTTCTGAGGATCGCAGAGTATCATAAGGGTCGTCTGCGGGTCGGCAAGAGCTTTTTCCAGCGCCGGCCAGTTGACGGAATAGTCCTTTTCCGCATCGAGAGGACATTCCAGGACCTTGCAGCCGTTGTTCAGGATACAGTTGAAAAAGGCATTGTAGACCGGAGTCATAATGACGACGTTCTCGCCCGGAGTGGTCAGCTTGCGGATGCAGCTCGAAAGTATGGGGACAACGCCTGTCGCAAAGATCAGCTCCTCCCGCTTATACAGGATGCCGTGCCGCCTGCTCCACCAGCCGATATAGGCATCCGCCCATTCGCCGGGGACGACGGTATATCCGAATACACCGTTATCCAGGCGCTTTTGCAGCGCGGAGACGATCTCCGGGGCGGCCTTGAAGTCCATATCCGCTACCCACATGGGGAGCTCGCCGTCTTTTATATCCCATTTCAGGGAAAAAGTCCCTCTCCTGTCGGCAGGGGTGTCAAAATCGTATCTCATAACACCGCGCTCCTTTCACCTTCAGTATATCACAGCGCGGGGCATACAGGTGTTAAATTTATGTAAACAGCGGCTTCTTGACAAGACACTCGAATTATGGTATAATATATCCGGTCGGTAAAGCAGACCGACCGCGACCGCTCCCGGTGCATCCAGCAGGGGAGCCGAGCCGGACGGACAGGCGGGTCGAATGCCGAGATCAGAGAGCGCGGCTCTCATTATTGATTGAGTTAAAAGCTCAAATTTTATAAGTACAGATCATCACTTGTGAAACGGTCAATAATATCCGGCGTATGCTCCGTATGTCTGCACGCAGAGCGCTTCTGCGTTATCATACCATATACGTTAGAGAGACTTTCCCGCAGGTGATGTGCAAGCATCGCCTGCTTTTTGTTTTATGGTTATCCCTTTGACGCACCATTTTCAAACACTTTATTTAGGAGATTTCGGCAATTAGACCAACGCTGTGCTATCCCCCGCCGGAAGCGGGGGATAGCACAGCAAGATAAAAAGCCTTAAGGAATATGTGTGGTGTGTCAGCGGGATAGTCAGATTTTGTTTTACCGAAAGCAGATCTTTACGATCTTAAAGATATGGAGAAAACGATATGAACATTGACAAGCAGAGATCCGCTCCGCTATATGAAGCTCTGGAGCGTTTCAGAAGACAAAGAGTCGTGCCCTTCGATGTGCCGGGGCATAAAAGAGGAAGAGGCAACCCGGAGCTGGTAAAGCTGCTGGGAGAGCAGTGCGTCGGGCTGGATGTCAACTCGATGAAGCCGCTGGACAACCTCTGCCACCCTGTATCGGTCATAATGGAGGCCGAGCAGCTCGCCGCCGACGCTTTCGGCGCTGCCCACGCTTACTTCATGGTCGGGGGGACTACTTCTTCCGTTCAGAGCATGATACTTACTGCCTGCAAGGCCGGAGACAAGATCATCCTGCCCCGGAACGTACACCGCAGCGTTATCAACGCACTTGTCCTCTGCGGAGCAGAGCCGGTATACGTTGACCCGGATGTCGATTCGCATATCGGCATCGCCCTGGGAATGGAGCTCTCGCTGGTTGAAAAAGCGATCGTCGAGCACCCGGATGCGACGGCTGTTTTCGTCAATAACCCGACCTATTACGGCATCTGCTCCGATCTGCGCTCCATCGTCCGCATCGCTCATGAGCACGGTATGCTGGTGCTGGTAGACGAGGCTCACGGGACTCATCTCTCATTTTCCGATAAGCTGCCTGTCTCGGCTATGGAAGCCGGAGCGGATATGGCAGCTGTCTCGATGCACAAATCCGGCGGGAGCCTTACCCAAAGCTCTCTGCTGCTGCTGGGAGAGACGGTCAATACCCGCTATGTCGAGCAGATAATAAATCTTACCCAGACCACCTCGGCTTCGTATCTGCTGCTCTCCAGCCTGGACATCTCCCGGAGAAATCTGGCGCTGAGAGGTAAGGAATCCTTCGAGAAGGTGGCGGATATGGCTCAGTATGCCCGGGAGGAGATCAACTCTATCGGAGGATATTATGCCTACGGCAAGGATCTTGTCAACGGCGGAAGCATCTTCGATTTCGATGTCACCAAGCTCTCGGTATATACCAGAGATATCGGCCTTACAGGGATAGAGGTCTATGACCTGCTGAGAGATGAATACGACATACAGATCGAGTTCGGAGACATCGGCAATATCCTGGCCTATATCTCCATAGGCGACAGGATACAGGACATAGAGCGCCTTGTCGGAGCACTGGAGGATATAAAGAGGCTCTATTCAAAGCCTGTCTCGCTGCTGCATAATGCGGAGTATATCACCCCGATAGTCGCCGCGACTCCCCAGAAGGCCTTTTATGCCGAAAAGGAGCTGATCCCTATCCGCGAGACCGCCGGGCGCATCTGCGGAGAGTTCGTTATGTGCTATCCCCCGGGGATACCCATTCTCGCCCCCGGAGAGATGATAACTCAGGAGATCATCGACTACACCCTCTTCGCCAAGGAGAAGGGCTGCTCTATGCAGGGGCCGGAGGACGGAAGTCTGGAAAGACTGAATGTTTTGAAATAAGAGAGGACGATACAGGGGATTGTAAATAATCTGTGAACCCTCTTGACAGGTCGAGATATATTTGATACAATATAGTTGCAATCAATAATATTTAATCAAGGAGGATGTAACTATGAGTATCTACGATCATTCTGTTTACAGGCCGGACGGCAGCGAGGTCAAGCTCTCGGAGTTCAAGGGCAAGGTGATGCTTATCGTCAATACGGCGACAGGCTGCGGTTTCACCCCGCATTACAAATCTCTGGAGAAGATGTATGAGAAGCATCACAGCAAGGGCTTCGAGATAATCGACATCCCCTGCAACCAGTTCGCAGGGCAGACTCCCGGGACAGACGATGAGATCCACGAGTTCTGCACACTGAAATACAATACCCAATTCCCTCAGATGAAAAAATCCGATGTCAACGGCAAGAACGCTCTCCCGCTTTACGGCTATCTCAAATCCCAGCAGGGGTTCCAGGGCTTCGGCAGAGGAGTAAAGGCTGCGGCTATGAGCGCTGTCCTCAAGAAATTCGATAAGGACTATAAGAACAATCCGGAGATCAAATGGAACTTCACCAAGTTCGTCGTTGACAGAGAAGGAAATGTGGTCAAGCGGTTTGAACCGACTGTCAGCATGGATAAGGTTGAAGCGTATATAGATTCGATAATGTGAGATGATAGATATGGAGAGTAACGGATACGAAGGGCTGAAGCTGGAAAACCAGCTCTGCTTTCCTCTGTATGCCTGCGCAAGGCAGATAATGAACAGATATACCCCCTATCTCAAACCGCTGGGGCTGACCTATACTCAGTATATCGTTATGCTCGTCCTTTGGGAAAAGGACGGGGTGACAGTCGGAGAGATAGGCAGAAGGCTGCTGCTGGATACCGGGACAGTCACCCCTCTGCTGAAAAAGCTGGAGGGCGAGGGCTATATCAGACGCATCAGAAACAGGCAGGATGAGAGGATAGTCGAGATCGTCCTTACCGACAGCGGAAAAGAGCTTCGGGAAAAAGCCAGGGATATACCCGGAAAGATCGGCGGGTGTATATCTCTTGAGCCGGAGGAGGCAAAAGCTCTCTACGTTATCCTCTATAAGCTGATCGGAGAATTCGGCGGAAAGGCGGAATGAAAATGAGTATCAGACTTAACGAAGACAAGGAGACAGTAAAGGCAATAAAAGAAGGGCTGGCAAAAAAAGGCGGCTATTGCCCCTGCCGGCTGGAGAAGACCCCGGACACAAAATGTATGTGCAAGGAATTCAGAGACCAGATAGCAGACCCGGAATTCGAGGGCTTCTGCCACTGTATGCTCTATTATAAGTCAAAGGACTGAAAAAAGAAAAGGAGTGGATAAAATGGCTGTTATAAATCTTACGTCAGGTAATTTCGAGAACGAAGTAATGAAGTCGGACAAGCCGGTGCTCATAGACTTTTTTGCGACCTGGTGCGGCCCATGCCGGATGGTATCTCCCATTGTGGACAGTATTGCTGAGGAGAGAGGAGATATCAAGGTCTGCAAGGTGGATGTGGACGAGGAAGGAGAGCTGGCGGCCCGCTTCGGAGTGTCCAGCATACCGACTCTGGTAGTTATGAAGGGCGGAAAAGTCACCGCCTCTAATCTGGGAGCTGTCCCGAAGGAAGTTATCCTCGGGATGCTTGAAAAGTAATATAGGCAACACCGCACGACCCCTGTGCATCAGTATGCGCAGCCTCAATTAACATTGAGGCACAGATTTTCGTCAGATTGCCTAAATTCGACG
>CAMNNQ010000079.1 GCA_946545645.1 uncultured Clostridia bacterium | reverse complement strand
TAGCTAACGCAGACGGGAGATGAGGAAATGTCGGTCAGCGAGAACCGCCGCTTTGAAATGGCTCTGGCCTACCACGCGGCACCGACTCTTATGGGCGAAAAATGCGGCAGCCTGCTGTCCCTTTCGGAGGAAGAGTTCGACATCCGGGGCAACGCAGAGCTGTTTCTCGGAGAAATGAGCGGGCTGGGGCTGCGGATGCGGGTCATACCGAAAAAATGCGGGCGATCTCTTGTGTATGTGTATTCTGTCAGTCTCCTTGAAGAACGTCTGAGATGCAGAGCTGTCCGGAGCTTTCTGGGAAAATACGGATACTCCGGGGCTGCGGATACCGAGCAGCTCCTTGACCGTCTCTGCGGGCGTCTCGAAGCCGACAGCTTCCCTCACGAGATCGGCATTTTCCTTGACTACCCTCTGGAGGATGTGGAGGGCTTTATCCGCAACTGCGGCAAGGACTGCAAGTTCTGCGGGCTGTGGAAGGTCTACGGAGATGTGGAACGCGCCAAGCAGATGTTTGAACGTTACCGATGCTGCCGCGCAGAGCTGTGCGGCCAGCTTGAAAGCGGCAAAAAGCTCATAGCCTGTGTGGCGTGAGGTTTGCATAGAAATTGGAGGAACAATTATGAAAACAGCAGTTATCTACTGGAGCAGCACCGGGAACACCGAGGCTATGGCAAAGGCGATAGCGGAGGCGGCAGGAGCCGAGCTCTTCGCGGTCTCGGAGTTCAAGGGAAAGCTCTCCGACTATGACAGGATAGCCTTCGGCTGCAGCGCTATGGGCGCAGAGGAGCTGGACGACACCGAGTTCGAGCCTTTCTTCGCATCCGCAGAGAAGGAGCTTTCCGGAAAGAAGATAGCCCTCTTCGGCTCCTACGGCTGGGGCGACGGCGAGTGGATGAGGAACTGGGTCGAGCGTGCAAAGAGCGCCGGTGCCGAGATCATCGGCGGCGAGGGGCTCATCATTCAGGAGGCCCCCGATGCAGACGGCCTTGCAAAGTGTGGGAAGCTCGGTAAGGCTCTGACAGATCAGACCTGAAGGAGTTGAGACTATGAGCAGTTCGGTTCAGATCGCTGAGGGGCTGCTCATCCCTTTTGCGGGGACGACGGCGGGGGCAGCCTGCGTATTCTTTATGCACCGGCGTCTTGGGCGGTCGGCAGAACGTATCCTGACCGGGTTCGCAGCGGGAGTAATGGTGGCGGCAAGCGTATGGAGCCTGCTGATCCCTGCGTTGGAACAGGCGGATGAAAAGCTCGGGAAGCTGAGTTTTATCCCGGCGGTGATCGGTTTTCTTGCAGGGATATTCTTCCTGCTCCTGCTGGACAGGCTGATACCTCACCTGCATCTGGACAGCGACTCCCCGGAGGGTCTAAAGACCCGCAAGCTCCCTAAAAATGTTATGATGCTCCTGGCTGTGACTCTGCACAATATCCCCGAAGGAATGGCTGTCGGGGTGGTCTATGCGGGATACATTTACGGCAGCGGCAGCCTGACCTCGGCGGGAGCCCTGGCTTTGGCTGTAGGTATAGCGATACAGAATTTCCCGGAAGGCGCCATCATTTCAATGCCTCTCCGGGCAGAGGGTATGAGCAGAAGGTGGGCCTTTGCCCTCGGAACGCTCTCCGGAGCAGTTGAGCCTGTTGGCACGGGGCTGACCATACTTGCGGCAGGATTTGTCATCCCTCTGATGCCCTATCTGCTCAGTTTCGCGGCAGGAGCCATGCTCTATGTCGTAATTGAGGAGCTGATACCTGAGATGTCCTCCGGGGAGCACTCCAACCTGGGAACGATCGCTTTCGCCTTTGGTTTCGCAGCAATGATGGTGCTGGATCGTGCATTAGGATAAAGGAACTGAGAAAGCCGCAGGCTCAGATAAGGTCACGGTCTGCGGCAAAGGAGGTCATATAATGCTTCTGACTATCCTTCTGGGGCTTTCGCTCATAGCGGGGATAATGCTGATGCTGTTTGCAGCGGTAGCGCTTATTCAGGACAAAAAATTCTTTGGCTCTGCCCCTAAGGACATACAGGAGGCTGTCCTGCCCAAGCCCGAGCGCTTCAAGGGGCAGCACGTTCTGGGGTATTTACTGATAGGAGCTAGCTTTATCATCATCGGCGGGACGGGCGTTGCCGCGGTATGGAACGGCTTTGCCAACGGTTACGGCTTCATGCAGTTCTTCGGGAGGTTCACGGCGATATTCTACATCTACAAGGCTTTCGATATGATCTTCCTCGATTACTTTCTTCTGATAAAATCGCACTTCTTCGAGCATTATTATCCAGAGATCGCGGAGACAAACGCGAACAGAAAATACGGTTTCAACCTGCGGTCGCAGCTTATAAAGCTGGCCGTATTCCCCATAGCCTCTGCGATAGCGGCGGGGATATGTGTGATCGTGTGATGATAAAATAAGAGAAAAGGACAGACCGGTATGCACAAGGAAACAAAAGAAAACTATCTTAAAGCTATCATAGGGCTGACAGGCAGGAAAGGCAAAGTCAGGAATACCGATCTTGCAGCGGCGCTGAATATCTCAAAGCCGACTGTGACAAATGCGCTCCATCAGCTTGCGGAGGAAGGGCTTGTCACCCTGGACAAAGTCAACGGCATACTGCTCACCGACACAGGCAGGAACATTGCAGCGGCGACTCTTGAAAGGCATCAGACCTTCAGTACGATACTCACCCGCCTCGGTGTTGAGAAAAAGGCCGCCGAACGCGATGCCTGCGCACTGGAGCACTGCGTAAGCGACGAAAGCTATGAGGCATTCGTGAAGATAAGGGATATGGTAACAAAGGAAGCGGAATAAACTGCTTACAGAACAGCAGGAAAGGCTCCGATACTTTTTGTAAGGCACTCGTATCATTGACGATACGGGGCCTTTTTCGTTATTCCGATCCGCTTCCCGCAGATATCAGAGCTTTAAGTAAACGCTCCCCCGCTTCATTTGCAAATTTTCTTTAATTATATAGGCCATATCTTTTATCTTGCAGCACACCGCCGCATTCCTGCCGCTTATGCAACGAAAGGGCTTTGATCTGCTTATTGAAAAGGGCGCATCTGCGCTGTTTGATGACATACCAATTGTTTGCTTTTGTGCTTGAAATTGCCCTTCGGGTGCTGCTCAAGGCACTATTCGGCAAAAAAGCTATGTAAAACAAAGAGAGCAAGGTTTTTCGCCTTGCTCTTTTGCTGTTTGTGCAGGTTCAGAGTGCCATAGATATATCTATGTTGCGACTTTCCTACTGGAAGAAGATGTTGATATACGTTATATTCAAAGGATGCTCGGACACAGTTCAATAATTACAACTCAGATCTACACTCATGTAACATCATCAAAACAAAAAGAGATCATAAAAAACAAGCATCCGAGAAATAAGATCAACTTTGCTTTTTAGTCATTTTTAGTGTTAATTAATCGGATCATATTTATAATAACAATCAAAGTAACCTAAACATGACATTATTTCAAAAGAATCTGCGTATTGTACAAATTAGGAGAGCAAAGGCAGTGTAATTCATCCAGAGCTTTTTTACTGTATCTTTTCGATGACCCCCTTGTCCATCTCATGAACCGTCTCACACAGCACCGAGATATCCTCCGCCGAGTGAGAGCAGATCAGAATGGTCTTTCCCTGCTCCTTGTAGCCGAGAAGATACTCCCTCATCTCCGCAACGCCCTCTTTGTCAAGGCCATTGAACGGCTCGTCAAGGATAAGTATCTTCGGGTTCTCCATTATTGCCTGCGCAAGCCCTAAACGCTGACGCATACCAAGTGAATACTTCCGAACGTGGCGCCGCAGATCGGGATCGAGCCCCACCTGCTTCATGCTGTTGCGCACTTCTTCCTTTCCGATCTTGTTGTTCAATCCTGCCAGCAGCTTCAGATTCTTGTACCCAGAGTAGTAGGGGATAAACCCCGGCGTTTCAATGATTATCCCCATATCCTTGGGAAAATCTACGTCCTTTCCGACGCGCTTGCCGTCAACGATGACCTCGCCGTGAGTGGGCTTGATAAATCCGCAGATGCACTTCATCAGCATTGTTTTCCCCGAACCATTTCGCCCGATCAGACCGTGTATTTTGCCCTTCTCGAAAGAAACGTTGATCTTTTTGAGGATGTCTGTCTTGCCGAGGGTCAAGTCAAGTTCTTTTACTTCGATTATGTTCATTCTGTTATCCCCCTTACGTCGCTATTTCGGCAACATTGTCATAGTTGAATTTCTTTATAGCGATCACGCACAGCACTATCAGCACAGCTATAAACGTGCAGAGATATATTACTGAGAATGTCATTGTCACCACCGGCTGGCGGAAATATTTTGTGAAATGCAGCCAGATTATGCTGTTCGCCATGGGCATTGACCACATCAGCACCGTCTTGATCGTACAGAAGGCTGTTCCCAGCGAGATGATCGCGCCGCAGATAACAAAGCCTGCGGTCTTTTTCTTTATCAGCGAGAAGAACAGCAAAAGCAGCCCGATTATCATAAGATAGGCGAACAC
>CAMNNQ010000078.1 GCA_946545645.1 uncultured Clostridia bacterium | reverse complement strand
GCGTCGAATTTAGGCAATCTGACGAAAATCTGTGCCTCAACGCCAGTTGAGGTTGCGCATACTGATGCACAGGGGTCGTGCGGTGTTGCCCAAAGGAAATAGATATTCGGCAACGGATCGGCAGCGGCTGACGCAATAGCTGCTTCGGAGAGCGACCGTCGATCCGGTAAAGAGTGTAAAAAACGTTGAGGTGATAGAAATGGAAGAGATCAGATATAAGCAGGAGGGAGATACTCTTACCGTGTATCTTTCCGGAAGGATAGATTCCGGAAACGCATATCAACTGGAAAAGAAGCAGATGGAAGATGTCAGGGATATGAATTATGAGAATGTCATCCTTGATGTCGCCGATCTTGAATATATATCCAGCGCAGGGCTCAGGAGCCTGATGAAGATACGCAAACGCTCTTCAAAGGATGTCTGCATCATCAATGCCGCCCCGCATATCTATGATATTCTGGAAGTAACAGGTTTTACAGAGCTGTTTCCCGTCTCGAAAAAGCTGCGTGAGATAAGTGTCGATGGATGCGAGATAATCGGAAAGGGCTTCTTCGGCACGGTCTATCGCATCGACGACGAGACTATCGTTAAAGTATACCGCGCGGGGGATAGTCTCGCTATGCTGAAAAAGGAGAAAAAGCTGGCTAAGACCGCCCTGATCGCCGGAGTCCCGACCGCTATATCCTATGATATCGTCAAGGTCGGAGACCGCTACGGCTCTGTCTTTGAGCTGCTGTACGCCAAGACTTTCAATGATCTTCTGGTCGAGAATCCGAAGAAACTGGATATAATAGTCAGACAGTATGCCGAGTTCCTCCGGCTGGTGCACAGCAAGGAAGTCCCCGAAGGCAGGCTCGCTTCCGCAAGGGAGCAGTTCCTCGGTTATCTCGATATTGTCGAGAAGTACCTTGAGCCGGGAATGTATCCTAAGCTGAAAGCGCTTATCAGCGCTGTCCCGGAGCAGAGGTTCATCGTCCACGGCGACGCACAGATGAAAAACATTATGCTGACCGACAACGGCCCTATGCTCATAGATATGGATAGCGTCTGCGCCGGGCACCCGATATTCGACATCCAGTCCTTCTATGTCACATACCGTGCCTTCGGGGAAGATTGCCCGAATAACAGTATTGAATTCCTCGGCCTCACCGATGAGATCGTCTCCGAGATCTGGGATCGCCTGATACCTTACTATTTCGCTACCGACGATGAAGAATATATAGCCTCTTTGCGGGATAAGGTCTCGGTGGTCGGCTGCATCCGCTTCCTGTTTCTTATCGACAGGGATCCCGGATCCCGCGGAAGTCTTTTCGACACCCGTGTAAAACGTACGGTCGGCAGACTTAAAGAGCTGCTGGAGCGGGTAGAATCTCTGGATTTCTGATACGGATCTCATCCTGTATCGCAGCCCTTTTCCGGCGGGAGATGCTTACATCGCCGCCTGAGCTCTGAGCGGGAAGGGATAAATACCAAACGTGGCGATATCTGAATGCCTGTATATGATATGGGTCCATTTATGTATCGTGTGACCTGCCTTGAACGTTGAAAGGTTGATCTTATGGAAAAGAATTTGGAACGCGATCTGAAGTTCTTTGAGCTGTTTTCCCGGCTTGCCAGCCTGACACAGATCGTCAATCAGCCTCCGCAGATACCTGAGATACAAAAGCTGCTGAGCGAGATCTCTTCTATGTACCGCCTCTCCAAGGGAGTCACCCACTTCTACCGCAACCCCGGAGAAGAGGAACGAGGGCAGGGCGAGACTATGGTGAGCTATGATCTCAAGCTGCCCAGCCATCCTGTCCATACTGTCAGATTCGTTACACGGCTCATGTCCATAACGACTATGACCGTTTATCAGGCCGACGATGAGCCTCCTCTGGACGATGATGAGCTCTCAAAGGTCGATCTTACTATGCGCACGACCTTAGCTTTTATCAGCCGTAACCGCCTCCAGGTCATCGCCGAGCAGTTAGCTTTCTTCGACGATATGGGCTTCAGCAATATCCGCAGCTTCTTCGGGTATATCAACTGGCACAGCAAGCCCGGCGATCTGAACGGCATGGCTGCGATCAATTACAATATTCGGCGGTTTTCTCTCATCAACGAGGAGTTCGGCAGAGATGTAGGAGACACTGTCCTCCTTAACCATTATAATATGGTCGCCGGCATGGTCGGCAAGGATGGCATAGTTTCAAGGCTTGGCGGAGATACATTTGTCTGTATCTGCAAAAAGGAGATCCTGCCGGCAGTGCTCGATTTCCTGACAAGGGCTGAGGTCGGGTTCAACAGCCGGGGAGATAATGCTGTGGTATCCTGCTATGTGGGAGCGTTCATCATCCCGGACGGCTTTATTGCTTATTCTCCCAACGATATCATGGTCAAGATAATGAGCGCCTTTCAGCTTGCCAAGCAGGGCAGCTCCGGTAATATAGTTTATTATTACGACGCTATGGTCACAGACAGAGAGCACGTCAAGCGGGTCCAGCAGCAGTTCCCGGATGCTCTTGCAAAAGGCGAGTTCCATGTTTTCTACCAGCCCAAGGTCAATACCGTTACCGGGGAGATATGCGGAGGCGAGGCTCTGTGCAGATGGTTCCGGCACGGGAAGATCGTCCCTCCCGGAGATTTTATCCCGATCCTGGAAGAGACCAGCGATATCTGCCGCCTGGATTTCTTTGTGCTGGATACAGTTTGCAGGAACATCCGCAGATGGCTGGATGAGGGAAGGAAAGTTGTCCGCATTTCAGTGAACCTCTCCCGGAGGCATATGGTCAACGAAAGGCTTTTGGAGACTATACTTGAGATCATAGAGCGGAACAATGTCCCCCATAAATACATTGAGATAGAGCTTACAGAAACTACCACGGACGTGGAGTTCAAGGACCTGCAAAGAGTCGTCTGCGGGCTGCAGGAGGCAAATATCTGCACTTCTGTCGATGACTTCGGCATGGGGTATTCCTCTCTGAACCTTATCAGGGTCATTCCCTGGAACGTCCTGAAGGTCGATCGCAGCTTCCTGCCTCTTGACGACGAGGACAGCACCAGCATCCGCAGCATAATGTTCCGGCACGTTGTAGCTATGACCAAAGAAATGGGGCTTGAATGTATCGTCGAAGGCGTTGAGACCGAAGCTCAGCTAAGGGTACTGCGGGACAACAACTGCGAACAGGCTCAGGGCTTTCTCTTTGACAAGCCGCTGCCTATCGAGGAATTCGAGAAGCGGCTGGATATGAAAAAATACGATATCGGTCTGTAAAACAGCAGAAGCACGAAGAAATGACACTGACGGAAATGCTGTAGATAAACAAGTTCAGAGATCTATTCTGAATGCCCAGCAGGTTATGGAAGATAACGGGGGCAGTATGGTGATGAAAAATATTTGCCGGGATGTTTACGACGTCCTGGAGACCTGCGGCTTCCTGAATTTCCTTGCTCTGGAGCAGGAACCGTAATGATTCAGGCAACACCGCACGCCCCGCGGCTAACGCCTCTGCACATCATCTGCTTGCCAGCTTTCCGTCATATTACCCAAATTCTCCTTGACTTGC
>CAMNNQ010000077.1 GCA_946545645.1 uncultured Clostridia bacterium | reverse complement strand
GCGTCAGCAAGCCTGCGTCGAATTTAGGCAATCTGACGAAAATCTGGACGGCGCATCTGATGCACAGGGGTCGTGCGGTGTTGCCTTAATGGGCTTAACAGAATAGCTGCTGCAAGGTCAGCAATATATTATTATAATGGATCATACACTAATTTGGGCAACGGATCCGGCGGCCCGAATGCGTGTTCGACTTTCGTGAAAAGGCCAAATTCCAGTTGTCAATGGTGTACTGTCAATACTACTCATTCGATCTCCAGTGACAGCACTTCGATTTCTTATTCTACATGGCTGAGCTATGGCTTTACTTTCACGCCTATGCCATAGATCGTTAATTCATTTTCCTTAGTTCTGAACACATTAAAACTATAATAGGAGCGGGATCTTATGTTCAAAAGAGTAATTGCTGCTCTTCTGGGAGCAATAATGCTCGGCTCCTGTTCAGCGCAGGAGTCGGGCTCAGATGCAGAAAGCACTTCTATCAGGCAAACATTATCTACGCCCGCGGCAGTTACATCCAGGATAGCGGATGCCTCTGCCGCTGAAACTGTTTCTGCTGAAAGCAGCAATACGGACAGATCAAACGATCTGAATTACCCGTTTTTGACACTGGAAGAAAAAAAGCAATACTGCGGCAGTCATTATCCGGATAAAACAGTATTGACATGGGTGCTTCCCAATACAGTTTCACATGAAAAAATGCTTAATGACTATCTTTACAGTAACGGTTATCCGTATGTCATTTGCTTCAAAAGTATAATGGAAGAAACATTCAGCAAGAATATGACTTTTGCGGATATTGTATCTGAGATGAAGCAAAATAACGATCAGGTCGATATCATTGACTCCTGCGGGAGAATAAACGGGCAGGATGTTGTATCAAACCTGTACTATTATTTCAGCGCGAAAGGCATATATGAACCGCTGGATCAGTATCTTGCTGATGAAAAATTCACACCGTATTATTCAAGCCTTCCCAGGTCATATTGGGATACATATAAGTATAACGGCCACATTTACGGTATTGACAACAGTTATTCCTCGTTATCTGTTGATTCCGGCTTTGAATTTCATCTTGACGTGCTTGAAAAAACGGGACTTGAAGCTCCCGAGCTCGACGGAACACTTCCGGAATGTTCAGAGAAGCTGACATCCTTCCTGGAAACAGTTAAGAAGCCGTTGAGCCTGGTAATGTATTTTCATACTTTTGATATGCTGGCGGCAAACAGAATAGAGGATACCATTGTGTTATCCGATAAAAAAGCTGTCAATGTTTTTGAACAGCCCTACGCTCTTGAATTCTACAAAGCGTGCAGACGGTTAAGTGATAAAGGCCTTGCGAGAATAGATAACGAGCCGGCGGATGATGCAGTCGGTACATTCATAACCGCGCGCGCAACAGAAGGGAAAAACCAGGTAAACCCGGAGCTTAAAACAGTCAGGGTCTTCAGCAAAGTCAATAACAAGATCTGTAGCCCGTATCATGCCATAGGTATTTTTTCAGGCTCCTTGCATAAGGAAGAAGCAGCAGATGCTCTGCTAAACATCATTTACAACAAAGAGCTGAACAATATTGTGACCTACGGAGTTGAGGGAAAAGACTATAATATTGCTGATGGATATGCCGTACCGGCAGACAAGGCACTGAAAGTTGATACCGCCCTGAATAATCCGCTGGTTTCTCTGCCCTGCAGGTGCATCCCGAATGTGATCGCTCCGTTTGATTGTGAAAAGCTGTATAACAGCGCCGAATATCTTGACGGTTTTGGGTTCCTCTTTGACGGAACAGATATAAAAGAGGATTATTTGAAGGTGGCTAAGCTCATTACAGGCTTTACACTTCAAAGCGCGAAATCAGAAGCGGATGTTGAAAACTATCTTAATAAATTCAATAAGGAACTGTATGACAACGGACTTCAAACCGTTCTGGATGAGGTTAACAGGCAATATGAAGAATTTATTGAAAAAGGCAGCAACTAGATCCGTTATAGTTTCAATAGCTTTGATCCTTCTGGCTGGCTGCAATAACGCTGACAGTAAGGCATCCGAAGCAGAATCATTTCGTATCGTATCTATGGACGAAACGATCGAAAGTGAATATAACGGAATGTTTGATATTACCAATAGGAGCCGCCTGGATTTCGTTGATTTTTCTTCACTTGAAGCTGCGCCGATCTGCGATGACCCGACCTGCAAACACGAGCCGAGGGCTAATGCAGACGGGGAAATGTGTCAGGCGTACGGCAAGAGCAATCACCCGTTTATATACAAAAACAAGCTGTATTATTTCCGTGATGCCGAGTATACCGAGATCGACGGCATTTATTATCGCGGCTGCGAATTCTGGCAAAGCGAGATCAACGGAACAGGCAATAAACTTCTTCTCAGTTTTGATAAACTGATGTTATACGAATACACCAGGGCTTTGTTATTCAAAAACAGACTGTATCTCCCTATGACAATAGAATCTCACGATAAGGATTTCAACGAGTTTGAGCCGGCTATTGAATTGATCAGCATTGATCTGGATGATAATACATATTCTGACTACGGTAAAGTTAGATCGGGTTATAGCATAGACGGAGAAATGATGGGGGTCGTTGAAGGAAAGGTGGTTTTTCAAATAAACTACCCCGAAACGAACCTGCCGTTTATGGAAAAAGTCAACAGATACATCGAAGAGAATAAAGTGTCTGACGAAGAAGCGATCCGAGCTGTCACCGAAAATGAGACCTATTTATCGGAACAGTTTGAGATCAATGACGACAGCTTCAGGAAATGTGATAAACAGGGCCTTTTGTGTGTAAGTAAAAAAGGGTACTATTACATTAAAGACGGAAAGCCGGAATATGTCGGCAAGGACGGAAAGACAAAGACCTACGAAATCACTCTTGCCAATGCAGGGGCATCCTATGTTGGAGAATACGTGATCCTCAGCGACGGCTCCGGCAAAGCATGGCTTATAGACGAAAGCAAGGGTGAACTGCTGCCCATGAAGTACCTGCCTCAGATAATAATAATAAAAGACGGACAGGCGTTGGTCAGTGATTATACAAACAACGAAAAAATAATAAAGAGAATACCTGTAAATGAACTGTTACAGTAAGGATGGATCAAATATGAAGCTGACTGATACCGTTGATCTGCTCTATCCTGATCACAGCAGCGCAATGGCAGGGCATGATAGACGGAGCGCGCGAGCATCTCTGCCTCAGAACTATCTTGACGATCTGGAAGCCTATCGCATCGCATTACAGTTCTGCCCGTCCGAGCCCGACCTTATTATGAACCTGATGCGGGAGTTTTCCTGCGATATACCGACAATAGAATATCGCCTAGACTGCCTTGAAGATCACCTTCGGGAGCCGAGGCTCTCCGACGAGCTGAAGGCTATAATGCGCCGCCTGTCGGACAACAATGCCGGGCTTGAGCGTATACGCGGCAAGGCGAATTCGTTTATGGAGATACATATGCGGCGGGAGGAGCTGCACGCTTTCATTGCCTGCATTGAGGATATGAAAGCGCTGTGGGTCAAGTGCCGGAAAAGGGTCTCCTCTAGGGCTATGATCTCGCTTTTTGAATGCTTTGAACAGCTTGATAAGTCGCAGGATTATCTTTCGATGAAAAGCGATCTCGCACAGCTTGATGAGGTCTTTGCAAAATCGATACGAAGCGTAACGGTCGGGATAAATTTTAATCACAATATGGTTCCCGAAAGCTGCGGTATCCTGACGACCTCAAACGACAGGATATACCCGAAGGGAAATATCCTTGACCGTCTGATCTTCAGGACCTACGAAGGACACACGCAGTTTGAGGACGAGGAACATACGAACTCGGCGCTTAAAAATCTGGCTCCGGATCTTGATACAGCACTGTTCAAAGCACTGGGAAAATACACAGATGAATTTGCTCAGAGGATCGCTGCTGCACTTAAAAGCCGGCGCAGACTGTTTTTCAACGATATCGGAGTGATAGAGCATCAGCTTGGGATTTATGAGAGCGCGGCGAGAATGATAAATTATGTGCGCTCCCGCGGACTTGAAATGTGCCGCCCGAAGCTGCTTCCCAAGGAGAGCAGATCGGCAAAGATAACGGGAATGTTTGATCTTGTGTTCTTTCGTCAGGCAGCCAATGCCGCCCCTGAGAGCAGAGGCGAAAAGCTCGTTGTCACAAACGATATAGAGCTCTCCGGCAACGGACATTTTATGCTCGTTACCGGCGTAAACAACGGCGGAAAGACAACATTCGCCCGAGCTTACGGGATATGCCGGCTGCTGGCTCAGTGCGGAATGTATATTCCGGCAAAGAGTGCTGAACTCTCGCTGTGCGATCACATCTTCACACATTTCCCGAAAGAAGAGACCATAGGGATAAATACCAGCCGCTTCACGGAGGAGATCAAACAGCTTGCGGTCATCTGCCGGACGGCAACACATTACAGCACAGTTATAATGAACGAATCCCTGCAAAGCACTACCCCGGAAGAATGCCTTGAGATCGCACGGGCGCATATTGAGATGCTTGCTGCCGCAGGAGTCAGCGGAATGTATGTTACTCACCTGATCTCGCTTTATTCAGATGCACAGAAAATAAACACTAAAGGCTACCCGACGAAGATAGGCAGCCTTGTAGCCGAAGCGGACGAGACAACCGGATGCAGGACCTACAAACTGAGGGAGCGGCCTCCTTTGCAGCAAAATGCTGCTTCGCAGATCTTCGAGCAGTACGGAGCTAAGCTCTCGGAGATAACGGGCCGGCAGGATCTTGCTAACAAAAGCAGGAGCTGATAGCATAATATGAAACTAACTGTCACAAACCTCACCAAGCAATACGGCACATTTACCGCGCTGAACGACTTCACCTGCGAGTTCACTCCCGGCGTTTACGGCCTGCTCGGCCCAAACGGTGCGGGCAAGTCCACGCTTATGAATATCATCACCGACAATCTCAAACCGACATCGGGCAGTGTGCAGTTTGACGGACGAAACACCTCGGAAATGGGTGCGGAATTCCGCCGTATGCTCGGCTTTATGCCTCAGCAGCAAGGCTTGTATCCGAACTTTACCCTTGAACGCTTTCTCTACTATATGGCTGCACTGAAGGGTATGAACAAGTCCGATGCACGGGCAGACATCGAGCGGCTTATCGGACTCGTCAATCTCGGAGAGGCACGGAACAAGCGCCTTGGGGGCTTCTCGGGCGGAATGAAGCAGCGTGCTCTTATCGCACAGGCAATGCTGGGCGACCCGAAGATCATCATTCTTGACGAACCCACAGCGGGTCTCGACCCGAAGGAACGTATAAGAATACGAAACCTTGTAGCGGAGATCGCATTTGAGAAGATCGTTATAATAGCGACCCACGTTGTTTCGGATATCGAGTTCATCGCAAAGGATGTCCTGCTGCTCAAACATGGCGAACTTATCGGCAAGGGCAAGCCCTTTGAACTGTGCGAAACAATAGAGGGCAAGGTTTTTGAGATAACGGCGAGCGAAGATAATCTGTCCGAAATATCGGACAAATACAAAGTCGGAAACATCTCAAGGGACGAACAAAACATCTATGTCCGGGTGATCTCCGAGAGCGAGCCGGAGGGATATGAATTCACCGCCGTCAAACCCGAATTGGAGGATCTGTACCTCTATTATTTCGACTGAGAGGTGCCTATGCGACTATACATAAACGAATGTATCAAGGCGTTTTGCAGGCGCTCAACAATAGGCATTTTTCTTGCTCTGACATTGCTCAACGGCGTGCTGCTGTGGGTCAATGAAAGCTCAAAAAAAGATCAGCTCTATACCGCCGCACAGTACAGAGCTGTATATTATTCTATCGAAGGTCTAAACGCTGATGAGGCTTTTGAAAAGCTCACAGCCAAGAGCGATGAGCTTCGTGCTATGGAGATGATATCTTTCGGTGAAGATATTTCATATCTTGATGAAAACACTGACACCGAAGCGATGCTTGAAAAGTATAACAACAGGAGCTATCTTGAATACACGGACAATATTTTCATGGAGCGGCAGCTTATCTCCGATGTTATGAAAGAGGTTCAAGCCTGCGCTGAATATGACAGCTATCTTGACGGTATCGACCAGCAGGCGAAGAAAATGACAGGCATATCTCTTTTCGCTGATCCCGACACTTTCTCCTACAAGAACATCGCCAAAACCCCGAGCGATTTTGCACACCTCAAAGGCAGCAAGCTCACCCCGGCACAGAGCAAGGGCGTTGATATGGCGACAGGCTTTCAAGTGACCGATATTGCTGCGTTTCTGATGATAATGACTGTTGTTGTCACTATTGTTACCAGAGAAAAAGAGCTTGATCAGATCGTCCTTTCACGCACGACTTACAATGGTAGGATGCCTCTTGGCATTGCCAAGCTGATGACCTGCTTTACAGCGGCTTTCATAGCACTTATCCTGCTCTGTTCCGTCAATTTTTCGGCGGGATATTTCACTTACGGATACGGCGATCTCACACGGCAGATACAGTCGGTCTACAGCTTCAACGGCTGTGATCTGAAAATATCTGTTGTCCAGTATCTCGGACTGTTCCTGCTTAGCAAGCTCGGCGTGTATATGGTGTTCGCAGCGCTGATATATATGATAACAGCGGTTTCAAATTCTTCCGTAAAGGTCTACGCGATACTGACGATCATCCTCGCAGCCGAAGCAGTTATGTACTACACCATACCGAGTGCAAGTTATCTATGTCCGTTCAAGTATATCAACCTCGTTGCCTTCGCAAATACACACGATATACTCGGGCAGTATCTCAATCTCAACATCTTCGGAGAGCCGTTTGGATACAAGGCTGTTTTTGCTATTACGCTTGCATTTTTGATTTTAACATTTTCTATATTATCTGTCATAACATTTTCAAAACAGACAGTCATCCGCAGCCGTTCAAAGCGTCTGACCTTCACCTTGCTGAAAGGCCGTCACGCAAGCCTTTTCCTCCACGAATGCTATAAGGTCTTCATCGGCGGGAAGGTGCTTTTTATCCTGATCGCGTTTGGCGGTTTCGTATGGTTCAGCTGCACTCCGATCAACGAGAAATTTGCCTCCGCAGACGAGATATACTACAAGCAGTATATGCTGAAACTGGAGGGCGAGCTCACCTCCGAAAAGGAGCAGTTCCTTGCCGACGAGCAGGCAAAGTTTGACAAGGCACAGTCCGATATGCAGAAAGAGCTTGCAGATGGCAGCACCTTTGCGGCGATGAAATATCAAAATATTCTCGCCCCGCAATTCGCTTTTGAACGTGTCAAGCAGCATGCCGAGTATCTCAAAAACAATGACGGTGAGTTCGTCTACGATTCGGGCTACAAGCTCCTGACGGGCGACGAGACCGCAGGGAACAAGGATGCCACACTCGCTCTGACGGCACTTGCAATGCTGATCTGCACGCTGACCTACGTTTATTCCATCGAGTACAAAACGGGTGCAGCCGTGCTTTTGCGCACCTCTCCGAGAGGGCGCAGGACTGTTTTCATCCGCAAGTTTGCAATAGGAATGATCGTGCTGACGGTCATCTATGCTCTGACTTATGCACCACATTTTTACAATGTCCTGCACGCCTACGGCACGCGGGGAATAGAAGCTCCTGCCTGCTCTATGGAGCATCTGTCGGGTGTGGATATGAGCATTTTATCATATCTGACAGCTGTATCAACTGTACGATATATCGGACTGATAGTGTCGATGCTTCTTATCTTCTTTATCTCGTCAAAGGCAAAAAGCTTCATATCTTCGCTGCTGATCGAGACGGCCGTGCTGATCGTGCCGATAGTGTTGTATTTGCTGGGGATAGGATTCTTCAAGTGGGTCGGAGTGACACCGATTGTGATCGGGAACATATAGCAAAATACCGAAGCCGATGTCAACCGGATTCGGTATTATCATTGTTATTCAGTTTGTAATAGTTTATCTGTCTCACTGTCAAGCATACGCTGTGGGAGGCTGTGAAGTGATCATCAGGACAGATTTCCGCTTTGATGGGAGTAAACACCATTAAAACGGAAATGCCGAATTAGTCCCGCTGCTCATTTAAAGGCTTCATTGTACTTACTGTGTCCGTTATACTTGTAACACTGCTGATAAATTTTGTCGGAATAGGAATAAGGCTCGTTTTCCGGTGCGGTCAGCAGCTTCAAAAATGTCGTTTTAAGTAATTCCGTGTATATAATCACATTTCACTGTAAACACCTCAAAAGGACACAGCTACATGATTAACAATAATTATGCCATATCCATACTAAAAAGGAACCTAAGGCTTTTGGCATCGGGTTCCTTTCTGTTTATTCAATCAACTATCTTACCGTTGTCGTTCATGATATTGACAAAACTATTTATTACATTTTGTGAGAGTGTTCGGCTTTAAAAGAATCCCATTTATCATCTCCAAAAAATGATACTATATTTTTGAGAGAAAAATGGTTTTGATCTTCACTATCAAGACTATTCCGATCTCCATTTTCAATGCTTTTTGGCTCGATTGGATAAACTCCTTGATAGTAACCAATAGGATAATAGTACCCGGCAAAGTCTTCATATTCTTTAAGTATCAACAGATATGTTGCTCCGATTTCTAATGTCGGTTCATCTGCGCAGATTGTTATTTCAGTTTCCGGGTTATTACCCAATGCAGCTACTTGTTCATCTTCATAAGCACTATTCTCTATTCCTCCCCGCATTTTAAGACTAATGCGATCCTTGATACTCCCTTTATAAACATTCTTAACATCTAATCCATAAACGGTGCATAAGACCTTTCCTTTTGGTGTTTTTGGGGGTGGATCCGACATATCATTATGTGTCATAAATGAAATATCTGTCACTTTCCCAACAACTACCGTGTCGCTTGATGATAATAATTCTTCAACAGTATGAAATGGCTCCCAATCCGGATATTCCTTTTTGTATTTTACTTTTCTTTTCGCGTCTTGGGTTGCCGGCTCCGTTTGCTTTACGGATGCTGTGACTCCCGGGGCGGCTGACGAGTTTTCGGATACTGTTTCCGACAGCGTGGTTTCAGGTGCGGTATCGATAGGGGCATTATCATTGTTTGTGACATCCCCGCCTCTCCACAAGGCAACACCGATAACTGCTGCGGCGCAGACAGGTGTTACCGAAGCTGCGACCTTTGTCATCCTGGCTCGCTTGATCTTTCTTTCTGCTTCGTACTCATCTATCCGATCAAGTACGTTCTTAGCCATTTCTTCATAGCTTTTCATAATCAAATCCCTCCATTTCAAGTTGTGATCTCAGCGACTTCCGTGCACGGTATAAAAGGGATTCAATACTGCGGACGCTTTTCTTCATGATCTTTGCGGCTTCTTTACTGCTCAGTTCTTCAAAGTATATCAGCCAGAGCACCTGCTGATGCTCGGAGGAGAGCTTTCTCATCGCCTTATGTACTGTGATCTTTTGCTCTTTTTTGATATATTCTGTTTCAATGGCATCTTCATCGCTGACGAGCTCAGCGTTATCCTCAATGGAAACCTCGATATGCTTTGAATGCTTCCGAAGATGATCTATCGCAACATTTCTGCCGATAGTATAGAGCCAGGTCTTGAATGAGCTTTTGCCTTTGTCTTTAGGCTTCTTTGTACCGATCAGCACGAAGGTATCTTCCGCAAGGTCTTCTGCTGTCTGAACATTCCCGACTATACTTGTCAGGTACAGGATCAGACCGTCTTTATAGTCCCTTATTATCTCGACCAGTGCGCTTTGGTCACCGTTGTCACGGAAACGGCGGTAGCTACTTGCACCGTTGTCCATTGACAAGCTCCTTTCCGAAAGCTGTTTCTTTTGCTTTCACTTATTACACGAAGGATAAGAGTAAAACTACGCACGGTTTTGACTGTTATTTTTTCAGCTAACCGATCTTTGTGCAATGTGCTGCTTTTTTATATGATATTCTATATCTTTTGACGGTGGATGTCAAGATGGTCTGTCAGTCAAAAGCAAAAACAGTGACCTTGCTTATACCTGTTGCTGTAGTTCCCGAGGTTGTCAAAGTACCATGTCTTAGAACAGACCGTTACTCCCCTGTCCGGCTTTATTGGTGTATGACATCAATGACGACAGTAACGACACTTTTAACAGCCGACAGCAGATCGTTCTGTCGTCACACCCCTTTTCAATAAATGGGTTACGGGTCTCCCCTGCGCTAAGGCTAATCGCTCCAAGGCGGATGCTTGCCGATCGCAGATCATAACCCTGTGAGGCTCCGAAGCTGGCTGCCAAAGACAGTTAATTGATGACCCGTTTCGTTGCATAAGCGGCAGCAATGCGACGATGTGCTGCATAAGCGACACAACAGGGATAAACTGTCGCAGAAATAGTTTTGAAAATCCTGTTTCCATGTCAGGAAGTTCTCAAAGACGGTATGGTATTATGTGATCACAGCAAAGGAAAACCCCGAAACCGAAAAGAGAAACAACAATGAAAAACACAAAAACAAACGACCCCGCCAAGTCCGTAAAGATCACAAGATAGTTCGCCGCAATGCTCACAGCACAGTTATGGCAGCAACCGCCCTCCTTCGGGTTATCCACACGCTTCTTGTTTTTGTAGGACTTCACATGAGTACGGAAATTCACAGTATGACCTGCATATTCCGGCTTTTCAGAAATACCGGAGATAGTCTCCATCCGTTGAGCACAATTAAAAAGAACGGTCATAAAAAACTCTGATGATCTTCCTGACACAGAAAAAGATCAGAACACAAACACAAAAGCGTCCGTGTTCAGGTACGGGCGCTTTTGGACTTTATAGGCAACACCGCACGACCTCTGTGCATCAGTATGCGCAACCTCAACTGGCGTTGAGGCACAGATTTTCGTCAGATTGCCTAAATTCGACGCAGGCTTGCAAGCGAAGTT
>CAMNNQ010000076.1 GCA_946545645.1 uncultured Clostridia bacterium | reverse complement strand
TGCGTCAGCAAGCCTGCGTCGAATTTAGGCAATCTGACGAAAATCTGGACGGCGCATCTGATGCACAGGGGTCGTGCGGTGTTGCCATAACGAAAAGCCGTATATCCCCCAAGCGGAGAGGATATACGGCTTTTTTGCACTCCGCCGCGCTGAAAGGCAGCGCAGCGGTCATATTACCGTGTACGGTCTGCGGCTCACGATGCGGTCTGCTTATCCGCGAAGCGCTTTATGCGCAGGAGCACATCCGCATTGCTGTCATAAACGCAGTGGGGCTCGTCATCATAGATACATATCTCGCCCTGTGTGAGCTCGGCTATTTCCCGGGCGCACTCCGGCTCGAAGATCTTATCCCGCCCGGCGCCCATTACCAGGACGGGCGCTTTTATGCTGCCCAGCCCGCCTCTTACATCGAAGCCGCCGAAGCTCCTGGCCATTATCGCAAAGCCCCTGAGTTCTTCATCGGTAACGGCCTTGCCGAATTCAAGGAAGGCATCTCTGTTCTTCTCGCAGTATTCTTCAGAATAAACGTGCTCTGCAAAGGACATCATCAGCTCGGAGACAGCCTTTTCATCCGCCAGCCTTGCCCAGCTTTCAAACAGCGCAGATGCCTTGCCGCCGATAAAGGCAGCAGTTGAGCAGACTATGAGTTTGCCCACAAGGTCGGGGCGCTTGACAGCTATCGCCTGAGCGATCATCCCTCCCTGAGAAACGCCGTAGATAACCGGATCTTTCAGGCCGAGCATATCCAGCGCCTTTGCGGTATCGTCGGCCATATCATAGATGCTGTATGAACCGGGGATATTGCTGCGGCGGTCGATAAGATAAAGGTCATGATCCCCTGCGAGGGTTCTGTACTGCACCTCAACCAGCGGAGTCATCCCCATAACGCTCTTCAACGACAGCCCCGGTATGATAACGAAGGGCTTTCCGCCCGGAGTGCCGAAGCGGAAATACTGCATGGTCATCTCATCATCCTGCAAAGTAAACACGCCCATAGTATTGTACCTCCCCATTCAGTTTTCTTTCATATTTCAGCCTGATCGTCACAAGTCAGCCTGAGCAGACTCTCCGCTCTGTTTTGCAGCTCGGAGAAAGTGTGTAAAATGGGTATTCCCCCAACGGAGGAATACCCATTTTATGCCGGAGGCTGTTCGTACAGCAGCCTCATTGACAGCTTTTATTGAGCTTTGCTCTTACGCCTTACGGTCAATATCACTACTGCGGCACAAGCTGCGGCCACCAAGGCTGCTGTGTTGGAAGCGCCAGTAGAAGCAGGCTTATCTGTGCCTGAGGGAGTATCAGCCCCGGAAGGCTCCGGCTCTACTCCGTAGAAGCCGTCGATGAAGCTCTCTATCTTGACAAAATCAAAGAAGTTCTCATAGTCTGCGCGGTGATCTTCTGTGATCTGGGCAAGCAGACAATTGGGTTCCACACCTTCTTCAAAGTCTGCACTCAGGTCGTCGAGCGTTATCAGCTTATAGATGCTGGATGCGAAATAGAACATCGAATCGGGGAAGTAATGCTTGACTACCATGCAGCTCCCGCCGCCGGAGGTCCAGCCAAGGATCGGAACGCCGTCTTTCTTGGCCAGGATAGGCATCAGATTTCCGCAGGAGAAGGAGATCTCGGATGTCATGATCGCATAATTGAAATCGTAATAGACTTCCTTATCCTTCTCGTCTATCGTTCCGTTAAGGTCCATATCGAGCGCATAGTTCCTGACGATATTGTTGCCGGAAGCAAAGCTATTCATGCTGATCGAATAGTTATTGTTATCTTTATTCTTGTTATTTATCATTGCGTTGATATAGCAGACAACATCTGAATCTCCGCCTCCGTTTGCGGAAATGTCAATGACAAAATTCCTTATCCCTTTTTCCTTCGCATAGTCCAGCGACCATTTGAACGACTCTATCACTTCATTATCAAAGGAATCAAAGACAAAGTAAGCTGTTGCGCCGTTAACATAAAAAGCAGTTTTATCATCCCCGGGCCATTCCTTAACTTTTTCCAGCTTCGCATAATTGGTGTCTCTGAGCTCGCGGAAATTATCGCTGAATGAATCCTTGTCCGTAGATGCCATTATTTCCTGGACCTTCTTGCTGAACGGATCATTATCATCATTCATCTTGCTTATATAGCTGTCAACCAGAGATGTGCCGATTAAATCATCCGTATCCATTTCTGTCAGGAATCCGGCAAAAACAGTATGTCCTCCGTCATTGAATGCTTCGAACAGCAGAGTCATTCCGACCATATTATCAAGGCGGCTTGTAGAGTGCAGGAGCTCCTTGGCTTTGCGGGTATCGTCGCTGAATGAGTCAAGAGACTTATCCATCCCGTTTTTAAGGATGCTTTCGGATATTGGAGCTTTTGAGGGGCAGGCATAGAGATTGTCGATAACGAAGCAGAACTCGTTATAAGTGAAATCAGCCATAGCCTGTGAGCGCTCTTCCTTCTCATATACCGATGAACGGTCAAAATAGCCGTCTTTATCACTTTCTGAGGACATGGAGGCAACAAAATAGATGTTCCCGTTCACGTACTCTGCGGCATTATATGACGGGTCAAATATATCCGAGATAGTAGACAGCGGGAAATATACTTTGCCGTCTTCTCCGATAAGGTCGATATTGTAGTCGGAGAGGGTAAACTCTGCGTCCTTGTTTTCGCCTTCAGTTCTGTCGGGCAGTTGGTCTATATAGTTGCTGTGTTCGCTCTTATCCTCCGCTTCGACGGTTTCTTTCTGAAGTCTGATATCATAATTATTGATCACGACAGTATCCTTGGCAGCATCTACTGTTATGGTCATTTCGTTGCCGGAGACGGTATAGACATCTCCGCTGGAAGCTGTGGTGAAATCCACTGTGTATATCCTGTCGAGATAATCCTCGGCGCTTATATACGGCACCTCAGGCAGCGCCTGACTGAACAGGCATTCAAGCTCCTCGCTCTTATCCATAGAAAAAAGATAAGCCTTGACACTCTTTTTCTCAAAGCCGTCTTCCAAAGCAAAAGCCGAAACCGGGCAAGCTGCCGCAGCTACCATTATCGCAGACACAAATGCAACGATCTTTCTCTTCATAGGCTGTTTCTCCTGTATTATTATCCTCCGATCCTGCTTACCGTTGATCCTCGCCCTCCCGGCCGTATCAGCGGCAAGAGGCAGCCAGTACAGCTCCGGACCGGTACTTACATATTATATCATGAACGGCAGATAACGTCAAGTGGTAAATAACATCTTATGGTTATCCCTTTGACACACCATTTTCAAACACCTTATTTATGAGATTACGGCAATTAGACCAACGCTGTGCTATCCCCCGCCGGAGG
>CAMNNQ010000075.1 GCA_946545645.1 uncultured Clostridia bacterium | reverse complement strand
TTGCAAGCCTGCGTCGAATTTAGGCAATCTGACGAAAATCTGTGCCTCAACGCCAGTTGAGGTTGCGCATACTGATACACAGGGGTCGTGTGGTGTTGCCTTTATTATTTGTATTTACCCGGTCTTTTTTCCTACCACATCCTGCCTGCAAGCATGGTAAGGCGGATAAAGGTCAGTGTGTCGCCCTCCGAGAGCGTTATCGCTTCGTCAGCGCTCACAGCCTCAGTATCGTTTATGAAGAGCCGGAACAGCCCGTCCTCAAAAGCCTGTGCCGCTGTCTCCAGCGCCCTGGCAAGATCGGCCTTCTTTCCGCCATAGTTTATGCCGAAGGCGATCTTCCCGATCTCCGCGAGATCAGTGATCTGCTGCTTTGCCAGCGGCTGCGGCTTGCTCTCTCCGCTCTCCGCTCTCGCATTGTATTCCTTTACGCAAGCCGTTACCGCCGCCGCTATAAGCTCTCCGACAGTTCCGGGCTCCCCCTCTGCCGTAAACGGCACTGCCTCGATCCTTTGCTTTGCGGCTCCGATCTGCTTTATATTCACCCTGAGCTCCATGCTCTTCCCTCCCGATGTTCATGCTCCTTCAAGTATAACACATCCTTCATCGCTTTGCAATACAAAAAGGCGTACCCTGCGGCATAAGATCACCGCCGGCTGCGCCTTGATGTATTCAGTGGAATGTAACGACTCTGTCGTAATCGTAGCCTCTGTCGGGAGCAAAGCTGCGGGCCGTAAGCTCGAAGTAAACGACACCGTTTTTCCTGACTTTTACCGCTGCTTCCGCCGAGCCGTTCTCAGCCCTGACTACACTGCTGGACACAGCGGGATAAGCTGCCGAGCGGATAAGATCGGTCTGCGCCTCAGAAGGGTTCGCAGGCTCTCCGAGGTCATGCCAGAGCTTCAAGGGATTGCAGGTCTCCTCATCGACTGTCTTGGTAACAAGAACATACTCTCCGCTTTCCGCGGCGAAGGAGAACTCGCGGACAAGATCCCCGGAATCTATGTTCCAGAGGACTCCCGCATAGCCCCTGCTGTTCTTTACGATAACTGCGGTCTTATCTCTGAGGACACATCTGCTGCCGAAGAGCTTGAGCTGCTTGAAGAATGAGAAGGTATGGAAGGTGGGTTTCGGGATACATCCCGCCGCCACAAGGCCGAAGCCGCCGTGGAATGGGGTATACGGAACGCCCTGCTCCTCGAACACATCTCCGAAAGTCCAGTAGGAATAGCTTTCGTTGACATCTCCCAGGCGGGAAAGCTGCTCCGCCAGATAGGCAGCATTCAGATTAGTGTCGTGGATGACCCCTTTGGGAGTATAGGAAGTTGAAAACTCGGTTATATGTATCGGGGTGCCTTTGAACTCCTCAAAGGAGTCGATTATATCGCGGGTCTTCTGCAATGTCCCGAGGCGCTCCTCCGGGTCCTGAAGAGTCGAGTAGTCGTAATGCCCCACAGTCTCGGGAAAATCGACACAGTAGTGGTGTCTGGTGATATTGTCGGGCTTGATCCCGGCCTCACGGCAGAGCTGCAGGAACTCGGTTATCCACTTCTCGTCAAAGACACCGCAGATAGCCGGCCCTCCGACTTTGAATCCGGGGTCAAAGTTCTTGATCGCCGTAAAGGTCTCCTTGAAGAGCCTGAAATATTCCTGCATATCGGCCTTATACCAGAAGCCCGGAAGGTTGGGCTCGTTCCAGACCTCGACAGGCCATCCTGCGGCCTCATCACCGTAGCGTTCTTTGAGGTGCCTGAGCAGGGATACTACCATATCCGTCCAGCGGGAATAGTCCTTGGGAGGGGTAGTGTTCCCCTTCCAGTAGAAGATCGTCTGGGTTCCTGAAGCCAGCTTCTCAGGCATAAAGCCCAGTTCAAGATACGGCCTTATCCCGAGGCGCAGATAGCTGTCGAATATGCGGTCGATATAGGTATAGTTGTATTCTGTCCTGAGCTGACCGCCCTCCTCGTATTCGTGGTAAATGGCGACATCGTCGCAGAAGAGGCCGTGCCCCCGGATGAAGCTGAACCCTATCTCCTTCTGGACCAGCTCCAGCTCTCTGAGATATTCCTCGGTCAGGGCCAGGCCGAGCCTTCCCGTACCGACGCAGTGGTCTACATTGTTATTGAAAACTACGGCTTCGCTGCCGGAAATTACTGTCTTTTCGCTCATGATATCCAGCTCCTTCTTGTCCCCGGGGACTGTATTTGCCTATATTATACATTCATCCCGGCTTCAAGTCAACCGCGCAGAGGAAACAGCGCAATAATGCGCATACATCTGCCGATAAGCGCAAAAAAAGAGAACTGCGGGCGCTCCGCAGTTCTCCGTAAACTATTCCGATCTGTGCGTTCAGCTTCCAAGCAGGGCATCGAACATGGAGGTATCAATACCGTTTTTCTCGCAGATCTGCTTGAGGGTAGGCAGCATATCATCGCCCTTTGCGATAAGGTCTTCCATAGTCAGGCCTTCGGCTTCAAGCATTTCGTTAGTGATTCCGAGAGTCTGGAGCGCCATCTGGAAGAAAGCGCCCATTTCATTCTGCATCGGCTCATAACCGGAAAGGTCAGGCATAGTTATTGGGTCGCATTCAAACTCCATCTCGATAGAATCGAGAGAGCCTTTAGCGTTGCTGATCTTCTTCAGGTCGCTGCCGGAGAAGTAGAGCTTTGTATCGCCGTCTTCGCTGTCGGTATAGCTCTCGACGGTCATACCGTCCTCTTCGGCAGTGCCGGCAAATGTGCCGATCTTTTCTTCGTTGAGAAGGTCAACATTGACGCCTAAGCCTTCGCCCTCAAGATATGTCTTGGTAGCGCTCATAACAGTTATGGCTTTTCCGTCAACGTTATAGAATTCCTGATCCATCCCGTTCATATTCATCTTGGTATAGGAATTGCCGTTATTGTATCTGACCTCGATCTCTCCCTGGATCATGGAGCCGCCGCCCATCTTGCCCTTGATAACAAAGGCATTGCTGCTCTTAATCTTTTCGTTCAGAGCCTTGAACAGCGGGCCAGCTTCTCCGGCATCCGGTTCGGATTCTTCCGGTTCTGTTCCCTTGGTCTCCTTGGGAGCTTCGGTATCTGCGGGAGCCTCTGTGGTCTCAGGAGCCGCAGTAGTCTCGGGAGCTTCTGTTGTCCCTGCGGATGCGGTCGTCTCGGAAGCGGCTGCGGTGCCTGTTGAAGTGCTCTTCTTGGATGAAGAGGAGGAGTCTGAATCTCCGCAGGCTGTCATGGCAGCGGCTGCCATAATGATGCAAGCCAAAAGCGCAAGTGTTTTTTTCATGGATCTTTTCTCCTTCCAGTCATAAGACTATTTTACTATCCCGTTTACCCATTCGGAGATCGCTGCATCATCATTCTCGTCCTCAAAGACATTTGCTGCGATAAGGCGGTAATCTCCGGTGATGAAAGGCCTGAGCTTCCCGACTGTCTTGCCGATATCGCTCCCTCCGGAAGTTGCAAACAAAGCGATGCGCTTGCCGCTCCATTCAAGGCTCTTCATAAAGCTCTGGATGATATTCGGAGCGCCGTAATACCAGATCGGGAAACCGACGAATACCGTATCGGCCTGCCCGAAGGTCTCCGGAGACCCGACAAACGGGACATCCTTCTTGCCGATCTTCTCCTTGTTGCAGCGGGAGATAGGGTTCTTCCAGTTTATATCCGCTTTGGTATAGGGCGTTTCGGGCTTTATCTCGAAAAGCTCTCCGCCTGCTTTTTCAGCGATGTTTTTCGCCAACGATGCCGTCCGGCCTCCGGCCGAAAAGTAAACAGTAAGGACTTTGCTCATATTCAGACCTCCTTATGGATAAGATCTCGCAGCGCCGGAGCTGCCCCGGACTGCTGCTGATATTATACCATATCCTGCCCCGTCTTTCAAGCGTTTTTTCCAATATTATGAAATTTTCATCATTCTGTCACTTGCCTGTCTCACGGCGTTATGGTATAATGAGCATATACACCGAGACCGGAGGAGGTATTATATGAAAAGAAAGAAGAGCGCTGCCGTTCTCCTGCTGGCAGCGTTGATGACAGGGTGCGGCTCAGAGAGCAGCAGCTCTCCCGTGAGAGAGACTTCCGCCTCTGTTCCGGCATCCGTTACCTCAGCAGATATCACATCCTCCTCCCTGACCTCCGCCGGGGCTGTCTCCGAAGCGGAGCCCGGGGATACCGGCTCCTACCGGCAGATCTCTCAGGAGGAAGCCTTGGAGATAATGCGCAGCGAGAGCGGCTGTATCATACTTGATGTCAGAAGAGAGGACGAGTTCGCCGCAGGGCATATCAAGGGCGCGATCTGCATCCCCAACGAGACTATTGAGGACACCCCGCCCCCGCAGCTCCCGGACAAGTCGCAGCTCATACTGGTATACTGCCGCAGCGGCCGCCGCAGCAAGGAGGCCTCACAGAAGCTGGCGGATATGGGCTATACCGACATCAGGGAATTCGGAGGGATCCTCACCTGGCAGGGAGAGACCGAGACAGGCTCCTGACTTATCCCGGGAAAAGAAAACGGTTTATTCCGTCGCAGACAGTAAAGGCCAGCTCCCGCTGATACCCCGGAGTTTCCAGCTTTGCCGCCTCTTCCGGGTTGGAGAGGAACCCGCACTCTACCATGACCGCAGGGCATTCTGCATTATGGATCAGGAAGAGCTCGGCTCCCACAGGCTTTGTCTCACGCTTGTTGTCAGGCTGCAAGTGGTTTACAAACCTCTCCCGCAGTATCTCCGCCAGCCGCGCCGAGGCTTCGTCTTCGGCTTTGTAGAACATCTGCGCACCGGAATATTTCGGGTCGGTGAACTGGTTTTGATGTATCGACACTGCCAGCTTCGCACCGCTGCCGTTTATTATCGCCAGGCGGTTTTTCATATCCGAGAGCTTCTGATCTGCCAGCCCCTCGACCCCCTTGTCGTGTATCGAGACATCCTCTTCTCTTGTGCATCTCACATCATACCCCAGCAGCCTGAGGATATCTCTCGATGTCAGCAGGACAGACAGATTCATCCCCTTTTCAGGAGCACCGCTGACAGATACACAGCCGCCGTCGGCTCCCCCGTGCCCCGCATCCAGAACTACAACCGGCCGGCTCACTATGGGCTCTGCCGACGCCGCAACAGACTCTGCCGCTTTCTTTACCGCCCTCTCGGAGAGGATACTTCCGGCTATCCCTGCGGCTATCATCGCAGATGCCGCAAGATACAGCAATAGCTTTGCTTTGATTCTCATAAGCACAGATCCTTTCGATGCAAAACAGTTCTTTATGGCAACACCGCACGACCCCTGTGCATCAGTATGCGCAACCTCAACTGGCGTTGAGGCACAGATTTTCGTCAGATTGCCTAAATTCG
>CAMNNQ010000074.1 GCA_946545645.1 uncultured Clostridia bacterium | reverse complement strand
GCAAGGAGAATTTGGGTAATATGACGGAAAATATGCAAGCAGATGACGTGCAGAGGCGTTAGCCGCGGGTTGTGCGGTGTTGCCTTAATAATTTGGTATTATTATATCACATCCTGTGCTTTAATGTCAAGCCGATCCCATTGAGAGTAACAGGAGTTCCTGACAACGCTGTATATGTGCTGTAAGGAGCTTGACAAGCGGTTTGCGGTCATCGGCAGCCGCAAGGTGACCAAGCAGGCAAGAAACGGAAGAAGTCCGCTCCGAACACGGAGTACCTCAAAGGGCATTACGATGATAGGCATTGTGGGTGAGAGCGAGCGCCTTTCGGGAACAGTTATATCAGATACGGTGAAGCGGAAGCCGCTTTTGAACTTAATGCCTTAGCCGACAATGGCATAAACGATCATGCAACGGATATGTACCTCGATTATATCAACGGTCTGTCCGATGACAGTGGAAGCGTGTTCAGATCTGTCAGAAAATAGGAACAGCGCATTGGGACCTGTCGCCCAATGCGCTGATTTTTTTTGCGGATATGCTGTTTTCAGCTGTTATTTTCTTCGTCTTCGATGATGCTGTCGGTCACGCTCTGCTGTTCTGCCGGGATGTCCTGCTCAGGCTTCTCACTGTCATCGGGCTTTTCGTGATCGGGATCATCGTCGGTCATACGAACATCCTTTGTCTCTGAATAGAAGTTGATGATGATAGATGTTATCAGCGCCACCACAACGATGCCGTATATTCCCAGCACCACCGAAAGCACCCGGCCTATCAGTGAGGTCGCGGTGATGTCTCCGAAGCCGATAGTAGTAACTATCGCAAAGCAGTACCACAGCGCATCGCCGAAAGATGACATTGATTCCTCAAAACTCATCAATACCAGCGAAAATGATACGATAAGTATGAGCAGCCCGAGAAAGACCTCGGCTGCCATTGAGCGGATAAAAATTCGCTTGAGTATGTCAAATCTTATCTGCGACATTGAGATCCCCAGCAGGCGCACAAAGGTCTGTATCGTTATGCCCAGACTTATCAGGATCAGGCCTTCAAAAAGAACCGGCTCATTCTCTCCGACAGCTGCTTTAGGCACGAGCATCAGCATCATCGACGCAAGAATAAAGACAACGTCTCTGATAATAACAAATGCTTTTCGCCTTTTGATTATCGAGACGACACGCGAATATATCAGCGAGATGCCGTAGAATACATAGAGCAGCCTGACAGAGGTAACAGTATCCGTAATTGACATTGTGATCCCGCCCGCGAGAAATATGGCTGCAAGACCGGTATATCGTATGAACTCCATTTTGTCCGTCGGTTTCATTCGCATCGCTCTTACAATGTCGGATATGCCGAGCGAGGCGAATACCACCACCACCGTATATTTCAGCGAAACGGCGACACCCGAACCTGTGAGCAGCTTTATCGAAAGTATCATCGCACCGAAAAGCATAAGCACTTCATCGGTCTTGAGTCTGCTGTTTTTGCTTATTTTCATAAACTGGTTCCCCTTCAGGTCAATGTGCCATTCATTGAAAGCTTCATATACTCGCACACGAAATGGAAAACTCCGTCGATATAGATCAGCGCAACACCGGCAACGCCGACGAGCGGCACTGCAAGATCAATGAGCTTGTTCTTATGCGTTTTTGTGTAGCTGAACAGCAGGATGACAGGAATGATGATGATCATTTCAAAGGTCTGTCCGATACCGCTGCTGAAAATTACCTCCAAAGCCTTCAGCATCTGCTCCTCAGTTGGGTCCGTATATCCGAGGTTGACAAGGTGTAACGCTGTCAGAAAGATAAGCAATAAAAAGTCAAGTGCAGAAAATATCAGTATATTCACTGCCAGCTTCTTTGAAAAGCGCAGAGAATTGTGATTTGTTTTCAGATAGGCTTCATAATCCTCATGGGTCTTGCCTTTTTTCAGAAACTGTGTCTCGGTGACCTTGAAATAACGTGCTATGGCAATAAACAGTGCAAAGGTCATCGGCGGCTTGGCGGTCAGAAATGGGAAAATATAGGTCGGAAGAACTAATACATGGGCAGCGGCAAGTGTTTTCAGGCAGCCGCAGGCGATCTCATAGCCTATCGGCAGAAATATCAGTGCGCGGAAAAGGTATATTTTTTTGCCCTGAAAATACTTCTTTGGATTATAGTTGATGAAAAACATAACAAGGGTACAAAGCGTCAGGTCGATAAAGATGTTGAATGAGATAAATCCCGTTGAGCTTTTAGCAATGGTTTCTTTTATCGACTCGGCGGCAGCCGCGTGTGAACCTAAAAAGGCCTCTGCACCCGTCATAATGAAACGTTCAAACACGATAAAATACAGTGCTGTCAGTCCGGCAGCGATAGCGGCATTTGTGATTATCACAGTTTTATAGTTGCCCCTTCCGTTAAGGACAGCCGCAAAGCCGCTTATAAGGAGCAGCGGCACAGAAAGGTTCTTGCCGGCACTCAGTACGGAGGAAGCAGTCTGAAAACCGCTCCCTTCGCCGTAAATGATAACATACATACCGCAGATCGTTCCGATACAGGCTAACATAATAAGGAACCAGCCCAGCATTTTTAAGTAGCGATATGAGAGAAAGCCCTTGTATTTGATGTCGTTTTCGGCAGTTATCTCGTAAAACCGCGGTTTGCGGCGGGGCTTATCCTCTGCCGTTATGTCAGATGTCTCTGCTGCTTCGGAAGCATCTGCTGAGGGAGCAGTATCTTCGGTATCCTCGGCAGCTTCAACGACCTCGGTCAAATCGGATCTACTGTTCTCTGTCATTATACAAAACTCCTTAAACTAACAATATGTATATTTTACCGTTTGTATTATAACACTTTTTGTCAATAATGTCAATAGCTATACTAAGCTGAGTGTTTCAGCATCTTCATACATATCATATAGTTCAGATAGACGGGATACGGCCGGATCGCTTTGTGTGTGAGGTCAATGCATAAGCTGCTGCGCTGTCAGCTTTTTCTTGCTTGCGGCTATCGAATGGAGCACGGCATACTTTTTCCGCGACTGTTCAAATCCGATTATCGCATTTGATACCGCTCCGAGCAGCGCCAGTATTCAGCCTATGCTTATCATACTGTAAATGACCGTTCTGGATGCTGCGGCTGTTTTCATCGCTGTTTCTGACCACGTTTTCCCTGGCCTCCACAACCGCACTGCGGAACTGCCTTTCCACCTCCGACGTCACCTTATCTATATCCTCGGGGGAACGGAGGTTTATGTATATATTGTCCACATAATCATTCAGGTTATCTCTGAACCATTTTTTATTCACGACAAAGGACGTATTGTAATAGTACAGCGTGCTGCAAAGACCTTTGACCTTAAATTTATAAGTGCTGTGTTCTTCGGTGCCGTTTTCGTCTGTGCTGTACGAATCCAGATCCTTTATCTCAACGGTATCGCCCAACTTGACGCCCGGCTGACCGGCATAGCCCTCGCAGATATAGACCTCGTCTGCTTCAGGCTCCTCGCCCAGACCGCTGATGCCGGTGTAGAGTTTGAAATCACCGTATGCAGCAAAGCTTATAAGTGCTTTCTTTTTGCCGTTGACTTCGGAGTTGATATAGTGCTGATACAGATACTCGCAGTCCTTTATCTCATCCAGGCCCTTGATGAATTTGTCGGCCTTGCCGGTATCGTAGCCCAGTTCGATCACTGCATCCATATTGTAGATATCGGGATTGTAAAGCTGCGATATAGACAATGAAGTTATGAAGATCGCAATAGTTATCGCAAGCTCGACGAGTTCTTTGAAAGTAAAAAAGCCGGCAGCGCATAAGAGTGATACTCATATAGAAGTTTTACGCCATAGTATTTCTGATGTAAGGTCAGAAGTACTATGGCGTTTCTATTGACAGTGCATAGATGACGTGCTATAATGGTAACTAACATAAATCGTAATTTGGAGGTGTATTATGATTTTTGAAAAAGCAAATCAAAATGATATAAATGATTTGGTTAAATTGCGAATTGCATATTTATTGGAGGATTATGGTGAAATATCATCTGACAAATTATCTTTGATTTCCTATAATCTGCCTGCTTATTTTCACTCTCACCTCAATAAAGATCTATTTGTTTTTGTTTGCAGAGATGAGAGTATACTGTTAGGCTGTTGTTTTTTATATATTTCAGAAAAGCCTTCAAATCCAACTTTTATCAATGGAAAAACGGGGACGGTAATGAATGTATATACAAAACCTCAATACAGAAAACAAGGTATTGCAGGCAAGTTGATTCAACTATTGCTGACACAGGCAGAAGAATTAAACCTTGATTTTGTAGAACTTCAAGCTACCGATGCCGGATATAATCTTTACAAATCAATGGGATTTAATGATGTTATTTCAAAGTATCATAATATGAAATACATCATCGATAATCGAAATAAATTATGATTTGTCTTAGCAGTTGTATAAAATACAATGCCCCGAAGCACTTTGAAGTGCTTCGGGGCAAAACTTCTATATGCGTACCCGTCTTAACTGCCGGTTTTGTTCTTGCCCCTATTTTGACACCCATCCTGACACCCATACTTGTGATATTTTGCACACTTTTACGCACGGTTACAACACAGAGCCAGAAAAAGTAAAAGTGCCTCAAACCACGAAAACGCGCAGTTTAAGGCACTTTTTGGATGGTCGAGGTGACGGGACGTTGAACAGTGGCTTCAAGTCTGCGTTTCGACAAAAAAATCTCGCCAACATTCCGGACGAAGCCCGAAATATTGCCGAGATTTCTGGTCGAGGTGACGGGACTTGAACCCACGGCCCCTACGTCCCGAAGGGCTAAGAACAGATGTTCTGATTTAATGTTTTCTGCCGAAACGCGCCGTGCTGCGCAGTTTCGTGCGAGAGGATTTCAAGTGTTTTGCTGTGGTCTGGTGCAGTTTGCTGTGAGCGTGGTGTCCTGGTAGTGTCCTGAGAAATCAGTCCCCGGCAACTGCTTCAATCTCCTCAACAGTCGTAACTGTAAGCTTCCTCGAATTCGTCTCATCGGGCAAGGCATAGGCCAGCGTCTGAATGTCCCAATGCCTTTTGAGCAGATAGATTTTCGGCTCTGTATAGAACACGGCATAGTCGGATCTGTACTCCTCACCGCTGCCGAACAAAGAGGGCTCCGCATCAAGGACGATCATCACCTCTGCGCCCTCATTGACCTCTCCGTCGTTGTAGTAAGTTGGGACGTCACAGGTGGTTTTGCCGTCGGTGAGAAGGACGGAGGCTCTGCCGTCCTTGACAGACTGTACGGTGCCGAAGAAGCGGTAAAGGTCAGCATTGCCTCTGCTTTCAGAGCTGACTTCGTCTCCCTCATGTATTATCGCTTCTCCGATATAGCCAGGTATCACTTTGTCGTTGGCACCGTCGTTGAAGAGGTACCCTGAAAAGTAGATGCTGTCCGAATAATCACCGAAATCGGCTTTCATGCTGTTGTCAAGCTCATTGAGATCGATCTCAAGCTTATAGAATTTGTTCCCGAGCTCGTAAATGCTGCCCTCGATACGTTTCAGATAACAGACACATTCTGTCAGAGGAGCCGACCCTTTATTCCCGCCGAGCTCGTACAGCGTGGAAAAATTGATCTCAATAACATTCTTGTCGAATACATTACAGTATTCTACGGCAGCCTTATCTTCACTTAGCCTGATATCCGCCTTGACGGGCAGCCCGAAACGGTTGTTGATGATCTTTTCGGACACTGTCTTTTCTTTTGATCCGTAGATGTGATCCGAGAATGCGCTTCTTTCGAGCGTCACCGTGAGCTGTTCGCCTTCGTATTCATAGGTTAGGTTTTCGCCGTTGTAGCTTATAACGTCAACAGTTATCAGCTTCGGCTTTTTTTGTCTCACCGTTGTCGTTGACGCCGCCGTTTCCGCAGCGGGAGCGGTAGTCGTCACAGTCTCCGTGACCGATGCCGGAGACAGACTTTCCGCTTGCGACGGGCTTTCGGTATCCGTACACCCGACAAGCGAAACTGCTGCGCACAGAGCTGCAATATACGCTTTTGTCATTTTGCTTCCTCCTACTTATCTATCGTTATCTCGCCTGTCACAGCATTGACCTTGACGTAGTTGTTTTCCATCCCATTCAAGGTGTTGACCGTGTATGTAAAGCACCATGTCGGTTCATATCGGGCAGGCTTGACTTCACCGTAATCAGCATTGATGCTCTCGTTTGTCTTAGAGTCATTTGTCCTTGCAGGCCCGGTAGTTTTCAGACAGTAGATCAGTCCGACCTTTTCAAAAAGGTAGCTCGAATTGGGGGCGAGCTCTTTCTCGAGAGTATCCACCGCTGCCGCAAGAGACATTATCTGCTCCTGCTTTTCGGCAGTGAATTTCCAATCGCCGCAGGTATAGTTGACAAATCTGACATCATCTATCCCATAAAGATCTATCGAGAATGACATAGGATTATATGACGTTATCACTTCATAAAATCCTCTATCCTGCACCTCAAACAGCGGAGTGAACTGAGATTCGATCTCGACCCCTTTATACTTGAATCCCATTGTTACTCCCGCAGCATACTCATCAAGATCGGCGTTGTAACATGTGTAGAGGCTCTCCGGGAATATCTCAAGGTCATTGAAATGCCCTTCAAGCAGATAGCTGCTGTATTTCACAGCAGCATCGAACAAATCTCCGACTGTACGATTCTCCGTTCCGACCTCGATCGTAACATTATCATCCGTTCCCGGATAGTATCTCTTATCCAGCTGATAGTCGTTGCTTCCGAGCGGAAGACTACCGTTTTTTCTGGAATTATCCGGGCTTCCGTTTACATATACGGCAAGATCGTAGTCATTCAGACCCTCGGAGTAAACAAATCTTCCTTTCTCGGGGTTTGTGATGTTTTTCTCATTATACTTCTCGCCGAAAAAGCGCTTGAAATATTCCTTGCTGTCAGTCTCATCGTTTCTGTTTTCGCGTAACTCGGGCAGAATGCAGTAAACCTCTGACACCACTGCCGGTTCTATCTTATCCGGCATAGTGAGCACATTCCCGAAACTCTTGCCCTGCAGGTCTTCATAGCCGTCCCAGGCCTGAGAGGGTGCAACCATTTTTGTTATCTCTGTTTCTTTGGTATGCTCTTCGTTGTCCTGAGAAGCACATGAAACAAAGACAAAACAGAAAAAGATAATACTCAGCAGCGATATTGGCTTTCTCATAATTGACTAACCTTTCACAACACATAATACACATTTAAGCTTATGATAGTTGAAATATCATTTATCTATCGTGATCTCGCCTGTCACGGCGTTGAGCTTGATATAGTATAACTTTGATCCGTCTGACGTATTAGTATTGACGGTGAACACCCATGTCGGGACAAAGGGCGGGTCAACGACCTCACCGTAATCTTCATCTATACTTGCATTGATGATCGGGTCGTTTTCGTAGATAGGAGAAGTTTTTTTCTTGCAGTACAGCAGCTCCACCCTGTTGAATTTGTATTTTGAATTCGGCGCAAGTTCACGTTCAAGGATCTTGACCGTTTCTTTTAACGGGATCATCCCGTTCAGCGTTTCGGCTCTTAGTTTATTATCCGCCCAATAAACGCTGAGGACGCCTATGTCGTCTATCCCGTAAAGGTCAAGATCAAATGTTGCCGGAACATAGTAAGTTCCGACAACATAGAACGATTTGCTTACTCTTTTATCGAGAGGTGTAAAACGGTATTCCAGAGGGATTCGTTCATATTTCAAACCGATCGTTACATCTGCTGCATAATTGTCGGTATCAGAATTATAAAAATGTATAAGATCAGCTGCATACAGTTCACATTCCTTAAAATGTCCCTCAAAGATATTGCTGCAATACTTCAATGCAGCATCGCATATCGCACCGACAGATTGTTTTTCTTTACCGATATCCAGCAGTACATCCCGATCCTTTGTAGGGATGTACCTGTTTTTAAAGCTGTATCCGGATGTAGTCATGCTCAGCGGAACAGCTCCGTTTTTTGATACTGTACCCGGACCGTGCCGGAATACCGCATAATTGTCGCTTGACTTTTCTGAATATGTATAATCTCCTTCTGGCATATTAACGATACATTTTTCATTATAATCATCCCCGAAGACCTTTTTGAAATATTCTTTGCATATATCCTTATCGGCCTGAGCTTCATCTTTTTCGGCAAAGATGCTGTAAACATTGTCAACTGTAGTGGGCTCTATCTTCTCCGGCATAGTGAACACATTCCCGAAGCTCTTGCCCTGCAGGTCTTCATAGCCGTCCCAGGCCTGAGAGGCAATGACCTTTCCTTCTTCAAGCTCGATTTCCTTGGTGTCGGTACTGTTGTCTTGTTCGGAGCAGGATGTGCTCAGGATCAAAGCTGAAAGCGCAAGCGACAGCAGCGATATGTTTCTTTTCATTTTTCTGACCTCCTGAAAAAAATGGGTGCGGAACACTCCACACCCATATAAACGTCAAAACACCCCGATTTGTGAGACCTGATCATTCCAATTCTTCAATTTTCAGCGTTTTGCACAGTTTGAGCAATTCGTTCTTGGGCAGATCGCCGGTTATGAGGAAAACATAACCTTGCTGATAC
Organism: uncultured Clostridia bacterium; assembly: GCA_946545645.1. GTDB lineage: Bacteria > Bacillota > Clostridia > Oscillospirales > Ruminococcaceae > FB2012. The sequence goes on along the minus strand of CAMNNQ010000074.1, from coordinate 2,591 downwards.
CATACCACAGAATAATGATTCTGGCCTTCGGCCTCGCCGAACATATACTGTATGCCGTCCTCCTCATACAGAGACAGCGTCATTTCATCAGGGAAAAAGGCATCTTTATATGCAGAAGGAATAAACTGATAGAAATGTATAGAGTTGCCATCATCCGGAGCATCTACCCAGATCTGTACCGAGGCAAATAACATATTCTCGCAGATCACTCTTGTGTACTCCTTCGGGATGCCGTCCAGCGTATAGATCTCATCGAGGGACAACTTGAGATCTTCGACAGAGCCGATATTGAAATTCACCGTTCTGCCGCCGTCGGAGTCCTCGGCGGTGTAGTTCCACTTCATTTTGTTGGTCATACCGATGCAAAAGCCTGCCGCAAATATCGCAGCGATGATAAGTGCGGCTTTGAGTCTGCCTCGCAGGAAAGGCTTGCGCTCCTTCCCGATGATACCGCTCATCTTAGCCTCAAAGCTCTCGGAAAACTCATAGTCCTCGGGCAGAGAGAGTTCCTCGGCCAGCAACTTTGTTTCACATATTTCTGCAAGTGCAGCACCGAATTCTTTATTATTCATTCCTGCGTTCCTCCTCCAGCAGCTCGCTGAGCTTCTGACGTGCGTGACGTATGCGCTGCCTTGCGGCATCTGCGGAAATGCCGAGTGTGCGCGCTATCCCGTCGTAATCAAGTTCGAGTTCAAATCTGAGATACAGTATCTCGCTGTCCGTATCTGCGAGCAGACTGATACAGTGGGCAAGCTCACAGCTGTCACTGTCGGGCAGATCTTCGGTCTGAGGTACAGCTATGGTTTCCTCCGAAAAGCTTATCTCCTCTGTACGATTCTCACGGCGCAGCATATCTACTGAGACGTTCCTGACTATTATAACGAAATAGGACTGCAATTTGTGAGACGGCAGATTGTGAACTTTCTGAAAACATTTTGCAAGCCTGAAAAAAGCCTCGGAAAGCGCATCCTCAGCCATCTGGATATTCCCCAGAAGGCTGTACGCCTTGCTCATCCCGAGACGGCGGTTCTCGTTATAGAATTTCTCAAATTCCCGCCTGACGGGCTCGCTGTCGATAAGCGCCATATAAGCCGAAAGCATTTCATCACATCCCTCGATTCGGATATCGTCAGGTTTTATTTTATCACAAGGTGCAAGGAAATGCAAGGGCACTTTCTCAGATCTCATTTTGCTTTTTCCTTTTCGCTGATAAAGAACACACTGAAAATATGGTGTAAACGGCAGTCCGATTTTAAGCCTCACCAGGCGCGAATAATGGAACAGCCAGCATCGCATCCGGCAGTCCACCTGCCTCGCCGTTGGCGGGCTGGCGACCTGCCGAAGGCAGCTGGCTCGGGGGCGGCTGCCCCCAGACCCCCGCTATGGCGTAAGGAGAAATGCGGAGCCGAACCCCGCAGCTGATATTTTCATCAGCTCTATCCCCCGGTAAAATTGCTAACAAGCTAACAGAGCTATCCAAAGGTCGCATATGCGTTGTTTGCCCTGTTAGCTTTTTGTTAGCACAATTGCAAAGTCACCCACCACAACTCCCTGTGTGACCTCGACAGCCAAGGTCGGACAGGTAAGCGAATGAGAGGACAGAACGCCACAGTGCGCATTTGTGACCGCCTGTGGGAGAGGTTATGGCGAAAAGGAAAAAGCAGAGGTAATTGTCACTTTGGAGCGTAGTCCGAGGGCTTGTTTCGGTAAGCGGGTTAAAAATCGGACGCATAAGCGCCCGATCATTCACATCGGACGGGCAAAGCCCGCCGATTTTGCGAGGTTTGCGGGGCTGAAATGCAGCTCGAGTGTGTACGCACATTTTGGAAATTTGCTCGAGGGTGGGAGCGCAGATGAGCTGAAACTGTCGTGAAACCGCCTAGTTTGGGGCTCGAGCGAGGGTGCATATGCCGAGATGATAACTTTCTGTGTTGTGAATGGAAACTCTTTCTCTTCCGCTGGATTTCCGCAGACTTTTATGGTATCCTTGACGGTTGAGAGGAGGTGGTCGAATGGCATACATCGAACCGAGGACAAACAAGAAAGGCGAGATCATATCCTACCGCATCAGGGTGAGTCGGGGATATGATAACGAAGGCAACAGGCTCAAGCCGTACTTTATGACCTGGGTGCCGGAGAAAGGAATGTCGAAGCGGCAGATCGAAGCGGAGGTCAACCGTCAGGCGGTGCTGTTCGAGGAAAAATGTAATATGGGAAAGGTCGCTGACAGCAGCTTGAAACTCCGCGATTTCATACCGGAGTACCTCGACACAGTGTCCGTTACAATGTCCCCGACAACGCTGCATTTTTACAAGCAGGTCATCGAGAACCATATCATCCCGAAGCTCGGAAACAAGAAGCTCACTGACATCAAGCCACTGCACATTCAACAGTTCATCAAGTACCTATCCGACCTTGAAGCTAAACACAAGTCTCCGACCAACGATTCAGGAAAGCTGTCTGCAACAACGATACGCCGATATCTGTGTGTACTGCAATCAATTTTCAGACTTGCGGTGAAACTGGATATCATCGCAGTCAATCCGGCAAAAGCCGAAAAGCTGACCCTGCCGAAAAAGGTCGCGCCGAAG
>CAMNNQ010000073.1 GCA_946545645.1 uncultured Clostridia bacterium | reverse complement strand
GTATTATTGTTATCCGACTGTAAGGACACGCCCTCGAGCATGGTGTTCATATCAATTTCCATAAAGCAGACGGTCAGCGTTTTCCCGTCAAGGGGAAGCCTGTCCACCGGTACAGCTATAATAACGCTCTTGCTGCCGCTTCCGTCATCCCGAACGGATATTTCAGGCTCACGGATATGATTGTAGTCAAAGCTGTACTTCTCTATATCATCCATAGTTCCGTCTGCGGTATAGATAAGCCCGTTTGTGTCCACAAAGGCAAATTTTTCAAGGGTATAAAGCTGCTTCACTCGCTGCTGATACGCCTGCAAATGTGCTATATCGCTGAGATCGTCCTTTGTCAGAAGGCTGACTGCCGTCTGCATATTCCCGATATTTCGCTTCAATGCAGAAGAGACTACCTGTTCACGCCTGCCTGCAAGCTCGTCAAGATACAGCTTGCTGACAGATGTCACCGCTCTTTCAGTATCCTGCTGTGCTTTCTGCCCCGACCAGTATGTACCGAGTATGAGTATCGCTGCTATCATAAGGCTGCCTATCACAGCCGCATACAATCCTGTTTTATTCTTTATCCTTTTCATATCAATAGCTCTCTTGTGAGATCAATTTATAGACTGCACAATGCTTCAAACTGCACTTTTGCTTCCGCTAAAAGAGGCGAATAATCGGTTTCCGTTCTGCCGCGGAGCAGCTCTGTGATTTCGCTGACCGGCTTTGTCAACGGTGAAAGCGACAGATTGGCATACATACCCTTCAGTGCATGAGCCGTCTCAAACGCCGCATCAAGATCGCCTTCTCCGATCTGCTGTTCGAGCAAAGGAAGCCTGTTGTCGGCAACAGCCTTTTTGACAAGACCGATATAAAAATCTTCCATTTTCATGCATCGTGAAAGGCCCTCGTCCACATCAGCACCAAATTCTCTGAGTTTATCAATTGTAAGCATATTTTTTCTCCCTCAGTTCTTTTTCGATCAGAATTCCGAACTCCTCAGGCGGAAGCGGCTTTGAAAAATAGTAGCCCTGTATAATGTTACAGCCCAGCCTTTTGAGCAGTTCCATCTGTTCCTTTGTTTCAACGCCCTCCGCAATAACAGGGACTTCAAGAAGTCTTGCAATGTCGATCATGATCCCGACAAGACGTTCATTTTTTTCGTTTTCGCATATTCCTCTGATAAACTTCATATCCAGCTTCAGAGCATCTATCGGCAGCGCGGTCAGCATATTCAGCGAAGAATATCCGCTGCCGAAATCGTCCATTTCGATCCTGAAGCCGCACATGCGAAGTTTATTCACTGCTTCGACGATCTGATCGGAATTATCGGTATAGGCAGATTCCGTGATCTCCAGCAGAAGTTCAGCATGATCCAGGCCGTTTTGTGCAGCAATGTTCTCCAGGATATCTGCAAGATGGGCATTGAACATATTGACTCTCGACACATTGACCGACACGGGAATGTCAATCCCATAGCAGTCCTTCCACTGTCTGATCTGCGCTGCCGCTTCATTCCATACAAACCGGTCGAGCTTCTGTATCAGACCGTTCTCCTCAAAGAGCGAGATAAACTGACCGGGGCTTACCATTCCAAATTCGGGATGGAACCATCTGATAAGCGCTTCTGCACTGGAAAGTCTCGGCTGGCTGCCTGTTATGGAATACTTAGGCTGGTAAAAGACACGGAACTGCTTTTCAGACAGCGCCCTGTCCATATCGTTGATGAGTCTTTCAGCGTACAGCTCTTTGCCGTGCTGCTCATCGTTATAGAAATTGAAACATGATACATAGCTGTTTCTGAGCTTCTGGCAGGCAAGTCTGGCATAATCGAAACGTTGTTCCATGCATTTCTCACTGCCGTCATCAGAATATATGCCATACCGCAGGCTGATATTGCTGTCATTTATGCGTTGATCAATCACAGCGATATACTGCGGCAGCTTGTATTGAAGATCGTCACTGTGGGGAAGGTAGACACAAAACTGATCGTTGTCACGGCGGCAGGCCAGTCCGCCTGTTTCGCTGACAATCTCATGAAGGCTTTCACCGATCTTTTTCAGGATCATGTTTCCGTAGCTTCTGCCATACAGTTCATTCACCACATGAAAACGGTTTATATCGACTACCACTGCATCCATCGGCATATTGTTATTCAGCTCGTCAAGCCTTTTGCCGTATTGAAAGAAAAATTCCTTATGAAACAGTCCTGTCAGCTCGTCACGCTCCGTCTCATGGATAATGACGCTGTCCTCGGCAAGCTCGATAGAATGACTGACTCTTGCACAAATGACCTCAGGCATATCAAAGGGTTTTGTAATAAAATCCGCTGCACCGATCCTCAGGCTTTCCACCTCTGCGCCCTTTTCGGAGGTCAGCACGATCACAGGTATGCGCCTCAGTTCATTGTCGCTGCGAAGCAGCTTCAGCAGGCTGTATCCATCCATCTCAGGCATATGCAGGTCGAGTATCACGAGCGAAAGCTTCAGCTTGTCCCTCTTTATGATGCTGAGCGCTATCACACCATTTTCGGCATAGCTGACTTCATACCGATCCTCCAGCATCCTTCCGAGTATCTCTCTTGCGATATAGTCATCATCAACGATCAATATGCTTCTGCGAAGCCCCTTCTTGCGTTCCAGCAATTCTTTCATACAGGATTCCTCCTTACATAATAGTCCAATCAAAACAACCCGCATGATAAGTAAACCGGCAATAGATGTACATGCCGTCAGAATCTATAATTATTCATATTAATTTTAGCATAAAACGCAGATAAAGTCAACAGAGTATCGAAAAA
>CAMNNQ010000072.1 GCA_946545645.1 uncultured Clostridia bacterium | reverse complement strand
CAAGCCGCGGGTTGTGCGGTGTTGCCTATACTTATCCATATTATCGGATATGCCGCCGAGACTCGCCGGCTCGGGCGTTTGTTTTTGACAGCGGGGCACGGCTTGACAGGGCAGTGATAATCTGATATAATATATTTGGAAAATCTGTTATTTTTTTACTAATGTAAAATAAAGCGATACTGACTTGCCCGGCGGCAGCATTCCGGCAGTCTACACTATTTTTAGGAGGAGATATCATGAAAAAAGCTCTGGCAATGTTACTGGCTATCACTCTTACAGCAGCTCTTGCAGGCTGCGGAAAGAAGGATGAATCATCATCGAAGACCGACACGGCTGCACAGACTGCGACTGTCACTGAAGCCGATCAGCAGAAGGATTCCGATGCCGGTCAGCAGTCAACGGCTGCCGGGACTACCGCGCCCGCTGCCACCGAAGCCCCGCAGAGCTCTGAGACACCCGATGAGTCATCTGCTGCCGATACGATACTTGGCCCTCTGGAGCCAGGAAAGCTGTTCATTTTCCCGCTTGAGGAAGGAGAAGAACAGGTGATCCGCAATGTGCGGCTGGCAGGAAATCAGGTAGGCTCGGCAGAATTCAACGCTGTAGACCCGTCCGAACGTGTACGCTGTATCTTTAATCTTAATGAATGGGTCGATATATACCCCGACACTGATGCCGAGAGCGGACTGCAATGCTGGGTATTCAGACACAAGGATGACCCCGCTTTCTACCGCGACAATCCGATCTCGGATGAGACAGAGGGCTATGTTCAGTCGCTTGACCTTAATAAAGACCCCGATGATGAAAAGGCAAGCTGGGGCTCGTTCTATGTTTTCAAAGAAGAAAATGAGCCGGGGCTGTATGATCTTGTTTTCACCTGTAACGGAAAGCCTGTAGGAGCGCTCCTTACAAAATTCTACAATGAAATAGAGCTTGACGATAAGAGCGACGAAGAGCTTGAAGAGCTTATGAAAGGGATACTTTCATAACCGTTCCCGACAAGGATCGGCAGCTTCGATCCACAGCCCGTAAACATAACGTTTGCGGGCTTTTTTGTGTCTTGGATAAACATCTGCCTCCTTTTTGCTCCGGTTTCTGAGAAAGCCTTGATTTTCATATCTTTGTATTTTGGCATTATTCTGTATTGACCGTGTCTGCGGATATTGATATAATAATAATGTAAGTGATCGGCATCGTCTGTAAAGAGGTGTATTGCAATGAAAAAACTTAATATTTTATTCTCTCTGGCTCTGTCAGCCGTTTTGGCTCTTTCCTCCTGCGATGACAGCAGCAGTTCGTCACAGGTCAGCAACACGGAAGATCCCCCGGTCAGGGCGGAGTATGTTTCCGAATGGAGCTTCGGGCAGACGGCTATGGGCGGAGGCGGTTATGTCCCCGGAATATTCGCGACCCCGACAGACGGGCTTTATTATGCAAGAACAGATGTTGGCGGCGCATACCGTTACGACACGGAAAGCAAGCGCTGGGAAACTGTCAGCGCCTGGATCGGCAGAGAGGACAAGGGCTATATGGGCGTTGACGGCCTTGCCTTTGACAGCAAGGACCCGAAAAGGCTCTTTTTGCTGGCCGGAACAGAATACTTCAACAACGGCAAGACCGCTGTGCTGATATCGTCTGACGGAGGAAGCAGCTTTGAGACCGTTGAAGTCAGCGACCTTATCAGAGTCCACGGTAACGGCACAGGCAGAGGGAACGGTGAGAGGATCGCAGTTGACCCTTCCGACGGAAATGTGATATACGCCGGCGGCAGGACCGGCGGTATTATCCGGTCAGAGGACGGCGGAAAGACCTGGTCAAAAACAGGCTTTGCAGTAGAAAAAACAGCTAACGGTAACGGTGTATGCGCCATCGCGGTCAGCAGCAGCGGCCGTGTTTATGCCGCTGTTTCGCGCAAGGCTGACAAGAACATATATTATTCCGATGACAAGGGCAGCACCTGGGCAGCCGCAGAAGGTCTGCCGGAGGATATGATGCCTCAGCGGCTCAGGCTTGACAGCAAAGATACCCTCTACATCACCTACGGTGCAGATGAGGGCCCTTCGGGCGACAACTCAAAGGGCGGTATATACACTCTCTCCGCAGAACTCACCGTTGCGGATATCTCCCCCGCAAACGGCTCAAAACGCATTGGCGATGTAGTATTTGACCCCGCTGACCCAAGCAAGCTCGCCGCCTGCACCGAGGGTGTCTGGTCGGCACAGCCCAACGGCTCATACGGCGATGAATTCTACCGCTCCGCAGACGGCGGCAAGACCTGGGAGTGCATAAACGATAGTATGACTATGGACATTCCTGAGGAATGCTGGGTAAATGGCAAGGCTATCCACTGGTGCAGCTCGATGATGCTGGACCCTTTCCGCCCCGGAACGGTCATGGTAGTTTCCGGAAACGGCATTTTCAGATGCGACAACTATTTTGACAGCACCCCCTCCTTTACCTTCTTCTCCGACGGGCTGGAGGAAACTGTCCCCCTTGAATGTATCAGCCTGCCTGACGGGGAGATCATCACAGCGATCGGAGATTATGACGGCTTTGAGCAGAAGGATGTCCACACCCGCGGCCGCCAGCACACCAAGCAGATAGGCACGACCACAGATATCTCTGTCGCAGACCAGGCTCCCGATATCAGAGTAAAGGTCGGAGACAAAAAGGGCGAGCCCAATTTCCTTTATACCGAAGACGGCGGAGACAGTTGGAGCTTTGTCACGCCCCCTTCGCAGCTTGCAGCAGGCGGCAGAGCTGTGCTTACGGCAGACGGCAAAAATCTGATCTGGAGCTGCAATGAGGTCTCAGAGGCATATATCTCGGAAGACAAAGGCAAGAGCTGGACACACATCAGCGGTATCTACGGAGGCTACGATCTCCTTGCTGACCCTACGGATCCTCAGACTGTCTATGCCTACGGCTCGGGAGGGCTTATGGTAAGCAGCGACGGCGGAAAGAATTTCAAGGACTCAGGCTTTTTCATCTATTCAGGCTGCCGCCTGACCGCTGACCCGAAAACCGGGACGGTATATATCCCCTGCGGCGACAACGGGCTGTTTGCGGTATCCTGCAAGGGCACTTCCACAGAAAAGCTGAAAAATGTCGCGATATGCAGAGCGATCGGCACAGGCAAAGGCAGGAATGAGGATTCACCGCAGGCTCTCTATATCTTCGGAAAGCCCTCAGCCGAAGACCCGGAGGGGATCTATCTTTCCGAGGACAGCGGCGCCACATGGGCCCGTGTAGACGACGATGCTCACCGGTTCGGCGGCCTGGATAACGGAGGCTTCCTTACAGGCGATCAGAGCAGCTTCGGCAGATGCTATTTCGGGACAGTCGGCCTGGGGCTGGCATACTGCGAGATAAAAGCATAAAAATTCCGCATATCCCCTCACCGCAGGCGGGAGGATATGCGGTTTTGTTTTCCGGCATAAGTCAGAAGCGGCACCTTTTGACCCGAAGCTATATCTTTTCCCTGTATTCACTGGGAGTCAGGCCTGTCCGCTGTTTGAAGCGGTGCATAAAGCTTATCTCATTTTCATATCCGCAGATCGATGCTATCTCCTTGACCGAGAGCGCAGTGGAACCGAGGTAGTACTGGGCTGTCTTTATTTTTGCGACAAGAAGATCCTCATAGCAGCTTATCCCGAACTGCTCACGATAGAGCTGCTGAAAATGCGAAGGGCTAAGGCTCACCTCCTGCGCCATCTGCGAGACAGAATGGAACCTCCCGGCATTTGACCACATCTCCGCCCGTAGCTCTGCAAGCGAAGAGGAATGAAAGCTCCCCTGCCTTACGGAGACTCTGTCATTCTGCTCGGAGAGAGTCATCAGCAGGAGCCTTATCGTAAGATGGATAAGCTCGCCTCTGGAGCTGCCCGCAGACATATTCTCCCGGCTGACAAGCCTCAGCAGCTCTTCAGCGCCGTGTATATCATCCGGCATCAGCAGCTTGTCTGAACGGATGCCCCTGAGATCATCATCCGATGTGCAGCCGAAGTGCATGAAATGGTTGACATAGCTGCCGCAGAGAGCGCAGTAATGCTGCTTATGCCCTTCGGAAAATATAACTGCGCTGTCGGCAGGGGCAGTGATCTCCGTATCCTCAAGAGTAAGGAGCGCATCGGTCTTGAAAATAATCAGCAGGCAGTCTCCGGAGCCCTCCGGCCTGTCTATCATAAAATCCCCCGGATGAGAGAAATTTATACCCATAGTATGAAGCTCGAACACTGCTGCCACTTCCTTTTATATCGTAGGATAAGTAAGTATAACAGTATTATAAAACATTGAATTTGATTTGTCAATATGCTATATTCTATCAACAAGGGGCAGCAGCGCACACACAGATGTCAATCCGTATGCTGTTCCAAAAGGGCGGCAGAAGGACCGAAAACGATACGGAGGTACAATAGCTATGAGCATTATCAGAGAAACAGATAACGGACTGACCTACAGTATCCGTGACGAGCTTCTGTGTATAGGAGCCTACGGCGAGGACTGCATCCGCGTAAGATCTACCCGGAACTCCACCCTTTCAGATGAAAAGTGGACGCTGCTGGACACCGAGGAATGTGCTTCAAAGGAGAATTACTACCGCTTCGGTATCAGAACATTCTGGCTTGATGAAAGGTGCTTTCGGATCTGGTTAAGCTGCGCGAACGCTTGAAGCATTATATAACCGAAAGCGCCTGTCAGACTTCAAGGACAGGAGAGCCGATATTGACGAATTCATTGCGTTTGTAAAAGATAAAGCACAAGTCCTTAATGCATTTTATTGATGAGCACAGCTTATCATTTGTAATTATCGCCAAATAAGCATTCTCCGAATTGTGCAAAACGGAGAACAGCACTCTTCCCGATGAGTTTTGCAAAGAATTTGCAAAGGTCAGAATGGTATACTGAGGTCAAAGAAAAGGAAAGGAGAGATGCTGACCGTTCCCGGAGCCGATGCCCGGCATAGCTTGGCAGCAATAATAAAAAGAAAAGGAGAAATCAAAAATGAACACAGAAGAAATGGATATCGAACTGGAAATGTGGATACTCACAGGAGTTTGCTGAGGCCGTAAGCCGGCAGAAACGACCGAGATCAGAGGCTTATCCGGGCAGCTCTCAGCAGATCCCATTATTGCATAAAAGATCATAAAGCCCCGCTGCTCAGCCGGGGCAATGATATAAAAACGGGTATTCCCCCGCGGAGGGAATACCCGTTTTGCATACCGGGAAATGATACCGCCGTCTTTCGGTCTTATGAAGACGCAGAGGGCGGTATAGATGCAATTTGTCTCCTTAGTACTAATTGACACAAGAGTCAGGATATGATATAATTCACATATAAATTTTGCTGATCGGAGATGAGGGATTTGAGCGAAAATACGAAGCATATAATCGAAGTCAAAGGGCTTGATATCAGCTTCCGGCTGCCGACAGGCAATGTCCACGCCATAAGAGGTCTGGATTTCAGCCTGGACGAGAACGAAGTCCTGGCGCTGGTCGGTGAATCAGGCAGCGGAAAAAGTGTCGGGGTAAAGGCTGTAATGGGGATACTCCCGGAGAACGCTGTCATAGAATCCGGAGAGATACTCTTCAACGACGGCGAGGAGACCATCGACCTGCTGAAAATGAAAGAAGCAGCCCGCCGCAAGACTATAAACGGGACAAAGATCGCTATGGTCTTTCAGGACCCGATGACCTCCCTTAATCCGACTATGTCGATAGGCGCCCAGCTCATAACAGCGCTGCGCTCCCACAGCGATATACATAAAAAGGGCGCATACGCCAGAGGAGTCGAGCTGCTGCGCGAGGTCGGTATTACAGACCCGGAACGGACTATGGATCAGTATCCGCACCAGCTCTCCGGAGGTATGCGCCAGAGAGTCGTCATCGCCATCGCACTTTCTCAGAGCCCGAAGCTGCTGATCTGCGATGAGCCTACCACTGCTCTCGACGTTACTATCCAGGAAAGAATACTTGAACTGCTGCAAAGCATACAGCGCTCCAGAGGCCTCTCGATGATCTTTATCACCCATAATCTCGGAGTCGTTTCAAAGATCGCCGATAAGGTCGCTGTAATGTATGCCGGAAAGATCATAGAAAAAGGAACTGTCTTTGATATATTCTATGACCCGAGACATCCTTATACCTGGGGGCTGCTCAGCGCTGTTCCCGAGCTGTCAGACAAGAAGGGCGAGCTCTATTCTATCCCCGGCACCCCGCCCGACCTCTCAAAGGAGATCGTCGGAGATGCCTTTGCTCCCCGCAACCCTTATGCGCTGGCTGTGGATTTCAAGGCGGAGCCGCCTCTGTTCAAGCTCTCCAAGACGCATTATGCCGCCACATGGCTGGCTGACCCCCGCGCTCCGAAAACAGAAATGCCAAAGGAGCTGGCTGATAAGATACAAAGAATGAAGCAGGAGGCGAAGGATTATGCCGAAAGCTGAAAAGAACAGTACTTCTCCGGGAGCTCCCCTGCTCTCGGTAAACGACCTCTGTATGTATTTCGATGCCGGCGGAAGGCGTATCAAAGCCTCGGAACATATCAGCTTCGATATCCGCGAAGGCGAGACCTTCGGGCTTGTCGGTGAATCCGGCAGCGGCAAATCGACTATCGGCAAATGTATAATCGGGCTCAACCGAGCGACCAGCGGCAGCATAACCTTCCGCGGACAGGAGCTTACAGGCATAAAGAGCCGGAAGGAATACATCGAAAAGACCAAAGGGATACAGATGATCTTTCAGGACCCCATGTCTTCCCTCAACCCCAAAAAACAGGTCGGGCAGATACTCCGCGAAGCGCTGACGATACAAGGTGTCGGAAAAGGCCGCGCCGAGCGGGACAAGCTGGTAACCGATGCCCTTACCAGAGTCGGCATACCACCGGAATACGGCACAAGATATCCCTCCGGCTTCTCGGGAGGCCAGAGGCAGCGTATCGGCATCGCCAGAGCTCTGGTGGGGAACCCGCAGCTCATCATCGCAGACGAATGTATCGCTGCGCTGGACGCTTCGGTGCAGGCTCAGATAGTCAATATGCTCCACAGCATCAAGAAAGAGACAGGCACCTCCCTGCTGTTTATCTCTCACGACCTCTCCATGGTTCGGTTCCTCTCCGACAGGATAGGAGTCCTGCATCTCGGATACCTTCTGGAGATCGGGACCTCGGAAGAGATCTTCACAAACCCTGTCCACCCCTACACAAGAGGCCTGCTGGCGGCGATCCCGAGAATGAACCCCGTTGTTCCCTCCCTGCGGACAGACAGATATGACCCCGAAAGCTCGGGAATAGATTACGCTCTCGGGAGCTGGCATAGTATCTCCGAGACCCACAGTGTCCTCTGCACCGACCCTGAGTTTGAGCAATGGACCAAGGAAGGAGGGGAAGAGCAGTGAGAATGCTGAGAAAATCTATTGTCCTTTGCATCCTCTACACCTTTGCCGCAATGCTGATGACAAGCTGCGGCCAGAACGATGCAGATAAGCTGGTGGAGCTGAACTACTGTATCAGCACCGCCCCCTCAACAATAGACCCGCAGCTGGTATCAGACACAGGGTCGGCAGGTGTCGTTGTGTTTTTTGTCTCGACCCTTTACGAATATAACAGCGAAAGAGAGCTTGTGCCAGGTCTCGCAGAGAGCTGCGAGGTCTCTGAGGACGGCCTTACTGTGACCTACCATCTCAGAGATGGCCTCAAATGGAGCAACGGCCAGCCCCTTACCGCAGACGATTTTGTGTTCGGATTCCAGAGGCTCGCCGATCCGCAGACAAAAAGCAATTCGGTCTATCTTATGACGGATTGCTGCTATATCCGCAACTCCATGAAGATCTCAACAGGCGATCTCCCTGTCAGCGAGCTGGGAGTCTCCGCTCCGGACAGCCTGACCTTTATCGTTGAGCTGGAGCAGCCCTGCCCGTATATCAATTCTATCTTATCCCTTGCGGCCTTCGCACCGTGCAGCAGGGACTTCTTCAATTCCTGCGGCAGCAGCTATGGCGACAGCTTTGAAACAATGCTGAGCTGCGGCCCATATATCCTTGACCGCTATGACCCCCTGCCTACACAGATACATCTGAAAAGGAACCCCTATTACTACCGCGATCACAGCCATGCTCCCGACGGAATCAACCTTCAGGTAGTCGGTGATATGCAGCAGGCCATAATGTGCTATGAATCCGGGATGCTGGATATTCTCCAGATAGGCGGAGAGATCGCAGATCTGGCCAGCGGCGACCCCCATCTCCAGCGCTATTCCACCGCCCAGGTCTATAAGATAGAAATAGATCACAGAAATAAATACCTTTCCAACAAGAATATCCGCATAGCGATCTCCAAAAGCATAGACCGGGCAAGCATCGCGAAAAATGTTATCCGGAACGGATATGTAGCCATGACAAGAGTCATACCGCAGGACTTCTATACCGAGACCGACGGAAAAGATTTCGCTGAGGATGTCTCCCTCTATGACGACACCGTTGGCTACGATAAAGCAAAAGCCTCCGAATATTGGGCTCATGGGCTTCGCGAGCTGGGTGTGAGCAGCGTTGACCTGGAGTTTTACTGCAGCTCCTCCCAGACCAAGATCGCAGAGGCTATAACTCAGCAGCTCGAAGATAATCTTTCAGGGCTCAGCATAACGCTGTATCCCCTTCCGGATAAAGAATGGCTGCGGAGAATGACTGTCGGAGATGATTACGATCTCATACTCTCATCCTGGGTAGCCGATTACACCGACCCGACCGCCCTCTTCTATAGCTGCTACGGCACAGGCACTAACGCACAGTATTGCGGCAGCGAGTTCGCCGAACTCGTTAACAAGTGCCTGAACGCCAAAGGCGCTGAGCGGGACGAAATGCTGCATAAGGCCGAAGAGATACTGATGGATGATATCGCACTTATCCCGCTCTTCGGCGGACAAGCTACTTATATCTTTGCTGACGGTGTCTCCGGATTCCAGGTTTCACCTACCGGAGCGCAGACAGTTATAACCGGTATCAGGAAGGAGTTGAAATGATGGGAAAGTATTTAAGAAAAAGGATACTGATTTCCGTTGCCATACTCTTCCTTATCCTGCTGATTCTCTTCCTGCTGCTCCAGTTCATGCCCGGATCTCCGTTCAACGATGCCAAGCTGACCCCGGAGCAGTCTGAGGCACTCAAAAAGAGCTACGGCCTCGATAAGCCCGTCATTATCCAGTTCTTCCGGTATGTCGGGAATATGCTGCGGGGCGATCTGGGAGTAAGCTATTCTATCTCTCCAAACACCCCGATAACCACCCTTCTTGCCAACCGCTTCCCGGTGACTATAAGGATAGGCTTTATGAGCCTGATCTTAGGAACGGTCATCGGTGTCATCCTCGGTCTGGTAACAGCATTTTTCAAGAGCAGGATCTTGAAAGGCATCTATTCTGTCCTGACCCTGCTGGGTATAGCCGTTCCCTCATATCTGTTTGCTGTGTTCCTCTCCTGGACACTGGGTTACAAGGCAAAGCTCTTCCCTCTGCTCTATGATTTCCGTTCACCGCTCTATTCCTCGGTAATGCCTGTAATGGCTCTCAGCTTCATCGTTATGGCCGTTATCGCAAGATTTACCAAATCTGAGGCAGAGGATGTCCTGCGGTCGGATTACGTCATGCTGGCCAGATGCACAGGTATGAGCAGCCGGACGATCATTGTCAAGTATATCCTCCGCAATTCTCTTATCCCGGTCATAACAGTAATGGCGGGGCTGCTGGTAGGGCTGCTGACAGGCTCTCTCGTCATCGAGAAGATGTATGCTGTCCCCGGCATTGGAGAGCTGCTGACAAATGCCATAAGCAGCAACGATTACAATGTGGTCATCGCACTGAGCTTTGTCTACTCGGCGCTGTATATCGTAGTTATGCTGATACTCGACATAATCTACTGCATAGTCGATCCGAGAGTCCGTCTCGGCGGAAAAGCTGAATGAAAGGAGCGGAGCAAATGACTGATACTGCAAAATATATACCGAAAGACGAAGATTTTGTCCCCGCACCGCCGGAGCTCCGTGAGACCGTCAAGAGCGAAACTGTCAGAGGAGCCAAGGGCGATATGCGCAGGCGCTTCTTTGCACAGAAGTCGGCTGTCGCGGGAGTCGTGATACTGGCTCTGCTGACGCTGATGGCTATCATCGGCCCATATATCTCCGGGCACGACTACAATGAACAATCTCTCGAAAGAGCCAATCTCGCTCCGAGAGTTCCGGGGCTTGCCTCGGCAGGTGTCCTTGACGGCTCGGAAAAGCTCCATAAGACTAACGGCAGCGAAACGATCAACCTTTACGAGGAACTGGGGATAACCGACGAATATTACATATTCGGGACAGACAGCCTCGGCAGAGATATGTTCTCCCGGGCATTCATGGGGCTGCGAATATCTCTTGTCATCGCAGCTATAGCGACAGCCATCAACCTTATCATAGGAATGAACTACGGTATCATCTCCGGCTATTTCGGCGGCATGACAGATATACTTATGCAGAGGGCGATAGACATAGTCGGAAGTATCCCGACACTGGTAGTCGTTACTCTGCTGATGCTGGTGCTGAAACCGGGCATGGGCTCGATCATACTGGCTCTTATGCTTTCCGGCTGGATAGAGATGAGCCGTATATCCAGAGCTGAAGTGCTCAAAGTCAAGGAGCTGGAATATGTCCAGGCCGCCAGAACACTCGGCGCTGGTCACAGACATATCATCTTCAGAGAGATCGTTCCGAACATAACAGGCAAGCTGATAACTCAGATCATGCTGAGCATACCTGCTGCTGTATTCCTTGAAGCATTCCTCAGCTTTGTCGGCATCGGTCTGCCGGCGGGGAGCTGCTCTCTCGGGACTCTCCTCACTGACGGGTTCCAGAACGTCCTGCTGCACCCCTACAAGCTGCTGCCCTCAGCGATCCTGATGATACTGCTCATGGTAGGCTGCCACCTGGTAGCTGAAGGCCTTAAAAAGGCTTCGGAATAAGACAGTATAAAACACAGAACGGGTATTCCTCCAGCCGGAGGGATACCCGTTTTTTGCAAGCAAAAAAACAAGCGCCGGAGACGCAGATGCGCCCGGCGCTGAAAAATATCACCAGATCTGTGCGGAGTAGTTCGGAGCTTCTTTTGTGATGTAGATATCGTGAGGATGAGATTCCTTCAATCCTGCTCCGGTTATGCGGACGAACTTTGCCTTCTCGCCCAGCTCAGGGATGTTATGGCAGCCGCAGTAGCCCATACCTGCGCGGATACCGCCGACGAGCTGGAAGATAGTGTCAGATACGGGGCCCTTGAAAGCAACACGGCCTTCTACGCCTTCCGGCACCAGCTTCTTGGAGTTGGTCTGGAAATATCTGTCCTTGGAGCCCTTGGCCATAGCAGCCATAGAGCCCATGCCTCTGTATACCTTGAACTGTCTGCCCTGATAGATCTCCATCTCTCCGGGGGCTTCCTCGCAGCCTGCCAGCAGCGAGCCCAGCATTACAACACTGGCGCCTGCTGCAAGAGCCTTTACGATGTCTCCGGAATACTTGATGCCGCCGTCAGCGATAACGGGGATACCGTACTTGGCGCAGGCGCAGGCAGCGTCGTAAACGGCTGTGATCTGCGGAACGCCGATACCGGCAACGACTCTTGTGGTACAGATCGACCCGGGGCCTATGCCGACCTTGATAGCATCGGCGCCCGCCTCGCAGAGAGCGACAGCAGCTTCGGCTGTAGCGACATTTCCCGCGATAACGGGGATGTCGGGGAACGCAGCCTTGACTTTTTTAAGGGTGTCGATAACGTTCTTGGAGTGACCGTGTGCGGAATCGAGAGCGAGGATATCTACCTGCGCTTCGATAAGAGCCGCAGCTCTGTCGAGAACATCAGCGGTCATACCGATAGTAGCGCCGCAGAGCAGCCTGCCCTTTTTATCTCTTGCGGAGTTGGGGTACTGAACAGCTTTTTCGATGTCCTTGATAGTGATGAGGCCGCGAAGGATGCCCTCGTTATCGACCAGTGGGAGCTTTTCGATCTTGTGCTTCATCAGGATCTTCTTGGCGCCGGCAAGGTCTGTATCAACGGGAGCTGTAACGAGATCGTCTTTGGTCATAACATCGGCGATCCTGATATTGAAATCGGTTATGAAACGGAGGTCGCGGTTGGTAAGGATGCCTTCGAGCTTGCCATTGTCGTCAACGATAGGAACACCTGAGATCTTGTATTTTCCCATGAGCTTGTCCGCATCGGCAACGGTCTTGTCGGCTGTCAGAGAGAAGGGATTTACGATGACTCCGTTCTCGGAGCGCTTTACCTTGTCTACCTCATCAGCCTGCTGAGCGATGGGCATATTCTTATGGATGATACCGATACCGCCCTCTCTGGCGATAGCGATAGCCATTTTAGACTCGGTAACAGTATCCATAGCCGAGGTCATTATCGGCGTATTGAGAACGATGTCACGAGTCAGGTTGGTGTGGATGTCTACCATATCGGGTGTGCAGTCGCTCTCCCCGGGTATGAGCAGAACATCGTCGAACGTAAGGCCTTCCTTTCCGAACTTGTTTTGGATGTTTGTGTCCAGCATAGCATTTACCTCCCGTTTCATATTTGATTTTATTTGCTTATTATTCTAATAATTTTACTACATTTTTATATATCTGTCAAGCCGCAGCGATAAATAAAAATTAAACATTTTGTGTCTCTAAAAAAGACAATTTCATACCCGTCCCGACCGCCTCGGCTCGTTTCTTGACAAATTAAGCTTTGATTGTTAATAAACTGTGACTTCTCTGCATAATATACAAAAGTTTTTCAAGATTGTAGATAAATCTGTATATTTAGTTACAAATCGGTAACCTTGTTTACAAATTAGTTACAAGATAATTACACTGAGTTACCATTTTCATGCTATTATTTACAGCATAGGAGGTACTGTATGAGTAGTTACATTATAAAAGCAGCAGTAGGTGCTGTCGGTGCAGTCGGGCTGGCGCTCTGCTTCGGCTCGTCAAAGGCTGAGGCCGCAATACCCGCGTCGATAGCTACCGAAACAGGTTTTATCACATCCCTATCCACACAGGACTTGATTCCCGCTGCATCGGGTATCTCGGGGCTCCCCGCAGAAATGCCCGAATCATTCAAGGATCTTATCAAGAAGCTGGACGACTGCGCTCCCCCTGAGCCGAAGCTCTCGGTGGCACAGGTCTCGGGAGAGCATATCTCCCTCTCGCTGGATAATCTTTCAGATTACAACGACGGAACACTTTTCAGCGTCTATGTCAACGGCATTTTTGTTGAAACTGTCCCCATCGCAGAGATCTGGCAGGAGGAAACACTCTCTGTCCTCTGCTCTGGAGTCGAGTATCTTGAAGCCGAGACAGGCTATACCGTAGCGGTCAAGGCGCAGTACGGGCTCATGGATTCCATGGCTCAGATACCCGTCGAGACAGCTTCCGATTCATACTTCAAGCTGGACAGCGGCACTTTGGTCTATGCTCAGACTGACGACGGATTCTATCCCGCCTGCTTCACAGAGTATGTCAGCTCCGCTACCGGCGCCATTACCGATGAGAACGGCGATGCCCTCGCGGGAAGGCCGTCTAACGAAACAGCGGAATACATCGAGCTCCAGAGCGGAGACTACAACGGATTCTATGTAAAGACAACAGATATCGACAGAGTTTCGGAGGAAGATTCCAAGGAGATACTTGCCGAGGCCGAGGAAGCCAAAAAGCTGGCTGCCGAAGAAGCCAAGAAGCAGGCTGAGGAAGAGGCTGAAAGACAGAAGAAGATAGAAGCCGCAAGAAAGGCATCCGAAGCCAAGGCAGCAGCCGAGGCCAAGAAGAGAGCAGAAGAGGCCAAGAAAGCCGAGGAGGCTCAGAAGGCAGCTCAGCAGACAACTCCTGCCGCGCCCTCGACTCCGGCAGCGCCGTCTGAACCGGCAACTCCTGCGGCACCTGTAACGCCTTCAACTCCGACAACACCCACAACTCCCGTGTCCAATGACCGCGCTGCGAAGATCAAAGCGCTCTGCGACTATGCGAGAGGCTTTGCGGGCGGTACATATATCCTTAACGGAGCAAGCTACCGTGCCTGCGATTGCAGCGGCCTGACAATGCTGGCTTACCGCCATATCGGGATCGAGATCTCTCATTCGGTATATATGCAGGCTCAGGCAGGGCGCCTGGTATCTGTAAACGATATGCAGCCCGGAGATATCATCATCTGCAACAGCTACGGACACGCGATGCTCTATCTCGGAGACGGCTACCTCATCCACGCAATGAACTGGTATGACGGCATCCAGATCCAGAAAGCATCGACCGCAATGTATTATAACCCTGTAAACTGTGTAGTAAGGATACTTTAAGACCTGAAAAATGCGGAGAGCTTCTCCGCATTTTTTTATTTCCGGGGATCAGCAAAAAAATTTTCTATCAGCTATTGACAACTGCATACAAATGTGATATAATCATACTGTTATGAATAGCACTCAATAAACTCGGAGAAGTCGCCTAGCCCGGTTTATGGCGCACGACTGGAACTCGTGTATGGGTTGATAGCTCATCGAGGGTTCGAATCCCTCCTTCTCCGCCACTAAAGCCCGTAAATGCTTCATTTGCGGGTTTTTTTGTACCCTTTTTACTGTCCGATAATTTGTACTTTTGCTCTTGCTGAAAGAATTGTTCATCTGAAATGTTCATCACCAACTCTGTGATACTGTTTAATGTTCATCATTCATAATAATACAGAATGGGAGTAAGTGCTATTCTTCAAAGTGTAATTGTAAATTGTTTGTTAATCCAATTATCCGAAAACAGCATTACTGATGCGGTCTGGCAATTCTTGTTTAGCTAAAATACTGTCCGCATAAACATGGTCTGTTACCGCTGTAGAACTATGACCTAAAGATTGAGATAATGTTTTTATCGGTACATTCAGATCAATACAAAGCGTTGCGTAACTGTGCCTCAAATCATGAAATCTTACATCAGGTAAACCACACTTTTCTAACATCATTTTAAAAGCATGATAAAGTGTCTGAGGACTTAATACTTCTCCATTTTCCTTGCAACAAATCAAGTCATTATCCACATAGTCCTTGCCGAGTTTTTTCTTTTGAGAATCTATAAATTGTCTTTTTCGTCTTATACAGTTTTCAATCTCTGAATTGATAGCTAACACTCTGCAACTGCTTTCACTTTTCAAGCATTTTATACCATAATAAGTTTCATTACGCTTTTTGGTATCATCTCTAACAGTAGATACTTGTCTTTCAATCGAAATAGTATGTCTGTCAAAATCTACATCACCAAACTTCAATCCAAGAACTTCTCCTCTGCGCAAACCAAGCATAACAGCAATTGTTATCTCTGATTCGTATTTACTTCCTTTGGCATAAGATAATAAAATCTTCATTTGCTCCTTAGTAAGTATCTTACTTTTATACTTCGGTACTTTAGGCGGTTTGACCTTTAAACAAGGATTGTTCGCAATAAGATTATCATCAACTGCGGCATTTAACCCAATTTTCAAAACATTATGTACATACTTGACCGTCTTGGCACTTAATGACTTTTTATCCATAAGTGTCTTATAGAAATTTTGTATAAGTGTCGGACTGAGTTTTTTCAGCTGTACATCACCGATTTCGGGTATAATGTGTTTTTGAATTATTCCATTATAGCCATTAACAGTATTAGGCTGTAACTTCTTTTTATGCTCGCTAAACCAACCAATAAGATACTTATCAAGAGTGATTTCGCTCCCAACAAAGATTTGATTCAACTCGACCTTAGCTTTGTATATTTTTAAATCCTTTTCAGCTTCTTCCTTAGTAGCATATCCTCCTTTTCTTACCTGTTTTCTATGTCCGAACTCGTCCTTGACATAGTAAATAAATGTCCATGTGTTTCCTCTCAAATAAGGATTTCCTTGCTTCTGTCTTTTCATAACATAAACCTCCGTAAAGATATATGATATGAACAATTATAAAGCTATACATATTATACCATGATATTTGAGATTTGTCAAACATCGTGGTCGCTATATAGCCATTCATCAAAACTGCTTTTGATTATTCGATAGGAATCACCAATTTTTTTTACAGCAAAAGGAGGGCGGTTTTTGATAAAGCTATATGCAGAGTTCTTACTAATGTTTAGAATTGCTCTGACCTCTTCGACAGTGTAAACTGCTGGAATATCTTGTGTACTGTCTTTCATAATAATTGTTCCTTTCTATATTTATTTTAACTGCGGTGTATTATATCTGATACACCGCAGATGTCTCAAATTAAAAATCTTCAATCTGGCTTAACAGGTTATCATCATTGTTGTTATTATTGTTATTATTAGTTGCAGTAATGTACTCCTTTAAATTGAAGGAGTATTTTTTATCATTTATTGGTGTAGTGAGATATTTTTTGGAATCAATAAGCAAACGATCATAATCTGCATTTTTAATTATTTTACATACAGTATAATGCGACAATCCCGTTGACGAATCATACTCAGAAAAATTAAGGACATAGTTGAATCGACGAAACAACGCTTCCCTGAGTACATCGTCGGCCTCAATATGATACCACTTTGTGATAGAGATATTGCTACAAACAAAAATTGTATCGCCAATAAAGACTTTGTTGTTATATCGTGCATGAACACTGGTGTTGTTATGCGGATCTAATGCTTTAAGCAAATCCTCAATCTTGGTTTTTTCGTAGTTGTAATCGTCATAGCAGAAAATGTCTTGTCCAAAATAATCTTGCCACGCATCATTGCTTGCACTTGACAAGCATAGGCTCTTACCATTCTTTTCCGCATATTTTTTAACCCAAGAACTCTTTCCTGCTCCTGGAGGACCAATCAAAGCGTATATATTCACTTTTCGGTTTGGATTAGATAGTACGCTTCTTGCATAGTATTCAACAGCATTTTTAAATGCCGATTTATACTTCACGTAAATCTTTGGGTCAATTTTGGTTGGAAACTCGTACTCTTTTATTTCACCGCTGCAAATTTTTTCTATAAGTTTATTGACAATAATTTTTTCCGAGTTGGTGATTGGAAGCTTATACTTTTCGAGCTGTGTAGGAGCATTTGTAATAATTTCACTCCACTCATACTTTTGCTTTGAGTCATCATCAGCGTGTACTAAATACCTTACACAACGATGAACTCCGTTTCTGCAAGAATCAATATCACCATACGGGAATTTATTTTTTGCAGTGCTGAATCTACACAGTGAATTACCTTTAAAAACTATCACTAAATGATAATGAATATTATCAGGATCTTCGTCATGTTCAATCAAATAATAATCAAACTTTGTGGTTTTAAGCCAATCATCAATAGTATCAAGGATGTCCTGCTTTGTAATAATATAGACATCGCCCGCTTTTAAACCGAGTTTATCGTTATCTTTATGAATAATATTTTTTTGAGAAACCCTTATGAATAAAGTTCGCATCATGCGGTTCTTACTCATAATAGACACCCGCCTTTAAGGAATCAATGATATCTGGTAAAAGATATTGCTCCGCATAAGAATTGATGTGTGATTTTAATTTTCCTACGATAGCGTTTACAGCATTATGCTCTACTGCTAACAGCGAGAAATCAAAATTAGGATTTCTGTGTGAGTTGTAATATGAAAAATATTCTTGAAGTAAACAATGTTGCCGTTCAGATATACTATCCTTTGATAGATAGAAAGTGATAACATCATCTTCATAGATTTCAATCTGATCTTTATGCTTTTTCCAATATCTTATAAAAGACTTGTCGAGTAGTTCATCTATTATGGATTGGGTTGACGAACAGGTATAGAACAGTATAAGCCCTTCGGACTCGATACTAACCATAATAATATCTCCTTTCTATTATAATTAAATAGCTCTTCATTTTGGTTGTTTCCATACTTGTAAATATCCATGTATGCTTCCTTCTTATCATGAGCTTGGAGAGGCAATGCCGGCTGTGTACCTCTCCTTGACAAGCTACCTAATATTAGTCATCATTTTCATCTTTGGTTTCCTCCTTTCCACTAAAGTTTCTATTTAAATAAAAAGTGCGCACGAAAGAGAATCATCTTTGATGAAGGTATATTTAAGTATGATAATGTTCTTCGATGTGTTCTCTTCTGATGCGATTATAATCCCCAAATCTTGATTTGTCAATAGCTTTTTGACAAGTTTGGAGCAACTCACAAACGCCCTAAAATCGGGCTTTTTGGGGGACTTTTGGGGGAGGTGTTTTGCTTTTTGATGGTTGATAAAAATCAAGCTTATACAACTTGCACAAACACCTTTAAAGGTTCTGTTGGCATAAAAAAGAAGGGGTCGGTTATTAGCCGACCCAAACAATTTGCATATAATCAAATATAACCTCAATAATACATTGAGAAACATTTGTTGTACTGTTTACTAGTAAGATTTTTTATGATATAATATAATTACAAAATAAATATTGTATCTTGACAATTACATATTTTCGAAAACTGTGCCCTTAACCCATACAAATTCTTTTGTAACATCACCAGCTAAAGCACTTGTAGAGAAGTTAAAAACTTCACCACCATTTGGATTAAGTGTAGCTTCAATATTTGAACCATTTACACAGTAGTAAAAATATACTCTATCACTAGGTCCAAAAGGCTTACTGATTTCTGCGTAAGAACTAGCTGTTTTATTTTGAGGACTAAATAAGAAGTCTTCGCATTCTTCACAAGCTTTTTCATAGTTTATATGATCCTGTTCACTTGCAAGATCACCGTTTTCATTATAGAAGTAATAAGACTTAGATACAAATGAACCACCATCAGTTGTAGCCTGATAGTTAGCATACTTTGTATAATATACAGGCTTCCAATTATGTGTATGTGAAGGCTTAGATGTAGGTGTGGGTGTTGTAACCTTAGGTGCTTCAGTTACCTTAGGTGTAGAAGTAGGTGCCTGTGTAACCTTTGTAGTTGTTGTAGGTGCCTGTGTAACCTTAGGTGTAACTGTAGGTGCCTGTGTAGTCTTAGGTGTCTCTGTAACCTTTTCTGTAGGCTTAGGTGTTTCAGTTGCCTTAGGTGTTTCTGTAACCTTTTCAGATGTTTCAGCTACTGAAGAATCATCTTTTGAAGTGTCTTTTTCAGAGTCGGACTTTTCATTCTC
>CAMNNQ010000071.1 GCA_946545645.1 uncultured Clostridia bacterium | reverse complement strand
CGTTGCGTAAAGCGAAGTGAACTTCGCTTGCAAGCCTGCGTCGAATTTAGGCAATCTGACGAAAATCTGGACGGCGCATCTGATGCACAGAGGTCGTGCGGTGTTGCCTTAAGAATGAATGACCTGTTATCCGGGTGCCGGGGCTGCAAAGCTGCTGACGGATCGGATATTTAAGGCAGATCGTCAATTTATCTGAATTTGGAGGATATATATGGGAAAGTATTTCGGAACAGACGGCTTCCGCGGTGAAGCCAACGTTAATCTTACCGCAGACCACGCATATAAGGTCGGAAGATTTCTCGGATGGTATTTCAGCGAGCTCAAGCGCCGCAAGGGCAGCGAAGAGCCTGCAAGGATAGTGATCGGCAAAGATACCAGAAGATCCAGCTATATGTTTGAATACTCGCTGGTCGGCGGGCTTACTGCCTCCGGAGCGGATGCTTATCTTCTCCATGTTACGACCACTCCTTCTGTTGCCTATGTAGCCAGAGTCGATGAATTCGACTGCGGCATAATGATCTCCGCCAGCCACAATCCCTACTACGACAACGGCATCAAGCTCATCAACCGCAACGGAGAGAAAATGAGCGAGGAGACCATTTCTCTGGTCGAGGCTTATCTTGACGGAGAGCTGGAGGTCTTTGGCCAGAAGTGGGAGGAGATCCCGTTTGCGGAAAAAGAGCGCATCGGCTGTACAGTGGACTATGTTTCGGGAAGGAACAGGTATATCGGATATCTCATCTCTCTGGGTATGTATTCTTTCAGGGGAGTAAAGGTGGCTCTTGACTGCGCCAACGGCAGTGCATGGAACATCGCAAAGGCTGTATTTGATGCTCTCGGTGCTTCTACATATCTCATAAACGCCGAGCCCAACGGTCTGAACATCAACAACAATGCCGGCTCGACACATATCGAGGGGCTCTGCAAATTCGTGGTCGAGCGCGGTATGGATGTAGGCTTCGCCTATGACGGAGATGCTGACCGCTGCCTTTGTGTCGATGAAAAGGGAAATGTCATCACCGGTGACCATATCCTTTACATCTACGGCCGCTATATGAAGGAGCGCGGAAAGCTGCTGAACAATACTGTCGTTACCACAGTAATGTCCAATTTCGGGCTTTACAAGGCCTTTGACGAGTTCGGCATCGACTACGCAAAGACCAAGGTAGGAGACAAATACGTTTACGAATACATGATAAAGAACGGCTGCCGTATAGGCGGTGAGCAGTCCGGGCACATTATCTTCTCTAAGTACGCCTCCACAGGCGACGGCATACTGACCAGCATGAAGATCATGGAGGTCATGATGGCGAGGAAGAAGAAGCTCTCGGAGCTTGCCGAGCCGCTGAAGATCTATCCGCAGAAGCTGGTGAATGTCAGAGTCAAGGACAAGAGAGCTGCGCAGGACGACCCGGATGTAGTAAGAGCCGTCGAATCAGTCGCAGAGGAGCTGGGCACATCCGGAAGGATACTTGTCCGCGAGAGCGGAACAGAGCCGCTGGTAAGAGTAATGGTTGAGGCGCAGTCGCAGGAGCTCTGCGATACACTGGTAGAAAAGGTAGTAAATGTAATAAAGAGCAAAGGGCATGAGGTGTGATCCGGCCCTTTGGATCACAGGGCACTCTCGTGAGCACATGAGAGCGCCCTTATTCTTTGCGGAGTTTGTGCAAAATGCTTTGTAACTATTAACATGGAGGGAGGAGATTCTTGCTCAACGTCTATTGACAATAATAAAAAGATGTAATATAATAGGAATGTGGTTAGCTGGAGCTAACCTGTATGTTAAGACAGAGCGGGGGAGTTTCGTCGGATAGTATCCGACGAAACAGCATACCCAGCCAAAAAAGAAAGGGGAAGAAGCAAATGTTTTTGGAGTTGAACGGCATCAAAAAGAGTTTCGGAGAGGGCGAGAGCAGAGTAGAAGTCCTCAAAGGGATCGACGCGCAGATCGAAAAGGGTGAATTCTGCGTATTGCTGGGGCCATCGGGCTCGGGAAAGAGCACGCTGCTCAATATCATCGGAGGTATCGATTCTGCCGACGAGGGCTATATCTCGATAAACGGCGAAAAGACCAAGGATATGAACGAGAGGCAGCTCACCCTCTACCGCAGGAAACATCTCGGATATATCTTCCAGATGTATAACCTGATACCTAATCTTAATATCAAGGAAAATATCGAGGTCGGAGCTTACCTCTCAGATTCTCCGCTGGATGTAGACGAGCTGTTGAAAGCCCTCGGGCTCTATGAGCACCGCCATAAGCTGCCGAATCAGCTATCGGGCGGCCAGCAGCAGAGGACAGCTATCGGCAGAGCGGTCATCAAGAACCCGGATATCCTTCTCTGCGACGAGCCTACCGGAGCCCTGGATTACAAAACATCCAAGGAGATCCTTGCCATAATCGGAGACCTTAATAAAAAATACGGCTCAACCGTCGTTATGGTAACTCATAACGATGCTATCAAAAATATGGCCGACAGAGTCATCAAGCTAAGAGACGGTGTGATAAGAAAGAATTATATAAACGAGACCAAGCTGACAGCCGAAGAGCTGGATTGGTAAGCGCAGAAGAGAGGGGAGAAACTGATGAGAGATCCGCTCAACAGGCGCCTGCCGAGAGAGTTCAAGGCAGAGCTGCCCAAGTATCTGATAATATTCCTGTTTTTCGTCCTGACCATCTCGGCTGTCTCGGGATTCCTGGTATCCGCCAACAGCCTGCAGAAGGCTGTGGATGAGAGCTTTGAAAAGTTTAAGATCGAACACGGTAATTTTGAATACAAAGATCGCAGCTCGGCGGATGAGCTGGCCGGGCATCCGGATGAAAGCGGTATAAAGATCTACGAGAATTTCTACAAGGAGGAGGCAGTTGAGAGCTTCGAGGACGCGACTTTCCGTGTCTTCGGGGAGAGAAAGGATATCGACCTTATCGACGTCCTGGAGGGCTCTGCTCCCGCAGCGGCAGACGAGGTGGGTATCGACAGGCTCTTTGCCGATAACCATAAGCTGAAAGTCGGCAGCAGTATAGCTTTCGCCGGAAAGACTTTCAGAATATCCGGCCTGGTGGCGCTGACTGACTATTCATGCCTTTTCCAGAACCCTTCGGATATGATGTTCGATAACGATAAGTTCGGAGTCGGCGTCCTGACAAACGAAGGCTTCGCTTCAGTAAGAGACGACCATATCCACTATAATTACAGCTATTTCTACAATGACCCCCCGAAGGATGACGACGAAGCAAAGACAAAAGCTGAAAAGCTGGTCAATGTTCTTGCTAAATACGGAGAGCTGGAAAATTTCATCCCGTCGTTCAGCAACCAGGCCATTGTCTTTGCAAAGAACGATATTTCCGGAGACAGGATGGGTATAACCATCTTCCTCTATATCATCGTTACAATACTGGCTTTTGTTTTTTCTATAACCATAAGCAATACCATAACCAGGGAGGCTGCCGTTATCGGCACTCTCAGAGCCTCAGGCTACACAAAGGGAGAGCTTATAAGGCATTATATGATACTTCCGATGCTCTCTCTGCTGGCCGGAGCGATAGTCGGGAATATCTTAGGATATACGCTGCTGCAGAATGTCGGCGCGGCGGCTTATCTCGGCAGCTATTCACTGGTAAACTATGATATAGTCTTTACTCCCGATGCTTTTGTCAAGACGACAGTGATACCCTTCATCATGATGCTGCTTATCGACTTCATCATGCTCTCGGCAAAGCTCAGGCTGTCGCCGCTCAGATTTCTGAGGCGGGATCTCCGCAGGAATTCCCGTAAAAAGGCCTTCCGCCTGAATACTAAGCTGCCGATAATGCTCCGTTTCAGGCTGAGGGTCATCTTCCAGAACATTCCGAATTATGTTACGATCTTTCTGGGGATAGTCTTCGCGGAGTTCATACTTATGTTCAGCCTTATCTTCGAGCCGATGCTTGACAAGTTCGAGGAAAATACAGTAGACCATATGCTGGCAAGCTGTCAGTATATCCTGAAAGCGCCTGTACCGACCTCAAATGCCTCCGCCGAGGCCTATACTGCTGCCTCTTTGCAGACTATCGGCAAGGAGACCGGCGGCATTGACGAAGAGGTAACACTTTACGGATTGATGCCTGACAGCAGATATGTCAAGCGTTCCGCTCCCGAGGGCGAGATCGACATCTCTTCGGCTTACCACAAGAAATACAAGGTCGATGTCGGAGATACCATCAAGCTCAAGGACAGATACAGCGACAAGACCTATGAATTCAAGGTCGGCGGGATATATGATTATCCGGCGATAATCGCCGTGTTTATGGATAAAGACAGCCTGAATTCCATAATGGGCTACGAGAGCGGATATTTCAATGCTTACCTTTCAAACGAGGACCTGAGCGATATCGAAGAGCGATATATCGCTACACGGATAACCAGGACGGAGCTTACCAAGACCTCCCGCCAGCTTATCCGCTCTATGGGCGGCATGATGGTGATCTTCACTGTATTCGGGACACTGATCTTCGTCCTTGTGATCTATCTGCTGGCAAAGATAATCATCGAGAAGAACACCCAGCCGATCTCTATGACCAAGATCCTGGGCTACAACGACGGCGAGATAAATTCTCTCTACATCCATACAACAACAGCCGTTACTATTCTCTCGCTGGTGATAGGACTGCTGCTTTGCAGCGAGCTGCTGGAGACGGTAATGTATGTGGCTTTCAAGAACTATTCCGGCTGGTTTGAATATGTCATGACTCCGGGAGTAGCTTTCAAGACTATAGGTCTTGGGGTACTGACTTACCTGATCGTTGTGCTGGTGCTCAGCAGGAAGGTCAAGAAGATACCGCTGGACGAAGCTCTGAAAAATGTAGAATGATCCCGGGTTCCGCAGAAATGCGGAAAGCTGAGCTGAAACAAAGACAAAAAAGACCGTATATCCCAGCTTGCTGTGCGGGATATACGGTCTTTGAGTTTCCTCAGCGATCTTACTTGAATTTGTCCTTCAGCTTGTTGAAGAAGCCCTGGCGCTTCTGATAGTTCTTTTCGGAAAGAGAATCCTCGTAAGCCTGGAGCTTTGCTTTCTGATCCTTGTTCAGGCTCTTGGGGACTTCTATCGAGACCTTTACATAATGGTCTCCCCGGTCGGAGCGGTAGGGGCGGTTGACGCCCTTTCCTCTGAGGCGGAACACTGTACCCGGCTGAGTCCCCTCGGGGATATTCACCTTTTCCTTCCCGACAACGGTCGGAACGGTTATCTCCGCGCCGAGAACAGCCTGAGTATAGGTAAGGGGGACATCTGTCCAGATATCATAGCCCTTGCGGTCGAAGATCGGGTCGGGCCTTACATTAACGCGGATATGAAGATCTCCGCTGGGGCCGCCGTTGAGCCCGGAATGGCCTCCGCCCTGGACTCTTAATACCTGATCGTCGTCAACACCTGCGGGAATATCCACCTCTTTATCCTGCGGTCTGCGGATGATGCCCTTTCCGGAGCAGGACTTGCATGGGTTTTCTATGATCTTGCCCCTGCCTCCGCAGCGCGAGCAGGTCGTAGTCTGGGATATATTGCCGAAAGGCGTCCTCTGGGTGACTCTTCTTGTACCTGTGCCGCTGCAATCCGGGCAGGTCTTTGGCTGTGAGCCTGCGGCTGCGCCTGTTCCGCGGCAGTCGGGGCACTGCTCCTGCCTGTTTATCCTGACATTGACCTTCTTGCCGTTGCAGGCCTCCATAAAGTCGATAGTGACGGATGCTTCGATATCCGCGCCTCTTCTGGGGGCGTTGGGATTATTGGCTCTGCCGCCGCCGAAGGCGGAAGAGAAGCCTCCGAAGATAGAATCGAATATATCGCCCATATCCGCAAAACCGCCGAATCCGCCGGCTCCTGCGCCGCCTCCGCCGTAGGACGGGTCAAAGGCTGCGTGTCCGAACTGGTCGTATTTGGCTCTCTTTTCGCTGTCAGAGAGCACCTCATAGGCTTCGTTTATCTCCTTGAATTTGGCCTCGGCATCTTTATCGTCGGGGTGCAGGTCTGGGTGATACTGCCTGGCGAGCTTTCTGAAAGCCTTTTTTATATCGTCCTCGGATGCTGATTTTTCAACGCCCAGCACCTCATAGTAATCTCTCTTGTCAGCCATAAGCATTCTCCTTTATATGTTGCGATGCGCCGTTCACTGTCCGCGGGCGCTTATCCGGCGGCCGTGCATACTGGACCGCGCACCGATACGCAGTCGTAATTAAGTTATAAAAATCCTTTTAACCGCAGGGCAGAAAGCACCCTGCGGTCAAAGGTCAAGATCTGTTCACGTTTCAGCGGATCAGTTTACGTCGATGATATCGTCGTCGCCGCCGTTGCCGTTCTGCTGCTGGCCGCCCATATTGCCGCCCATGCCGCCCATATTATTGGGGTCGAAGCCCTGAGCGCCGCCGGCTGCCTGCTGAGCCTGAGCAGCTTCCTGATAGAGTTTTGTAGCGATAGGCTGGAATACATCCTCCAGCTCCTTCTGACGAGCCTTGATAGCCTCGGTGTCTGTGCCCTTGAGAGCTTCCTTGAGAGCGTCTATCTTAGACTGAACGTTGTTCTTCTCGTCAGCGGAGATCTTGTCGCCAAGCTCACCGAGAGTCTTTTCTACCGAGAAGCAGAGCTGGTCTGCCTTATTTCTGGCATCGACCTCTTCCTTCTTCTTTGCATCCTCAGCGGCAAAGGCCTCAGCTTCCTTAACGGCCTTATCGATATCCTCCTTGGACATATTTGTGGAAGAAGTGATGGTGATATTCTGCTCCTTGCCGGTGCCGAGATCCTTGGCGGAAACATGAACGATACCGTTAGCATCGATATCGAAAGTAACTTCGATCTGAGGGATGCCTCTGGGAGCGGGAGCGATACCGTCGAGGCGGAACATACCGAGCTGCTTGTTGTCCTTGGCGAATTCACGCTCGCCCTGAAGAACGTTGATATCAACAGCGGTCTGATTGTCGGCATAGGTGGAGAACACCTGAGTCTTCTTGGTCGGGATAGTGGTGTTTCTCTCGATCATCTTTGTAGCGATGCCGCCTGCGGTCTCGATAGAGAGGGAAAGCGGAGTAACATCCAGCAGCAGCAGACCTTCCTTAACATCTCCGCCGAGAACGCCGCCCTGATATGCAGCGCCGAGAGCTACGCACTCATCGGGGTTGATGCCCTTGAAGGGCTCCTTGCCGATGAACTTTCTTACAGCTTCCTGAACAGCGGGTATTCTCGAGGAACCGCCGACCATGAGCACCTTCTGGAGGTCTCCTGCGGAAAGGCCGGAATCGGAAAGCGCCTGTCTTACAGGGCCCATTGTCATCTCGACCAGATCAGCGGTCATTTCGTTGAACTTAGCCTGAGTCAGAGTCATTTCCAGGTGCTTGGGGCCTGTTGCATCAGCGGTGATGAAGGGGAGGGAGATAGTCGAGGAAGGAGTCGAAGAGAGCTCGATCTTAGCCTTCTCAGCGGCTTCCTTGAGCCTCTGCATAGCCATCTTGTCGGCTGAGAGGTCAACGCCCTCGGATGCCTTGAATTCCTTGACCATCCAGTCAATGATACGCTGGTCGAAATCGTCGCCGCCGAGACGGTTGTTGCCTGCGGTGGCCAGAACTTCTGTAACTCCGTCGCCCATTTCGATGATAGATACATCGAAGGTGCCGCCGCCGAGGTCATAAACCATAACCTTCTGATCCTCTTCCTTATCGATGCCGTAGGAGAGAGCAGCGGCTGTCGGCTCATTGATGATACGCTTTACGTTAAGGCCTGCAATCTGTCCTGCATCCTTGGTAGCCTGACGCTGAGCATCGGTGAAGTAAGCGGGGACAGTGATGACAGCTTCGGTGACCTTCTCTCCGAGATAAGCCTCGGCATCAGCCTTCAGCTTCTGGAGGATCATGGCGCTGATCTCCTGAGGAGTGTAGGTCTTGCCGCCCATCTTTGCCTTGTAATCAGAGCCCATGTGTCTCTTGATAGAGATAACGGTATTATCGAAATTTGTAACTGCCTGCCTCTTTGCTACCTGGCCTACCAGTCTGTCGCCGTTCTTGGAAACGCCGACAACGGAAGGTGTAGTCCTTGCGCCTTCGCTGTTAGGGATAACGACGGCTTCGCCGCCCTCCATAACTGCTACGCAGGAATTTGTTGTACCGAGGTCGATACCTATAATCTTTGCCATAAGTCATTCTTCCTTTCTAATCTTATCATTTGTTATTGATGCCTGCCGTCATAGGCGGCACGGGGAATGCGGGAGGATATCCCGCGGGGATATGTGTGCATCGTTCAGGGATTTGCTACGATGACCATTGCGTGTCTGATGACCTTGTCACCGAGGGTATAGCCTTTCTGGAGGACCTGTGCTACCGTATTCTCTCCCAGCTCGTCGTTTTCGACTGTGCTGACAGCCATAGCAGTATTCGGGTCGAATTCCTTGCCTTCGAGCACCATCTCCTTGACTCCCAGCTTGGTGAGCATATCGACGAACTGCTTGAAGATCATCTCGACTCCCTGCTTGTATACAGTGTCTTCGGTCTCGGCAGCGAGGGCTCTTTCAAAATTATCCAGCAGCGGAAGAATGCCGCTTACCGTATCGCCCTTTACCGAATTTGAAAGTTCCAGCCTTTCCTTTGCGCTGCGCTTGCGGAAGTTATCGTATTCCGCCATCAATCTGAGATATTTGTCATTGGCAGCGGCGAGCTGCTCTCTGAGCTTATCCTCCTCAGACTGCGCAGGGGCTTCATCTTCTTTCTTCTGTTCTGCATCTTCTGTGTTTTCCGGGTCTGTAACGGTCTCGTTTTCCTGAGTCTCCTCCGCCGGCTCTTCGTTACTGAACTCAGCGGTATTTTCTGTTTCCGGCACCGCTCTCGCCTCCCTTTCTTTAGCTTTCTTTCTTTTCTTCATCAGAGTCTCCCTCCTTCTGCTCGGTAAGAAGCTCAGTGAGCCTCGACGAGAAGTATTCCAGATAAGGGATGAACTTCGCGTAATCGAGCCTCATCGGGCCCAGCAGCCCGAGTGTACCGATCTGCCTGCCGTCCTTGGAGAACGGTGCAGCGATGAGCGAGGAATTGCTGAGGACAAAGCCATCGCTCTCCGGCGAGAAGAGCACCTGCAATCCCGAGAAACTCTCGTTGACGAAGTGCATCATCTCTCCTTTATTATCAAGGAACCTTATGATCTCATGCTGGTCGAAATCGCTGCAGGTCAGCAGATTGTTTGTCCCTGCAACGGAGACCTCCTGAGAATTGAATTCCTTTGACAGCTCCAGCAGTTCCGAAACGAGAGGGGCGAGGGTCATCATATAGGAGCCCATCGCTGCGGAGAGGTCTTCAAACATTTTGTCTGAAAGCTCATCGACAGAAACTCCCTGCAGGTTCTGCTGCATGAAGTTGTCGAAAAATTCAAGCTGCTCGTGGGTAAGGTCAAATTCGAGGCGGCATACCTTATTCTTTATTGTACCGTTGGAGGTTATCATAAGTATGACATACATCCTTTTTCCGGTAGGAATGACCTCGACCTTTGAGATCATTGAGAATTTAGGCGCCTGACTTGCGACTACAGTTGCACATTTTGTCAGCTCAGCCAGAGCGACGGATGCGCTGTTCAGCAGCTCCTCGTCTGTCATGGGTGTATCAGGGATCATACTGTCCAGTTTGGCTTTTTCGTCGTCTGTAAGCTGGTTTTTCTGCATCAGGCTGTCAACATAGAGCCTGAACCCGTTGTAGGTCGGGACTCTTCCGGCGGAGGTGTGAGGCTGCTCGAGATAGCCCTGCTTTTCCAGCTCTGCCATTTCGTTGCGTATAGTCGCAGAAGAAGCGTTGACATGGCTCATTATAGCTTTGGAGCCGACGGGCTCGCCTGTCAGGATATATTCATCAACTATAGCTGTCAGAATCTTCAGCTTGCGGCTGTCCATAGACCCGGCCTCCTTTTGCCCGCTACGCTTGATTAGCACTTAGTTTGTCTGAGTGTTAGCACTCTGCCTCTTCGAGTGCTAAGTATAGTTTATACCCTTTTTCCGGATTTGTCAAGACCTTTTTAAAATTATTTTTTGACAGGCCAAAAAAATTTATTCACAAACGGGGCTTCATTGTGAATAATGCATAAAAGCTGTACTTTTTTTTCTGCTTTCAGCTTTGTTGACATCTTCCCACAAATATGGTAT
Source organism: uncultured Clostridia bacterium (assembly GCA_946545645.1). GTDB lineage: Bacteria > Bacillota > Clostridia > Oscillospirales > Ruminococcaceae > FB2012. The sequence goes on along the minus strand of CAMNNQ010000071.1, from coordinate 1,445 downwards.
GATATAGGAACAGGCGACACAATCGCTCGTGTTTTGAATAATCTGTGATAACAATATCAAGGAGGAGATCATTATGACCAAGTGGGTATGTTCCGTATGCGGTTACATTTTTGAAGGCGAGGCAGCTCCTGAGTTCTGCCCTCAGTGCAAGGCTCCGGCTTCCAAGTTTACAAAGCTCGAAGAGACTGCCGAGCTCGTCTGGGCAGATCAGCATAAGGTCGGTGTAGCGCAGGGCCTCGACCCTGAGATAGTTGCCGGCCTCAAGGAGAATTTCAACGGAGAGTGCAGCGAGGTAGGTATGTATCTTGCTATGGCCAGAGTTGCTTACAGAGAGGGCTATCCCGAGGTAGGTCTTTACTATGAGAAGGCTGCCTGGGAAGAGGCTGAGCACGCTGCCAAGTTTGCAGAGCTGCTGGGCGAGGTCGTTACTCCCTCTACCAAGAAGAATCTTGAGCTCAGATATATGGCTGAGAACGGTGCCTGCGAGGGCAAGATGAAGATCGCCAAGAGAGCTAAGGAGCTGGGTTATGACGCTGTTCACGACACAGTTCACGAGATGGCTAAGGATGAAGCACGTCACGGCTGCGCTTTCAAGGGCCTTTATGACAGATATTTCAAGTAATTCATCTCTGTAAAAGAGGCTCCCGCAAAACATTTATCTGAACGAAAAACGGTATATCTTCCTGCCGCAGGGCGGGGAAGATATACCGTTTTGAATTGTCATCACTTTTCAAAGATCTTTTTTGCTGCTGAGGGGAGCTCTGTGAGGGCGTTGATCGAGAGATCGGGTGCTTCGGTCTTGCCGAAGCCATAGGCTGCGTGGATAAAATGAACTCCGGCTTCGCGGGCAGCCTGCTCGTCTCCCGCAGTATCTCCGACATAGATACATTCATCGACACCCTGGCGCTTCATGACCAGCCTGATGTTCTCACCCTTGGAGAGGCCTGTGTTCCCGGCGCTCTCGAAATCGCAGAAAAGCTCGGGATAGCCGCAGTGCCCCATATATAGCTCGATATAGCCTACCTGACAGTTGCTGACTACTGCCAGCTTATATTCCTTGGCCAGCTCTGTCAGGACTTCCTGCTCCCTTTCAAAGAAGAAGGGGCGGTTAGCCTTGATGAATTCGTCCTCATAGACGAAGCACATCCTGATTATCCTGAGCTGTTCCTCTTTTGAGGCTGTGGGCAGCATCTCTGCCGCGATAACATCCAGTGTTTTTCCCATAAAGCCGCGCATATCCGCGACGGTTATGCGCTCGGGACGGTCGGTCTTTTCTTCAAGACATTTATTCCATGCGCCGACGACCTGCTCCGAAGAATCCCAGAGCGTGCCGTCAAGATCGAAAAATATTCCTTTTACTGACATGATTATCCTCCTAGCGGTGTATTGTTTCCCCCGGGCCTGGCCCGGAGATCAAAGCAGCAATACAATCATATCACAAAGGA
>CAMNNQ010000070.1 GCA_946545645.1 uncultured Clostridia bacterium | reverse complement strand
GCAAGTCAAGGAGAATTTGGGTAATATGACGGAAAGCTGGCAAGCAGATGATGTGCAGAGGCGTTAGCCGCGGGGCGTGCGGTGTTGCCTTAAAGCTGATCCAGAGGGATTGACTTGCGCGAGCAGGTGATCTCCAGATTGCCGTTGCGGCAGCGTATCTCGTCGATCATCTTCTTCTCGTTTTTCGGGTCTTTGAGAGTTATCTCGTATGTAAGGCGGTAAAGGCTGCCCATGCCGATAGTCTTGGTAGCGACAAGCTCTGCGCGGGTGGTGTAGTTCTCGAAAATGTCATCAAAGATCTCATTGTAATCCAGGCTCTCGGGTATTGTGACCAGCAGCTCCTTGATCTGGTGCGAATCGCTGCCGAGAGGTGAGAAGGAGTATACCAGAGCCACAGCGCAGACGATGACAGTGAATACTCCTGCCAGAACGAGCTGCTCGCTGCCTGTTGCAAGACCGACAGCCATTGCAAGGAATATCCCGCAGATATCCTTGGCGTTTCCGGGGACAGAACGGAACCTTACCAGGCTGAATGCGCCCATTACCGCAACTCCCTTGCCGATATTTCCGTTTACCATCATAATGACTACCTGCACGATCAGCGGCAGTATGGTCAGGGCAAGGATAAAGCCTTTGGTCTTTTTCTGCCGGAAGCAGAATGTGAAGCTGATAAGTATACCCAGCGCCAGCGAAATAGCGGTGCAGAGCGCGAAGCTCTCATTTGTCACAGAGAATGAAGCGGATGTAGTAGTTTCAATGGTCGTTATAAGATTTTCAAGCACAGTCTATCACCTTTTCTTTTATTTCTTTTTTGATCTCTCCCTTATCCTGCCTTGCTTTTTCAAGCCTCTCCTTCTCGACTATCGTATAAGCCGAGCCGTATTTCGAGAGGGAAGCGGGATAGATCTTCAGTTCATCGAGTATATGTGAGAGCCAGAGCGGCATAGCATTTGCTATCTTGATCTCCATGACTCTTGTCCCCTCCGGGAGTATCTGCCGGCCGTAGGAGCCGCTTTCCAGTTTCAGGTCCTCCTCACGGAAGGTTATGTTCCGGTCGAAGGTGACTCTCAGCTCGTGGTCTTCGTTGCCGAACATAGCGATACGGTCGTAGCTAAGATACATTGCGGGGCCTATGCCCTTATAGAACTTCATAAAATAGAGCAGCTCGTTTTCGATCTGGGTATCTTTTGTCCCGGCTGCTTTCCCGGCGACAAAGCTGTCAACTGTCCCCAGCTTCATAGAGATCCGCCTCTTATAGACGATACCCTTGAATTTCTTTTTGACCTCGACAAAAACCGTCCCGTCCGGCTTTGGGGTCCCGTAGCTGCGGACTCTGAGCTTTTCCTTATAGATCGGCTTCTCCAGCGACCTCCGGACGAGCAGATGCTCCGGAGTGTCGTAATAGATATTGCAGATCTTTGTTTCGCCGTACTGATCGACTGTCATATAGTTGTCAAGGCGTTTCCTGAGCTCGTTATACTGCTCTTCGCTGAGCAGATATTTTTTCTCGACTCGTTTGAACACCGCCTGGAAAGCCATAGCACCGGCCTCCTTTGATCTATGTAATGATATTATTATAAACCTGCTGCTTTAATCCTGCTTTAACCCAATGTGAAATCCGTGTGAAAGTGTTATTGGTCTTTGAATGTTATCGAGAAAGTTATCCTGCCGTTCTCGGCTGAGCAGCCGATCCTGGCTTTATGGGCATCAGCGGCAGCCTTTGCGATCGAAAGGCCGATGCCGTAGCCTCCGCTGCCGTTTCGGGCTCTGGCCTCGTCGGCGCGGTAGAAACGGTCGAAGAGCCTTGAAAGGTCGCCCTCCGGCGGCTGTCTGCAATCGTTGGTGACAGCGAGGCGTATCCCTTTATGGCAGGGCTTAAGGCTGACTGTGATGCTGCCGCCCTCGTCGCAGTATTTGACTGCATTGTCGCAGAAAATGCCGACAGACTGAGCTATCAGATCCTTATCTCCGGTTATCTCGATGCCTTCGTCTATATCCAGCGAGAAGCTCTCGCCGTGTGTCATCGCAGGGGCCTCGAACTCAACAGCGGTCTTGGAAACTGTCTCCGAGAGGTCAAAGCGGGTGAATTCTGTCCTTAGCTGGGATTCATCCATTCTGGAGAGCCGCATAAGGTCTTTTACCAGCCCGTCCAGACGTTTGATCTGGTTCTTTGTGCTCTCTGTCCATTCGTTTGGCTCGCTTGTCAGCTCCAGGACCTCTGTGTTGGCGGAGATTATCGCCAGTGGGGTCTTGATCTCATGGCTGGCATCTGATATAAAGCGCTTTTGCTTTTCATGAGCCGCAATGACAGGTCTTATGGCTCTTCCCGAGAAGAGTATCACCAGCACCAGCACTATGACCCAGCTTGCGACAGATATCGCTATGGAGATCAGCAGGAAGCGCTGTCTGGTGTCATTATTCTGACGGCAATCCAGGAAGATAGTCATCTTTTCGTCGCCGTCGTATCTGAAAGCGAAGCGGTAGTTCCCAAGCCTTCCGTTCTCTTTACCGCTGTCCAGGGCTTCGGCTGCCAGCTCTTTGGCCTGATCGCCGTTGACTGCTGCGATATGGGAGGTATCTATCCGGGTGATATCTCCGGAAGTGTTGTAGAATACGACAAAATACCTGGTCTGATAGCTGGTCTCTTCGTTGATGAACTTATGATCCCGCATCATATTCTTGCGGTCGGTATAGCTGGATTCCTTGCCGCCGGGAGGTGCCTTGTCGTCTCTTCCGGAGAAGTCCGGCATCCTGCCTCCGCTGCCGCCGATCACTTCCAGCAGTTCGTTTTCGTTCTGAGTCAACTGATAGTTGTTGATAATATTTATCGCCGCGACGACGACAGCCAGTACTGAGAAAAGCGAGACCGCAGCGATCATTATGAATTTCTTTCGCAGTTTCTTTATCAAGGCCGCTCTCTCCTTCCCGCAGCGCTCAGATCATTTCTTTTCTTCCAGCGAGTAGCCTACGCCTCTGGTCGCTTTGATCTCGATATCGGCGCCTATCTGCTGGAGTTTTTTTCTGAGATAGGAGATATATACCCAGACTACGTTTATTTCCGCATCGGAGTCGTATCCCCAGATCTTTTCCATAAAGCGCTCTGTAGAGATAAGCTGTTTCTTGTTCATCATCAGCATCTCCAGAAGCTGGAATTCCTTTGAGCTCAGGCGGAGAGTCCCTTCCGGCCCTGTGAGATCGAAGGTCTCGCGGCTCAGTGAGACTTTGCCGAAGGAGAGAAGGTTGGGTGCGAATTCGGTCTTGCGTCTTGTCATAGCCCGGAGCCTTGCCAGCAGTTCTCCCATAGAGAAGGGCTTGGTAAGATAATCGTCGGCGCCGGAATCCAGCCCCAGGATCTTATCGTCTGTCTCCGAGCGGGCGGTGAGTATCAGAACAGGTGTCGAGACGCCCTCCTCCCGGAGCTTTTTCAGGACCTCGATGCCGTTCATCCCTGGCATCATAATATCCAGTATCACAGCGTCGTAATCCCCGCCGCGGCCGTATCCGAAAGCGTCGATGCCGTTGTATACGGCGTCAACGGAATAATTGTTGTGTTTGAGTATTGCGACAAGCGCGTTTGAGAGCTCTCGCTCGTCCTCTGCAAGAAGAAGTCTCATATCGGTGCTCCTTTCGGTCTGTTCTTTACTTTAAGGCAACACCGCACGACCCGCGGCTAACGCCTCTGCACATCATCTGCCGTGTCAAGCCTGCTTGACGACCGGCTTATCCGTCATGA
>CAMNNQ010000069.1 GCA_946545645.1 uncultured Clostridia bacterium | reverse complement strand
CTCCGGCGGGGGATAGCACAGCGTTGGTCTAATTGCCGTAATCTCATAAATAAGGTGTTTGAAAATGGTGTGTCAAAGGGATAACCATATTATTTTAGGCCCGATGCCGCTGAAACGGCCCGGGAAATGTTCATCATTACGTTGATCTGTCAGAGATATATCTCTGTGTATTGCTGTCCAGCCCGGAGATTATCCCGACGACGGACTCCGGAGGCTCGGCAAAGCCCTCCTGCACCCATCTCGACACCACAGCAAGACACCCCTGAGCCCGATAGCTGCTCATAAAGCCCAGATGCTTATCACTGGCTTTGCTGCCTTTTTCCTTCTGCATCTGCATGAACAGACCCTCTATGAGCTTATAGAGCTTGCTGCGGAGCTGACCTGTGCTGTTCGGGCTGAATATCATTTTAAAGAGACTGCGGTTATCGGAGATATACCCGATAAGATGTGAAAAGAACTCATCCTCCGGGAGCTCCTCCAGCCTGAGGACCAGAAGCCCCAGCTCAACCAGAGTCTCGTTCTCGATCTTATCGTAAAGGTCGTAGACATCCAGATAATGATTATAGAATGTAACACGGTTGACTCCGGCCTTATCGCTGATCTCCTGCACTGTGACCTTATGGAGCTCCTTTTCGGTCAGCAGCTCCGCAAGGGCTTCTCCGAGAGCCTTTCTTGTTTTCAAGGTACGGCGATCCGTCGGTCTTTCACTCATTCCTGACACCCCTCTTAATAATATCCTCTGCCGTCAAGGCAATACCGCACAAATGTATAAGGCAACACCGCACAACCCGCGGCTTGCGCATCTGACGCACAGGGATTGTGCGGTATTGCCTTAAAACTATTATAGCAGAAATCTTTTCAATTGTAAAGATTTCCTGATCAAACGCCTTCCGCTTCCAGTTCGGCCAGCAGCCTGCGCTTCATATCCTCCAGCTCCCGGGGGGCTGGTCTGTTCCCGTCGGAATACATCTTTTCCATAGGATACCACCAGACAGGCCCCTTGCCTTTGTTGCCGTAGTCTCCGATATCGCCCTCTGCTCTCGGGAAAAGGTGCCAGTGCAGATGGGCATCTCCCATCCCCAGCAGCTCATAATTCATCTTCTCCGCTCCGAAAGCCCTGGAAACCGCCTCTGCCACAGAGATCATTTCCCCTGTGAACCTTACCTGCTCCGCTTTATCGAGATGGAAAAGCTCGGTCTTATCACCGTGATGTTTATACAGAAAGAGCGTATATCCCCTGAAATGCTGGTGGTCACCGATAACGACATACCCGGTCTCCAGCTCCTTGACAAAGTAAGGGTTCCTTCCCTCCCTGATCATTTTTATCCTGTCGCAGATAAGGCACATATCAGCTTCTCCTTTCGCCTGCTCATTTATATCCACCGGCAGGCTTGTCAGATTGTTGTTTACTGCTTATTTCTCCTAAGATAAAGACCGTATCCGTACCTGTCGCCCTGAAATTCCTCATATTTCCGAGCGAGGAACCCGGTAAACCCGAAGCTTCGGTAAATATGCTTTGCTCTCTCATTATCGTCCTCAACGCCTACCGTAAATTCACGGTATCCCTGCTTTTCAAGCTCATTGATAACATACTTCAGAAGCCTTCTGCCTAAACCTCGCCCCTGATGGCCGTCCCGGATACGGAATGCAAACAGATAGGCTCGCTTCCCTTTTTCAGCCCGTCCGTCTTCGCTTATATACGCAGCATGGAGCTCACCCACAGGAAAGTCTCCGTCGAACATAACGAAAATGTCAGCAGCTCCTGTCTCGATATCACGGGTGTTCTGCTTTATCATTTCCTCCGGGTCGTTATAGTCAAAGAGCTGTGTAAGCAGCGGCAGCTCCGGGGAGGACAGCTTTCTGATCTCCATACTTCTCCGCTCCTTTTTCTGATCCTAATTATAACATGATACGGACCAAAGCGCAAGGATATTTTTCACTCTTCTGCGCCTTCCCGGAAACGATCAGCCCTTCTGCCCTTTGCCTCAATGAATAAAAAACCAATTCCGGCGCAAACTATTCCCAAAAAACAAACGGAGGTAAAAAATGAAAGCAACAGGAATAGTCCGCCGGATAGACGATCTCGGGCGGATAGTGATACCGAAGGAGATCAGAAGAACTATGAGGATACGGGAGGGCGACCCATTAGAGATCTACACCTCAAATGACGGAGAAGTGGTGTTCCGGAAGTTCTCGCCTGTCGGAGAACTGGATGGGGGGACATCCCAGGCGGCGGAAGTACTGGCAAAGCTGACAGGCAACGCTGCCCTCGTCTTTGACCGGGATCATGTAGTCGCGGTGTCCGGGGCACGCAAGAGCGAATACGCAGAGCGGCGCCTTTCACCCGCTCTTGAAGAGCTCATCGAACAGCGCAGGAGCTATGTTTTTGAGCGCAGCTCCTCTCCCGGGCTCTTCCCTATCGAGGGGCTGGATAAGCCCGCTCTGGCAGCAGTACCGATAATCTCGGCGGGAGATGTCATCGGTGCGGTGGCTCTCATCGACCAGAACGGCAAGCCCGAGCCGGATGAGAAAAAACTCATGCTGACCCGCGCCGCTGCTATGTTTCTGGGCAAACAGATCGAGAACTGACTCCCGGCGCTGATGCAAAAACCGTATATCCTCTCCGCTTCGGCAGGGGATATACGGTTTTTGTCTGCTATCATTTCTGAGGGATGCCGGAATCTACCAGGTATTTGTCCCGATAACCGCTCCAATTGCTCAGGCAGCGCTTCATTATCAGGAGATCTCTGGTATTTACAGTCTGATTGCCGTCCAGATCGGCCAGCCGGAGATCAAAGGTCTTTTCATTGTAACCGGTCCATCCGGCCAGGCATCTTTTCAGGACGAGAAGATCTTTTGTGTTTACTGCCCCGTCATGATCCACATCTCCCATAGTGTAATTCTTAGGCTGCTTTACAAACTTGTCGAAATGGACATATCCCAGAAACCCGGAAGAATTGAAGGTCGGTATGTTTTCGACCCTGCAGGTGACGATGCGGCAGTAATCGTTCTGAGTATAAACTGTATAGCTTGGAGACCAGATACCGCCCTCACTGATATAGGCGACACCGTTCTCGATCTTTTCGATGATTGCCATGTGGGTATTCCAGCAGATTGCCGAGTATGCCTTGGGAGTCTGATCCACAGTGTAGCCCAGATACTCGCCGTACCAGCTGTACCAGCTATCCGCTCCCCAGATGTTCAGAGGGGCATTTTTGTTCTCTGTAAGCTCGTTGATCCGGGATGTCGCAAACCAGGTGCAGCCGTATGTCCCGTAAGGATCGCCGTAAGACCAGTCTCTGTCGTAATACTCAGAATAAATGTCTATGTATATCCCTCCGAGGCCGTTGTTGCCTATGCCTCCTCCGTTATACGCTGCGGCTCCCGGCACGGGGCAGAAGCTGAAAAGCCCCAGAATGAACACCATCGCTGTCAAAGCCCCGGTCAACCTGTTTCTATAGCCTGTCATAGCAGCACCCCCGCAAAGTAATATCTGAGAACTATTATAGCATATCTCCCGGAGATTGTAAATACCCGCCTTTTTATCTTATTGACAAATCCCGGCAACTAATGTATAATATAACCAGCAGAAACAGTACGGATCAAAGATAAAGGAGGAATCAGCAATGGGATTTTTATCCAAACTCTTCGGCGGTCTCGATAAAGCTGCTTCGGATATGTTCGGCGAAGAAAAGCATTATTTCGACAATCTCAACAAAGCCGATGAACCCGAGGCTCCGAAGCCTGCAAAGCCCGCGGTTATGCCTAACGGCCAGCCTGCTCCAAAGCAGTACGGCAATCTCCCCTGGGGAGATCTGATGCCCGCTGAGGAAAACCAGTATTCCGCCGGAGGGAGCTATATCGATTATTTCAACAGGATCTTTACCGAAGACATCTCCGGCTACCAGATCTCCCATGCCCCCGCCGAAAACGGCCGCGCCGCGACCATCTTTACCTTCACCGCCGCCGGGAGGACAGCTCTTATAGTCGAGCTCATGTCCGAACGCAGCAGCGCGTACAGGCTGAGAAATGAGTGCCTCCGCAACGGAACACCTTATCTCCGCTTCTATTACGATCACCACGGCTGGTGGAATACCCGCTCCTATGTTATCGGCCGCGTCCGCTCCAAGCTCAGTATCTGAAAAGGCTCGGCAGAGAACGCTTTGCGCCCGCGGCTGGCCAGGCACAGAGCTCTATCAGCGCTTCACGGGCAGCCGCTCTGTGTACGGTCTTGTATATCCCATAATTTATGGGATTTAACTCTTTCTCTGCCTTACCCCGCCGCCCTCCGATCGCTTCGGAGGGCGGCTTTATTTGTGGTATATGTCAAAAGCGAAGTTTCAAATTTATACATTATTAGTCTTGTATATTCATTGCACGAATGGTATAATAATAGTAACAATCGCCTGTAAAAATAGTGCAATATGCACATCGGACAAATTTCGGGATGTGATATGGTTTGAAAAAGATCGGTATATATATGAATATCCTGATGGGCGCAACTATGAGCCTGTTCCTCTCGCTTTCCAGAAGTCTTACCTCGATGAGACAAAGCGGCGAGTTTTCGCTCCCCGGCTTTTTCTCCGGCTTTCTGATCGGCTTTGCCGTCGGCCTTCTGATAGGCTTCGCTGTCCCCATCCCCAGGCTCACGGCCGCTCTGCTGAAAAAGACCGGCCAGACCCGCGGGACACTTCCCGCAAGAGCTCTGGAATCGCTGGTCTCTGACCTTATCTATACCCCGGCAATTACCGTTGTCATGATACTTCTGGTGCGAAGCAGGATACCGGAGCGAACAAGACCTCCATTTATCGGGATGCTTATGGGCTCGCTCTTCCTGTTCCTCGCCCTGGCGTTCCTGCTGATCTTCCTGTTCATGCCGCTCTATCTCAGGATCCTGACAAAGAAATTCGGTCCCCCCGGAGATATGCCGCCTGAGAACGGCGCACACCCGAAGCATCCCTGACCGGCAATATTTATTATTGAGGAGTGTATAATTTGGATTTCAACCAGCTATTTGAGCAGCTTATCAAAGGCCTCAATTCAAGACCGACAATAGACCATGACGAGCTCAAAAGAATGCTTGAGCCGCTCTGCGCCCAGCTGAGAATAGCCAAGATCTCTACCAAGACCTATCCGAACGCAAAATATGAGGCTCTTGAACGCGGCGAGGAACTGATCTCCTACGACAACGGCAAGCCCTGCGTCGAGGCTATCTCTCAAAGGATCGTTACCGACCTTATGGCGGTCATCAAATGCAGAGTATATATCGAGGAAGGCTCAGAGCCCTGGACTCCGGAGGAGAAAGACCATATCCGTACTGTCATTGAAACTGTCTCTGTATATTTCAGCCGGAGCAGGATACAGGAAGCCGCTATGCGCTATGCCTTCTATGACGACGACGGATACCATAACCTCCGCTACTTTGTACGACATACCGAGCGCACCGCCCAGACAGGCAGCTTCGTCGGCCAGACAGCCGTGCTTTTCAATATGAAGCATTTTTCCATCGTCAATCAGCAGATAGGCCGCAGGGAAGGCAGCCTCGTTATGCTCAGCTTCTATAAGAGCCTGGAAAACCTGCTGGGAGATAATGGGATCATCTGCCGCATGGGCGGAGATAATTTCATTATGCTGTTCAAGAACGAGCTCCTGGAAGAAGTCTTGCGTATGCTGTCCGGAACAGCCGTCGTCTACGATATGGAGACAGAAGAAAGAATAATGGTCTCCGCGACGGCAGGTATATTCGTCATCCCTGAGGATTTCTCCTTCCGCGATGCCGGAGATATAATAGATAAGGTCATGTCCTCCTCCCATGCCGCAAAGCTGGGCGGCAAAAGCGATTTCGTTTTCTATAACGACGAAATGATCGCCGCTAAGAATAAGGCCAACCTCCTCCAGAGGCTCTTCCCCGAAGCCCTCTCCGGCGAAGAGTTCCTGGTGTATTACCAGCCGAAGATAGATATCTCCTCCGGAGAGCTTATCGGTGCCGAGGCGCTCTGCCGCTGGATGCACGACGGAAAACTTATCTCTCCCGCCGAGTTCATCCCCCTGCTTGAACAGAGCATGGATATCTGCAAGCTGGATTTCTATATGCTTGCCCATGTCTGCCGGGATATCCGGGGCTGGCTGGACAGCGGCAAAAAGGTAGTCCGTATCTCGGTCAACCTCTCCCGCCGCCATATGATGGATGTCGATCTGCTCCAGCATATAATAGAGATAATCGACAGATATCAGGTGCCCCACCACTTCCTTGAGATAGAGCTGACCGAAACAACCACAGACGTCGAGTTCCGCGACCTTAAACGTGTCGTAAGCGGGCTCCAGCAGGCAGGCATCTCTACTTCTGTCGATGATTTTGGCATGGGCTACTCTTCTCTGAACCTCATCAAGGAGATACCCTGGAATGTCCTGAAGATCGACCGCAGCTTCCTTCCCATAGACCAGGACGACGAAACCAGCACCCGCTCTGTCATGTTCAAATATGTTATCGCAATGGCTAAGGAAATGGGGCTGGAATGTATCGCGGAAGGTGTCGAAACGGAAGCTCAGGTGAATATCCTCAAGGACAACGCCTGCTCCCTTGCCCAGGGCTTCTTCTTCGATAAGCCCCTCCCGAAGGAGATATTTGAAAAACGTCTTGATAAGCATTGCTATGATCTTTTGACAGATACAAATAAAACATAGGAGGGAAAAAGATGAAACACATCTCAGTCAGGTATATCAGCGAAGTCGATCTGAATGAAAAGCTGGACAGTATCCACGATCAGTATCGCTCCGGCAGATACTGCAGCATTCTCTTCCATATTTACAGCGGTGTCCTTGACCGCGATCTTCTTATCAGCATCTCAAAAAAGCTGTGCAGCCTCTTTGAGACAGATCAGGTAATCGGCAGCATCTCCGCAGGAGAGATCAAAAATGGCAGACTTATGGACAGAGGCATTCTGATCTCCGTTATGATGTTTGAATCCGCTGATGTCAAAGTCTATCGCTTCCCCAATGCCGCCGGAGCAGAGGCGGAGATCGGCAAAAGGATAACCGGGATCGCCGACAATACAGTAGATGTCAAAGCGCTGGAGCTCATGCTCCCCGGGACTAATCTCCATACCAGAGCGCTCTTTGAAAATATCAGCCGCTGCCGCAGAGGGATACAGGTCTTCGGCGGATATGCCGGCGGACATTCGATGGAATCCTCCGAACACTTTGTATTTGATGCCGACGGGATATACAGCGATATGATCTTCGTCGTCACCTACGCCGGAAAGGATTTCCATATCTCTGTCGATAAATCTGTCGGCTGGCAGACTCTCGGCGTACCGTTCCGGGTAACCAAATGCGATGAGAACCGCCTTATCGAAGTTAACGGCAGACCCGCTGTCGAGCTGTATGAGAAATATATGCAGATCGAAGCGGATGAGCATTTCGCAGAGGAGACCTTTGAATTCCCACTGATGGCCGAGCTGGACGGCGAGGAGCTGCTCCGCCATACCATAACCGTCGAGCCGGACGGCACTCTCCTGCTGGCAGGCTATGTAACAGAAGGAATGAAGATCTACCTCTGCTACGGAGCCCCCGCAGATATCGTCAGGAAGGTAGACAGCAGGCTCAGAGATGTCTGCGAATTCAGGCCGGAGGCTGTGCTGCTGTATTCCTGCTCGGTAAGAAAATCCTTCTGGGAGGATTTCGTAAACGTCGAGATGATGCCCTTCCAGCAGATCGCCGAGACCGCAGGCTTCCATACCTGGGGCGAGGTCAACCGCGACCCGAAGAACGGCAATGTTCTGGAATATAACATAACCCTTCTGTCCATAGCCATGCGCGAGGGCGACCCGACAGAGCCCATAAAGCATATCCATGTTGACGACTCTGTCCTCAAAGGCCAGACCTCACTGATAAAGAGGCTCACCAAGCTCGTCTATGCCACAACTACCGAGCTGCACCGCGCTTATACCGATCTCAGCGAAATGAACGACAAGCTCAAGGAAATGGCCGAGCACGACGGTCTGACCGGAGTATATAACCGCAGAACGATAGAACAGCTCATATCCGACTGCTTCAAGGATCTTGGCAAGAAAGGAGGGAACGCCGGTCTGATCATGCTGGATGTGGACTTCTTCAAGAAGGTCAACGATACCTACGGTCATGCCATAGGCGACAAGGTCCTGAAGACCTGCGCCAAGCTGATGAACCGCGCTGTAAAGAACATAAAGGGCGGCTGTGTCGGGCGCTGGGGCGGCGAAGAATTCATGATCCTCCTCCCGGGCTACAATCCCGAAAAGGCCTACCGCTTTGCCGAAAATCTCCGCAGCAAGGTCGAAAGCTACGGCTTCGGCAAGCCGGAGCATATCACCGCCAGCCTGGGCTGCATCTCCTTCGGCAGCGAGGATACGCTGAATGAGATCTTCATCAAGGTCGATGATGCTCTCTACGAGGCCAAAAAGACAGGCCGGAACCGCGTTGTAAAGGCGTGAGCAGCCGATAAATGCAGCAGGCTGTGCTGCTAGGTGATGTTCAGATATGACGACCCGCCCCGCTGATCTGCAGCGGGGCGGATGTGTTAAGGCAACACCGCACGAACCGCGGCTAACGCCTCTGATGCACAGGGGTCGTGCGGTGTTGCCTTAAAAAAACGGTATGCCTCCCGAAAGGAGACATACCGTTAAATTATTACTTATCCTGCCAGAACAGTAGTGCTGTAGAACATCGCTACCCAGGAATGTGTGCTTTCAAGATATGCGATGCCGACCTGATCGTAGCTGGGATTCTTGATGATATCACCGTGCTTGCCGAGCTTGGGATTCTGATCCTTCGTATACATCCAGCCGTTGGTCATCTCGCCTTCAGGAAGATTTGGGTTGGTATCCTGGAAATACATTACCTCGGAAGCTGACGGGAAATTGTAGGCGATATTCTCGCCTGCGATACCTCTTCCGCCCATTACCTGACGGATATAATCCTTTGAGTTCTGACCGTTGGGACGGGTGTGTCCGAATTCGATCTCGATCTCGGCTACTCTTACCAGCGCTGCCTTGCAGAGCTTAGCGCTGAGCATCAGCGGCGTTGCCGAAGCCTTGGCACGCTCAATATTTATCAGTTCCAGCAGCTCTCTGACCTCGACGGTCTTATAGGGCTTCAGGGCTTCTTCGCTGTTATCCGGGTTATCTGTTACACCGCTGCCTGAACCGGAGCCGGAGCCTGAGCCGGAACCCGATCCCGAACCTGAACCGGAGCCGGAGCCTGAGCCGGAACCCGATCCCGAACCTGAACCGGAGCCAGACCCTGAACCGGAGCCCGAACTAGAACCTGAACCGGAACCTGAGCCGGAGCCCGAACTAGAACCTGAACCTGAACCTGAGCCCGATCCCGAACTTGAACCCGAGCCGGAGCCCGAACCAGAACCGGAGCCTGAACCCGAACCGGAGCCCGAACTAGAACCGGAGCCTGAACCCGAACCGGAGCCTGAACCTGAACCCGATCCCGAACCAGAACTCGGCTTCTGACTTGTGCCTGTTCCGGTACCCGTACCTGTACCCGTACCAGTTCCTGTACCTGTGCCTGTTCCCGTGCCTGATTTTGTACCTATACCTGTTCCCGTACCCGTACCTGTACCTGTGCCGGTATTGCCGGAGGAACCGCTGCCGGGCTTCTGGCCGGAAGGAGCACTTGAAGAACTGTCCTTTTTGCTGTCTGCTCCGGAGCTGCTGCCCTTATCGGAAGAGCTGTCGCTCTTGCTGTCGTCGGAGCGTTTATCATCGCTGCTGTCGTCAGAAGATGAGCTGTCATCGGGGGCGCTGTCGTCAGAAGAGCTGTCATCCGAAGAAGAGCTTTCATCGGGCTCTGAGCTGCTGCCCTCTGCCCCGGAGTCATCCTCTGCGAAGGAGCTTTCATCAGGTTCGCCGGGAGCATCTGTCCCGGGATCGCCGGATATTTCTGTTTCGCTGCCCTCCGGGCTTTGCGGAGTAGGCAGTGTCCTTATGGCAGAGCTGTCGGTATCGCTGCTGTCCAGCTTGAGCTCATAAGACAAGGTATCGTCGGAGGCCAGCACCTTTCTGCCGTTGGCACGGCTCAGGTTATTCGCCGCGACGGCAAATTTTGAATATAGCTTATCCGAGGGTATATCATAAGATCCGCAGGCGCTCAGTGCAAGCATAGCTGAAACAACTGCTGCAACCGCAGCGCTGGCTCGTTTAACTGTCCGGCGTTTCATAGTATTGCCTCCTTTCAACGCATATTTCCTTACTTTACAGTATATCACAGACATCCGCTCTTGTCAATCTCTGATAATAATGTCCGAATATTTTTAAGGATTTTGTAATATTTGCCTAAAATAGCTATAAGATTTAACTTTTAAAACCCTCTTTGAACTCAGATAAAGAGGCGGCAAAACAGCCTCCGGCATGATCCTCTTCCGCTCCCCCAGCAGGGCATAAACAGCAGGCCGGGATAATGCAATATAAATTTTTTGTGCGGAATATCTGATAATTGTATGAATAATATTGATATTATAGCGGAAAAATGGTACAATAACATTGTATTTTCGCAATTATCCAGAACAGGGAGGATTTCCTATGTCCGAGAGTTTTATAAAGGCTATCGAAAAGATCAACAGCTTTATAAACGATATAGTCTGGGGCTGGCCTATAATAATCCTGATCCTTGCGACAGGCCTGCTGCTCTCGCTGAGGACTAAATTTCTCCAACTGACCCATTTCAAAGAATCTCTCGGGACGACCATCGTCCCGGCGGTAAAAAGCCTCGGAAAGAAAAAGAAAAAAGACCGTGTCAATTCAGTCTCCCAGTTTGAGGCCTTCTCGGCAGCGATCTCCGGAACTGTCGGGACAGGCAATATCGTCGGAGTCGTTTCCGCTATACTTACAGGCGGGCCCGGAGCTGTCCTCTGGATGTGGATCTCCGCTTTCTTCGGGATGGTGACCAACTACTCCGAGAATGTGCTGGGGCTGTATTTCAGAAAGAAAAACAAGAGCGGCGACCTCTCCGGCGGCGCGTTCTATTACATAGCCAACGGCCTTAAATGGCGCTGGCTCGCCTATGTATCGGCAGTGTTCTGCCTGTTTGCAGCCGTCGGGATGAGCGGGGTGCAGACCAACAAGATAAGCGGCACTGTCTCCGGCGCTCTGGATAAGATCTTTGATTTCAGCAGCCTCGGTACTGTAAAGCTCATCATCGGGATAATCGTCGCGGTTATCGCCGGAGCTATAATCATCGGCGGTATCAAGCGTATCGGAAAGGCAGCTTCGATGCTGGTGCCTTTCATGTCGCTGACATTTATAGTCATGTCGCTGATAGCTATCGGTATGCACGCAGACAATATCCCGGGCGCCTTCGGCCTTATCTTCTCCAAGGCCTTTACCTTCAAGGCTGCCGGCGGCGGAGTCCTGGGCTATACCTTCGCAACAGTTATCCGGAAGGGTATGGCAAGAGGCGTTTTCTCCAACGAGGCAGGCCTGGGCTCTTCTGTTATCGCACATTCCGCCTCCGAGACAAGAGAGCCTGTAAAGCAAGGGCTCTGGGGCGTGTTTGAAGTCTTTTTCGATACTTTTATTATCTGCACACTGACATCACTTACCTTCCTCACCACCTTCGACCTCGATACCCTGACAGGCATGGAGGAAGATACAGCTATGGCTCTCAAAATGTTTGAGACCAACTTCGGCAGCTTCGGAGTCGCAGTTTATTCCGTGATACTCCCTCTCTTCGCCTTTACAACTGTCCTGGCCTGGAGCTATTACGGCGAAAAAGCGACGGAATTCTGTTTCAGCAAGGCCGGCGAAAAAAGCAGGAAGGCCGCAGTCATCGTTTTCAAAGCTGTCTATATCACCCTTATCGTTTTCTCGACACTTATCACCAGCGACCTTATCTGGGCTATCGACGATACATTCAACGGGCTTATGGCTATCCCGAACCTCATCTGCCTGATCGCCCTCAGCGGGCTGGTCAAAAAGATCACCTGCAACTACTTTGCCCGCAAGCGGGGTGAAAAGGTTGAGCCTATGCTCTCCGCTTATCCCGACCTGAACGAAGAGTTCAAGGAGGATATCGCTCTCGGCCACGGAGAATAGCGCCGCCGATGCGGAGCATCCCGGGAAAAAAAGGGTTGAAATTATTAAAGTAATGTGTTATAATGAAATCATGGTACGGTTCCGGCCGCAGAACAGACAGACAGGCCGGAGCATCAAAACAGCGCACTGCGCAAAACCGACAGGAGCTGATCTAATGAAAGCATTTGCCAGAATCATTATTATTGTCGCCGTTATCTCTGCTTTAGCCTCGGCCGCGATGATGTGCCACAAGGTCTTCGAGACGAGGATGACAAGATACTACAAGGTCTACTGACAGGGCAGAGCGCTGCTCCGGAGCCCCGGAGCAGCGCTCTTTTCTTTATATAAAAATACGACTTTTTGTATAACTCATGATAGAGTTTGCTCTTGAAAGAGCTGAGCAGCTATAGTATAATAAAGGGGAAATGACCATGAACGATAAGCTGAAAGGCAAGATATATTCCGGGGTGTCCCAGCTTCCCAAAGGCGATGCCGCGGAGAACGTTACCGAGGGCTGTCTCGTCCTGGAGGGAGGAGCCTTCCGGGGAGTTTATACCAACGGCGTCCTCGACAGACTTATGCAGGAGGGCATAAACCTCCGCACCACCTACGGTGTCTCAGCCGGAGCGCTCAACGCGATCAACTATGTCGCCGGGCAGATCGGGCGCTCTGCAAGGATCAATCTCACATATCGTCTGGACAGCCGCTATGTCGGGAAGGATGCTATCAGGAACAATAAAGGCATCATCGGCTTCGATTTCGTCTTCGGTGAGCTGGAGGGTGTCGAGCCGCTGAATAAGGAGCGCATCCTCAGAGGGGACCGGGAGCTCTTCGCCGTCGCTACCTGCCTTGAGACCGGCAAGCCGGAAGCTCTCGGCCTGACAAGCGACATAAACGACCTTTTCCTCGCTGTCAGAGCCTCAGCATCGCTGCCATATATCTCCCGCGCTGTCACTGTCGGAGAAAAGCATTACCTTGACGGCGGCTGCTCCTGCAAGGTGCCCCACAGCTTCGCTCTGGAGCGGGGCTTCGAGAAGATAGTCGTCGTGCGTACAAGGCCGAGGACATACCGGAAACAGCTCAAATCTGCAAAGAGCCTCAGCTCCGAAAGGATCGTTTACCGCAAGTATCCCGAGTTCGCAGCTTCGGTAAAAGCCAGCAACGATAACTACAACAGGCAGTGCGACGAACTGGAAGCCCTTGAAGCAAAGGGCAGGATATTCGTCATCGCGCCCTCAGAGCCCGTTACTGTATCCAGGCTGGAGAAGGATATAGAAAAGCTGGGAAGGCTATACCATCTGGGCTATAACGACGCAGACCGGGCAATAACCGCGCTCAAAAAGTACCTGGCCGACTGAGCAGGCTCCTTAAGGCAACACCGCACGACCCGCGGCTAACGCCTCTGCACATCATCTGCTTGCCAGCTTTCCGTCATATTACCCAAATTCTCCTTG
>CAMNNQ010000068.1 GCA_946545645.1 uncultured Clostridia bacterium | reverse complement strand
GCGCGCCAGCCCTTGGCAGGTTCTTAGGGCAGAGCCCTAAGCGGGGCATGGGGCAGCGCCCCATACCGGAACGCAGTTCCGGCAAGGCGCAGCACAACAACAAAAACAAAGGGAGACCAAAGCAAGGTCTCCCTACATTTTTATGTGGACAAACAAAAATGACGCGCCGACAAAACCCTTTAGCCCGCTGGCACAGGAAACAGTGAGCGCAGCGAACGATTTTCCGTTTTTTAGCGCCGAAACGCGGCGCTCCCGGTGGTCGCTTGCTGTCGGTGGTGGGTCGTCATTTCGCCCTGCGACGCTGCATATAGGTTCAGCGGCGTCTTTACCTTAGAGGGGCGGGACTTGTGTAAAGGGGGCTGCCCCGCCCGATTAAATGCGGGAACTTCACATCAGCTCACGCTAAATTTCGGGGGCTTTCCTGTCGCCCCCCCAGAGCCCCTTCGGGTGCGCAGCATCCGGTTTTAGTGAAACAGATGCAGCTCAGGCGCGGGCAGAAAAGAAAAAGAAGGAGCTGAAAGATACAGCCCCTTCTCTTCAGGAAAGTATGAAAAAGAAAAAAATCCGTTAGATCTGAATTATTCGTCGATCTCCTCAACAGCGTCCTCTACTTTATCGAGAACTTCCTCTGCTGTTTCGCCTGCCTCTTCAGCAGCATCCTCAACGGCTTCCTTTGCCTCTTCAGCGCACTCTTCGCAATCGTTTACGCAGTCATCGAAATCGTCATCCAGCTCTTCGTAATCATAATCCTCGAGCTCCTTACGCTTCTTAAGTGCGAAAACAGCAGCAGTACCGGCAGCGATGGCTCCGACAGCAGCAATGAACTTCAACTTCTTGCCCATAGTGAACACTCCTTTTTATATTTATTAAACTATCCCCATAAATGTGCTGAAAAACACAAATTTAAGACTGTATTCATTATATCACACCCCGGCTCAATAATCAAGTACTTTTCAAAAAAAACAAAACCGGCCGAAAGTTTTTGTAAAACCTTCACAAAAATGTGTATAATTTTTTTACGTCAGGATTCACAGATCTCCGGACAGCAGCATTATGGCAGCTATCGCGGCAATAGGCGCTGTCTCGCAGCGCAGGATCCTCTTTCCGAGAGAGGTCAGCCTGAGGCCGGCAAAGCTCGCAGCTTCGGCCTCCGACGGCTCAAATCCCCCCTCCGGCCCAACGATCAGAGCGGCTGTCCCGGTGTCTGAAAGATCAGCCCCTGCAAGGCTCTCTCCCCCGCCCTCGTAGCAGAAAAAGGCTCTGTCATATTCCCCGGCTGCGGCAAGACAATCCTCAAAACTGATGACCCCGCCGACCTCCGGGATGATCCCCCTCCCGCTCTGCTTCGCCGCAGCAAGCGCTATTTTCTGCCAGCGCTCGCATTTTTTGGCAGCCGATGCCGCATCCGGCCGGGATACGCATCTCGATGTCAGCACCGGGACGATTCTCCCGGCTCCCAGCTCAACAGCCTTCTGAACGATCAGCTCCATCTTGTCGGATTTAGGCAAAGCCTGGAAAAGCGTCAGCTTCAGCCTCGGCTCGGCGGATGACCTCTCGCTGGAGAGCACCTCGCAGCGGACCTCGTCGGCTGTGATCGAGATGATTCGGCAGAAATGATCTGTCCCGCCGCAGCAGAGAGTCAGCTCCTCGCCCGGCTTCATCCTCAGGCTCCTGCCGATGTGCCTGGCATCCTCTCCGCGGATCAGAGCCTCGCCGGCAGGAGGCTCTTCTATAAAAAATCTTGGCAAATCCCTCGCATCCTTTCTTAAACGATTGCAAAAGTAAAGTCTTTTTATTATTTCAAAATATTATATATTATTCTACCATATTCGCTGAAAAAGTGCAATAAAGTTAATAATTATTTTTCCAAGATTTCATACGCCTATCACAAAGGCAGTTTAAAATAATATCATAGCAATGGTATGTAGGCTATTACCCCAAGCCTTCATATATAGTCCGGTAGGAAACTACCGGCTTCTCCCCTATAATTTTTTATTTTTTGGCTCCCGTCCACCCCGGCGGGAGTTTTTTCTTGGATGGCAGTGCGCCGGCTTGTAAATTTTTTGTGAACTTTGAGAACAAATCACCGCCGCGCTTGACTTTAAAAGGCAAATATGATATGATATATGAGCCGCTTGTTTACGGTTTTTAAAGACGAACTGTGCTCTCACGCGCAGGTTCGCACCGTCCGCAGCGAGTTTATAAAAAAGGCAGGTGCATTTTGAGATGTACGCAGTTATCGAAACAGGCGGAAAACAGTATCAGGTAAATGTCGGTGATGTTGTTTTCGTCGAGAAGCTCGATGCCGAGCCCGAGAGTAGCTATACCTTTGATAAGGTCCTGGCTATCGGCGGCGAGGGCGATGTAAAGGTCGGAGCTCCTTATGTTGAGGGTGCGACAGTATCCGCTAAGGTCGAGAAGAACGGAAAGGCTAAGAAGATCACTGTTTTCACTTACAAGCCCAAGAAGGGCGAGAAGAGAAAGCTCGGTCACAGACAGCCCTACACTAAGGTAAAGATCGAAGCTATCAACGCATAATGATACGCGCCGAGTTTTACCGTAAAAACGGCAAAAGCCTCTGCGGTTTCCGTATAAGCGGGCACGCAGGCCTTGCCGAGCGCGGGCAGGATATAGCCTGCGCCGGAGTATCCTCAGCAGTGATGCTGACGGCTAACACAGTGACCGATGTCTTCAAGCTGAAGGCCGAGGTCGCGGTAAAAGGAAACGAAATAAAGCTGATCCTTGAAGAAGGAGATGACGGCGACGGAGACAAGCTGCTGCTTGGGCTCCTGACACACCTCTATTTTCTCTCCGACGAATTTCAGGGACGTATCAAGATCACATTTACGGAGGTGTAATCAAATGATTAGGATTTCAATGCAGTTCTTCGCTCATAAAAAAGGTATGGGCTCTACCAAGAACGGCCGTGATTCTGAGGCAAAGCGCCTTGGCGTTAAGCGTGCCGACGGTCAGGCAGTCGTTGCCGGAAATATCCTGGTTCGCCAGAGAGGCACTCATATCCATCCGGGCGAGAACGTAAGCCGCGGTTCTGATGACACTCTGTTCGCTACCGCTGACGGAGTCGTAAGATTTGAGAGATTGGGCAGAGACCGCAAGAAGGTTTCTGTTTATCCGCAGGCTTAATTATCTGATCGACAGTCCCCGAGCCGTAAACCTATGGCTTGGGGAGTTTTTTTAGCAGGAGGAGAAAGGCTGTGCTGATCTGTCTCAAGAAAGATCCCAACCGGCATTTCAGATATAATATGGGAGTAACCTGCCAGCGCGCTGCCCTGGTATTGCTGGCTATCGGGCTCGTGATACTGCTCTATCGGTATGTCACATATAAGCCGCCGGAGCTCAAAAGCGAAGGGACACGCGAACTGGTCATTACCGGGCTGGATAAGAAAACTACCAGAACCTATTCCAGACGCCGCACTACCCATACCTATTATTATGCCTACTGTAAGGAAACAGACAGCGGCGCTACCCATACTCAGACTATAACCCAGCGCGAGTATTCAACGCTGGTCAAAGACCGAAAGTATACCTGCCCTATGTATTCCACACAGGGCGGCTCCATTTTCATAAGCTGGGGCGGGATAACCGACCCGGAAAAGGCAGCGGAGGAGTATTACAGCCGCTTCCCCACAGGAGCTATGCTCTATCTTAAATGGTTCATAATGGGATTTCTGGGTCTCGGAGTGATCCTGCTCATCGTAGGATTTATCGAGATCCAGCGGGCTGTCAGGCTGGAAGAGGATAACCTTACCGTTGTCAACGGTATGCTCTTTATGAAAGGCAAAACAGGCTCCGACGGCGTAAAGCAGACCGATCTGAACGATCTCTTCGACAGCGGCGGAAGAAAAGGTCACTGAAGCCCAGATGTCCGAGTCCCGCCCCTCTAAAGGAAAGGCGACAGTCTAACCTATCGGCAGCGTCGCAGGGCGTAACGACGACCCCGCAACGACAGCTAGCGACCACCGGGAGCGACGCATTTCGGAGCTAAAAAGCCCTTGGATGGGCGCAATATTGCCCGCTTTGTGCGGTGCAGTACTTGTTATGTGACCCCGTCGCTAACAACGTCCCGCCACTCTAAAGGAAAGACGACAGTCTAACCTATCGGCAGCGTCGCAGGGCGTAATGACGACCCACCAACGACAGCAAGCGACCAACGGGAGCGCCGCGTTTCGGCGTTAAAAAAACGGAAAATCGCTTCGCTCTTTCCTAGTTGTACGGGCGTCAGGGGGTGTCGGCGCGGCATTTTTGTTTGTTCTCGCTGCGTTGTGTGGGAGGATGTCGTTGTTGGTCTTTGGTTTTGTTGTGCCGCGCCTGGCCGGAACTGCGTTCCGGTCGAGACTCTGTCTCGTGCTCTGCAAAGGGGACGCTGTCCCCCTTGACCCCCTGCCAAG
>CAMNNQ010000067.1 GCA_946545645.1 uncultured Clostridia bacterium | reverse complement strand
CACAGGAAACAGTGAGCGCAGCGAACGATTTTCCGTATGGCTCCGCACAAGGCAATAGTCCATGGACTATGAGTGAACTGTCTGCCCCGCTCAGACCAAGTGCGGAAACTACACATCAGCTCACGCCTGAATTCGGGGGCTTTCCGGTCGCCCCCGAACCCCTTCGGGTACTTGCTGTCGTTGCGGGGTCGTCTGTACGCCCTGCGACGCTGCCGGAAGGTTCAGCGCCGTCTCTCCTTTAGAGGGGCGGGACGTTTTGTAAAGGGTGTTGCCCCGCCCAGACCAAGTGCGTGAACTTCACATCAGCTCACGCCTGAATTCGGGGGCTTTCCGGTCGCCCCCGAGCCCCTTCGGGTGTTTTTTAGCTCCGAAACGCGGCGCTCCTGATGGTCGCTTGCTGTCGGTGGTGGGTCGTCGTTACGCCCTGCGACGATGCCGATAGGTTCAGCGCCGTCTTTCCTTTAGAGGGGCGGGACGTTGTGTAAGGGGTGATGCGCCGCTACAGCGGGAGTGCAAATACCACTTGCACTCACGCTTAGTTTCGGGGGCTTTCCGGTCGCCCCAGAGCTTTTTCGTGTGCAGCGGCACCTAATATCGCTTTGTATAATGCGAATGCTTCAAATTGTATATTTTGCCGATAAATACGAAGACGTTTGCAACCCGAATGTGCAAGAAGTGCCAAATTCTTATAAATATAGCTGTATTCATAGAAAATTTTGAATTTTTTTGATTTAGGACTTGCAAAATGAAAAACAATATGTTATAATAAAAAAGTCGTGATAGAGCGGTCGTGTTTTATTGCGATCCCATCTAAAATTTATTTTATAAAGGAGTCTTTGAAAATGGCACTGAAAAACGAGTATCTCAAGAGCGTACTTGCACAGGTCGAGAAGCGTAACCCCGGCGAGCCCGAGTTCCTTCAGACTGTAAACGAGGTCTTCCAGAGCATCGAGCCGGTTATCGAGAAGAGACCGGACTTCGTAGAGGCAGGCGTAGTTGACAGGATGGTTGAGCCCGAGAGACAGATCATCTTCCGTGTTCCTTGGGTCGATGACAACGGCAAGCTCCAGGTTAACCGCGGCTTCAGAGTTCAGTTCAACTCTGCTATCGGACCTTACAAGGGCGGTCTGAGATTTGCTCCCAACGTATATATCGGTATCATCAAGTTCCTCGGCTTTGAGCAGACCTTCAAGAACAGCCTTACCTCCCTTCCTATGGGCGGCGGCAAGGGTGGTTCCGACTTTGACCCCCAGGGCAAGTCTGACGCTGAGGTTATGCGTTTCTGCCAGAGCTTCATGACCGAGCTCTACAGACATATCGGCCCCGACACTGACGTTCCCGCCGGTGATATCGGCGTAGGCGCCAGAGAGATCGGCTACCTCTTCGGCCAGTACAAGAGACTCAAGAATGAGTTTACAGGCGTTCTTACCGGTAAGGGCATCCCCTACGGCGGTTCGCTGATCCGTCCTGAGGCTACCGGTTTCGGCGCTGTATACTACACCTGCAATATGCTTGACTACTTCAAGGATGACATCAAGGGCAAGACCTTTGCTATCTCCGGTTTCGGCAACGTTGCTTGGGGTACTGTTAAGAAGGTCAACGAGCTGGGCGGCAAGGTCGTTACTATCTCCGGCCCTGACGGTTATGTTTACGATCCCGACGGTATCTCCACCGACGAGAAGGTCGATTATATGCTTGAGATGCGTGCTTCCTGCCGCAACCGTGTTGAGGACTATGCTGACAAGTTCGGCGTTAAGTTCTTCAAGGGCGAGAAGCCTTGGGGCGTAAAGGCAGACATCCTTATGCCTTGCGCTACTCAGAACGAAGTCGGCATGGCTGAGGCTGAGAAGATCGTTGCTAACGGTGTTAAGTACTACGTTGAGGTAGCTAATATGCCTACCACCAACGAGGCTATCGAGTATCTGAAGAAGAACGGCGTCATCGTAGCTCCTTCTAAGGCTGTTAACGCCGGTGGTGTTGCTGTTTCCGGTCTTGAGATGAGCCAGAACAGCGAGCGTCTGAGCTGGACTTCCGAGGAAGTTGATGCTAAGCTGAAGAACATTATGGCTAACATCTTCAAGGCATCCATCGAGGCTGCCAATGCTTACGGCCTTGGCGACGATCTGGTTGCTGGCGCAAACATCGCAGGCTTCCTGAAGGTTGCTGAAGCTATGAAGGCTCAGGGCTGCGTTTGATCGCTCTTTTTGACGCCGAACCGCGTCGCTCCCTTTGGTCGCTAGCTGTCGTGGGTGGGTCGTCGTTACGGCCTGCGACGCTGCATACAGGTTCAGCATAGTCTCTCGTTCAGAGAGACACACGTTGTATTATGTTTTCCTAAATCAGATTTTTACACCATAACACAACTCATACAAATACAGGCGGGGCTCTCCGGACGGAGGGTCTCGTTTGTGTTTAAGGCAACAACGCACGACCCGCACCTAAGTCTTTGCCGATCAAAAGTTTTGCATGAGATCAGTTTTCTTCCGCCATAGCACACAAATCTTCTGGCCGGGTGTCAACACACCTGCATTAAATTCATATACAATGACTAAATATCTGACTTTGCTTCTTACGCACATGGGGTCGTGCGGTATAGTCTTGATTGTTATGACTTGCCCCGAAAGAAGCGGCATACCCGAGTCTCTCCGTATGCCCATTTTTTGTGACACTAGGATAATTACGTTCCGCTCCTCGAAGGTAAATGTGGCACAGCACTCCTTTCACAACGTCCCGCCCCTCTAAAGTATAGACGCCGCTGAACCTATCGGCAGCGTCGCAGGGCGTACAGACGACAAATAAACGACAGCAAGCACCCGAAGGGGTTCGGGGGCGACCGGAAAGCCCCCGAATTCAGGCGTGAGCTATTGTGAAGTTTTTGCTCTTAGGTCGGGCGG
>CAMNNQ010000066.1 GCA_946545645.1 uncultured Clostridia bacterium | reverse complement strand
AAAGCGGGCAATATTGCGCCAATCCAAGGGCGCGCCAGCCCTTGGCAGGGGGTCAAGGGGGACAGCGTCCCCTTTGCAGAGCACGAGACAAAGTCTCGTCCGGAACGCAGTTCCGGCAAGGCGCGGCACAACAAAAATGCCGCGCCGAAAAACCTTTTAGCCCGCTGGCACAGGAAACAGTGAGCGCAGCGAACGATTTTCCGTATGGCTCCGCACAAGGCAATAGTCCATGAACTATGAGCGAAAGCTCTGCGCCGCTTGACTAATCGGTCGGGATATGGTATAATAATAAAAGTTTCTTTTAAAGGAGGTGTGCCCCGTGAGTATCGAAGGTCATAAGACCCGCGCCAGGTCTGCAAGGCGTTTCAACAGAAAAAGCAGAGCTGCGGCCTCCCTCTGCGCACTTATTTGCACCGGGGTCATCGGTGCGGCTTCGGCGGGCTACCTCTATTACGATGCCTACTATTCCTCCGGCTGGCATACCCATTCCGGCAATACCTACTATATCTCTCCCGAAAGCGGCGAGAAGGTCACAGGGATGCAGCTCATTAACAATACTACTTATATCTTCGACTCCGAGGGCAATATGCTCCGGGGCTGGCAGGATTACGACGGCGGCAGGTATTATCTTGACGATTCGGGCGTTCTTCAGAAAGGGCGCGTCACTCTCGATGGCGAGGAATATTATTTTGCCGACGATTCCGGGCTTTTCCGTACCGGGCTCCAGGATTTCAACGGCAACGAATATTTCTTTGACGACCATGGCTTCCCCGGAAACGGCTTCGAGGGAGATACAGCCAACAACCGCTATTACGACTCTGAGGGCAAGCTCGTCACTGGCTGGGCAGAGATACGCGGCGCCAGATACTATTTCAAATCCAACGGCGATATGGCGACCGGCCCCCTTGAGATAGATGGGATAACCTACTACTTCGGGGCTGACGGGCATCTGCTGACAGGCAAACAGCGCATTGACGGCAGAGAATATGACTTCGGCGAGAAAGGCGCTGTCCTCAAGGGCTGGCGAAACGAAGGCGGCAAATTCCGTTATGCCGATGAAAACACAGGTGCATTCGCGACCGGCTTCCGCGAGATCGACGGCAAGACCTATTACTTCGGTGAAAATTACTATATGGTCACCGGAGTCCAGACTATCGGAGATACAAAATATAAATTCGGAGACGACGGTGTCCTCACCGAGGGCTGGGAAATGGACGAGGACGGCAACAAATCCTACTACACAAGAAACGGCCTTGCTAAAGGGCTGGTCCTCATCGACGACAACTACTACAGCTTCGATGACAACGGTATACTCCGCACAGAATGGTATACCGACCCGGAGACCGGGAACACCTACTATTTCGGCAAGGACGGCATTGTCCATGAAGGCTTCCTTATGGACGGCGATGATGTCTATTACTTCGACCCGATCACCCATGTCGCTGTTACGGGCTGGATCGATCTATATGAAGTCCCCGACGACAAAAAGAAACAGAACGAGACCTTTGCCGCAGACTGCAAGCTGCTGGATAAATACGAGAAGTCTATGACCGACTACACTTATGCTCTCAGCGACAGCGAGCAGACCAGGCTCTGGAACATACTTTACAGCTATAATACAAAGAACGGTCAGGCTGCCCGGGATGCTTACAGAAAGCTGGGCGAAAAAATGTTCGGGCTGATGTATTTCAAGCCGGATCATAAAATGGCTCAGGGCCCTACTGAGATCGGCGGCTTTATCTTCTTCTTCGACGAAGTCACCGGGCTAAGAAAAGACGGCTGGTGTGAATACGGCGGAAAAAAATACTACGCCGGCATCTCCGGAGTCTGCTGCACTGCCGAAGAGCGTATCGACGGGCTCTATTATGATTTTAATCCCGACGGTTCCCTCCGAAGCGGGCTCATAAAGGACGGCGACCGTCTGCGCTACGGCGAAAGCGACGGCACCAAGGTCGATGTCTGGGTCAAATCCGATTTCAGATGGGACGGCGAGGATATCTATTACTTCGACGAAGACGGCTATGCTGTCAAAGGGCTCAACAAGATCAAGAACAAATACTTCTTCTTCGGAGAGGATTTCAAGCTGGTAAGAGGCTTCGTTGAGAACGAAGGCGACCTTTACTATATGACCGGAGCCGGCGGCGCTATGGAGCAGTGGGTCTCCACAGGGCCGAATGAGACCTACTATTTCAACGATGAAGCCAAGGCAGTCACCGGATGGCAGAGGATCAAGGGCGTCGATTATTACTTCGGTAAGGATCATCTGATGCGCAAGGGCTGGCAGACCATAGACGGTCTGCGCTATTGCTTATACAAGGGCGGTCTGCTCAGAGGGCCGCAGTATGTTGACGGCAAGCGCTACGTTTTCAGCGAAGACGGCTCAATGAGACGGGGCTGGGTCACTTGGAACAATGTCAGATACTACTGCTATGAGCCGGGTATCCCTGTGGTCGATGAGGAGCGTGAGATCGACGGAAAGCTCTGGTCTTTCTCCTATGTCGGAGCAGCGACAGAGATAACCTCCTGAGAGGCTCAGAAATCAGAAAAAAACAAAGAACCGTATATCCCCCTGGTCCGGGAGGATATACGGTTTATTTTTCGTTATTCTGTTAAGGTGCAGCAGCGTTTATTTCCGATCCTTTACGGCTTGGCAGATTTGAATATCGCGCCGACAACTGCCGGGCCCGCATTTATCGAGATAACCGCGCCGATCTGGAAAAACTCTGTAGGGGGATAGCCCAGCTTCTTTGTAAGTGCGGCAGCAAGCTCGTCACGCGCTTTTTCATCGCTGCCGTAAACTATGCAGTAAGGTGTCTTAGGAATGATCTCCCCGGAGACCAGATCAAGGATCTTCGGGATAACAGCCTTGTCACCGCGGACTTTGGTATGAGTCTTGATCTCGTGATCGTGGATACGCATTATCGGGCGAAGCCCCATGACCTCTCCGACGAAAGCCGCAGCGGAAGGTATCCTTCCGGACTTTCTGGCATATTTGAGAGTATACATAGCGAAATAGATAACGCAGTTCTTTACATAATCTGTGATATAGGCAACGATCTCCTTGGCAGGAACGCCCTTCTTGATCTTGCCCGCTGCCTGTATGAGAGGATAGCCGTAGGTGCCGGTATATCCTTCGCTGTCGATATTGTAGATGTTAAAGCGGCCTTTTGCTTCGGGATAGTTCTCAAAGAAATTACGTGCAGCCATAACAGCGTTGTCATAGGTAGCGCTGCCCTTGCTGTTTATCGTAACGTTGATAAGGTCGGTATAGCCCTCATCATAGATCTCCTTGAAGATCTCCTCATAATCAAACACAGTTATCTGAGAATGAACAGGGACACTGTCGCAAGCATCGAGCATCTCATAGAACTTTTTGTTATCGAAATCGACTCCGCTGGTATATGTCTTATCTCCGATAGTCACCTTGAACGGGATGACCTTTATCCCCAGCTCTTTTTCATATTCCGGCGATATATCGGAAGCTGCATCCGTCAAAAGTTTGATCTTAGCCATATTATTCTCCTTATCTCTCAATGCCAAGGGCTCCGCCCTTACCAAATGTATTTTGTGAGCTTTCCTTCTCTTTCGAGGTCGGGAAAATCCCATTGTCTCAGTATCTCATAGGTGGCGATCGCCACAGAATTTGAAAGGTTCAGGCTTCGGAGCTCGTTTCGCATCGGTATCCTGACACAGCAGTCGGGGTGCTGATAGAGAAGCTCCTCCGGCAGCCCTTTGTCTTCTCTTCCGAAGACAATATAGACGCTCCCCTCTTCGGGATAGATCTTTTCAGAATAGACATTCCTGCCTTTTGTGGTAAAGAAATAGAAATGCCCTTCGTTTTTGCCTGCAAAACTGTCCCAATTTTCGTACTCGTAGATATCGAGCTTATCCCAGTAATCGAGGCCTGCACGTTTTAGCTGCTTATCGGTTATCGTAAAGCCGTAGGGCTTGATGAGGTGAAGCGCAGCGCCGGTAACAGCGCAGGTGCGGGAGATATTCCCGGTGTTCTGCGGTATCTGCGGCTCCAGCAGGACTATATTCAAGCGGTGCATGGCTCCTCCTTAAAGCTCGGTATAGCCTGTCGGCTCGTTCCCGGAGATCAGCCTGCCCAGCATAGGCTCAAACATTATGCCGTCTGTCCACGGAGTCCCCAGCTTATAGGTCTCTTTTATTGAGCTTTCGGTGAACTCTGCTGCTCTTGCCATAGCAGCCGGCAGGCTGTCTCCCTCAAGGAGCCCGCCTATAAGGATAGAGGTATACATATCCCCGCTGCCGGAATAGCTTATAGGGACAAATTCCCCTGTCACCTTCCAGAAGCGGCCTGCTTCGTATCCAACCGAGCATATCCCGCCGTTTTTCAGAGGAACGCTGGTAATAACGACTGTCTGAGGCCCCATCTCCGAGAGCCTTGTGAGCCAGCTCTTCATAGCTTCCGGCTCGATCTCCCCTGCCGGGAACTCTTCTCCCAGCAAGATAGCGGCTTCTGTCAGATTGGGGGTAATGATATCCGCCACAGCAACAAGTTCGCTCATTCTTGAGCAGAGCTCCGGGGTATAAGTCTGATAGCTCTTGCCGTTGTCTCCCATTACAGGGTCTACTACTTTCATAGCGCCCTTGAAGCTGGCGAAGAACTCCAGGCAGTGATCTATCTGTTCACTGGAAGCCAGGAACCCGCTGTAAACGCAATCGAAGTCTGTTCCGAGTTTTTTATAGTGCTCCAGCGCGGGGATAGTAAAATCGGTGAGGTCGTGCATAACAAACTCTCCGTAACCCGTATGCGCTGATAAAACTGCTGTCGGGATAGGACAGACCTGAACGCCCATAGCAGAGAGCACGGGGATGATAACGGTCAGCGAGCATCTCCCGATACCGGAAATGTCCTGTATAGCCGCGACCCTTTTTGGACGCATCATAGCTCTGGTCAGATCCTTCCGCAATAATATATAAATAATTATACCACATTTCTGCGGCAAATTCAATAGCTCCCCTAAAAAATATTTACAGCGCAAAGCCGATATTTGGCCTTTGGCTATGTGATTTTTTGTGCATTATACAAGCATGGTCCGGCATATCCTGTATTACGGCGAAACACCGACTATCTTTACGGGAGGCATAGCTATGCTTGAACTACTATTTTCGCTGCTGTCGAAGCATTTTCTGTTCTTTGCCCTGCACTTTGACAACAAGACTGTTTTCCCGAAACCGCTCTCCGCCAAAGAGGAGCGGCTGTATTTTGAACGTCTCAAAGCCGGCGACAAGGAGGCTAAGAACAAGCTCATCGAGCACAATCTGCGCCTTGTCGCACACATTGTAAAAAAGTATTATGCCGGATCCCAGGATCAGGACGATCTGCTCTCCATCGGCACCTTCGGCCTGATAAAGGCTGTCGGGACCTTCAACTGTGATAAAGGCAGCCGCTTTGCGACCTACGCTTCAAGATGTATTGAGAATGAGATACGGATGCACTTCCGCGCCCAGCGCAAAAGCGCCGGGGATGTGCACTTTGACGAACCGATCGACACCGACAAAAACGGCAACAAGCTGACTCTTATCGAAGTCATCGCAGACGAGAACTGCATTGACGACGAAGTCGAGCTGGAAGTGGCCTCACAGGAGCTGTACCGGCTGGTATGGGAGGTGCTGACCCCGAGAGAGCGTGACCTTATCGTGCTGCGGTACGGTCTCTGCGGAAGGCGCCCCATGACCCAGCGTGAGACCGCAGCCAAGCTGGGGATATCCCGGTCCTATGTCTCACGGATAGAAAAATCCGCTGTTGAAAAGCTCCGGGATGGCTTTTCGGGGTAGAAAAAGACCCGCCTCGGTATCCGAAGCGGGTCGAATTTTTTAGTCAGAAAACTCAGTCTTCCTTTTTCTTCTTAACGTGCAGAACAACGAGTACGCCGATCAGTGCAGCAGCCGCCGCAGAGGGAGCTGCGATGGAAACAACAACGCCTGTGGGGATAGTGCCTTCGCGCTCATTGGTGAATGTAATATCTACATCGCCGCTGATGCAGGTATCTGCGATGGTCGCAGTAGGATCGTTGCCTGTTACCACATTCAGAGAAGCCTCAACTTTGGATTGATCATTCGCACCGTCTTTGGTCACATAGTCATAACCTTCTTCTTCTGAAAGCTCGACAGACGGAACATAATCGTCCTGGACCTCCTGGAGCTCATAGCCTACACCGTAAGGCAGACCTTTAACGATGACCTTCTGGCCATCCTGCAGGTAGAAGCTGTAACCGGCCTTGAGCTGGGTGCCGGAAACGTATCTGATATTGGTATCGTTATTAACGGACGCATTATTTGCAGTAAAGATAGCGCCCTTTGTGAAAGCAGTAACGTCGTTGGGATATTCAGATCCATTTGCCCAACCGTCTACCACTGCCATAGTGCTCTCTTCGTCTATAACAAAGACAGCGGTATCTTCGATGTCTTCAGCGATATCACCGGTGAGTGTAAGGGTGAATTTAAAGAACTTGTCTCTCGAAGCCTGGTTGCCGGTAACGATCTTCTCGAAAGAGAGGTCGCCGGTATTATAACGGTTTCTGATGCCCTCGGACTTGACTGCACCCTCGATCTCAACACCGTTAACACTGCCGTTGCCGGAAGGATTTGTATGAGAAAGGCCGTCCTCCATAAGCACAGGATTGCCTTCTGCAGCAGTCGCATCTCCTGCCTTGGGGCCTTCTGTCTGCTTGCCGACATACATTACATAGCCTGCGATCTTCAGAGCGTTGACCTTCGTTCCGGGGTCAGTCTGTTGTGCGCCGGGAACGGTATATGTAGCATCCTCGACATAAACGTCGAGTGTACGCCAGCAGTTGTCGTCGCCGGTAACACTGTAATCGTTAGTTACGCCGACGTTATCACCGGTCTCCTGGATGTAATATCGGTAGATACCGGGCTCCTTGAAGCCGCACGCTGTGAAATCCATCTGAACGGTCTTGATAGCGTAGTAGGTATCAACACCCGCCAGGCCGTCAGCTTTGTTGATATTGTTTATCAATACATTATCATCAGCGCCTTTCAGGCTGCTTCCACCGGTGGATCCAGCATTATCAGGAAGCACAACGACCTGAGGCTCATATTTAATGGTAAAGTTCTGCATTGTAACATATCCGGAAACAGCATTTGTAACGAAGGCATTGTTATTTACGTTCTCGTACTTATAGACGATCTTATCAGTGCCTATGCCTTTGAACACGCCGAGAGTAGTGGGATTACCGTCGTTATCGAAGGTCGCCTTGATATCACTAGCCGGAGCGGTGACTTCATATTCAAAGGTCGCTGCCGGGATAGCTGTCCCGTCCTTGATCTCCAGGACCTTCTTGAACTCGGTAGCGTTGTAGGAAACGATGTCCTCACCCTCAGCGATATCGGAATCATCGATAGTCAACGTCTTACAGCTGTCATTCGACGCCTCAGCGGCAATGGCAGCACCTTGAGCCGGGGTTTCAGAGCTTATGAGCCCGGTATACTCCTTGACTGTGTCTGCCGCTCCGACTGTAGCGCAGGACATAGCAACAGCGCAGAGAACGCCCGCTGCAAAGCCGGATATCAGCCTTTTCATTTTCATATATATCCCCTCCACAAAGAATTTAAGCATAATGATACACAGTAATTATACATCGCCGTTTACAATTTGTCAAGATATTTTTCCATAAATCTCTATAATTTATTATCAATTTTTCTTTCCTTTGGGCAAAAAGAAAAGAGCTTTCCGCAGAAAGCTCTTTCTTATCACCGGGATCCGGATTTATTTGTTAAGTCTTTCCTCGATCATATCGAGCTCCTTGTAAAGAGCGTCGGGGATACGGCCGCCCTTAGCCTTGATGTCTTCATCATAGTAACGGCGCATTTCCTTGATCTCGGCCTTCCAGAGATCCTTATCAACAGCAAGGAGCTCTTTCATCCTGTCGAGAGATACCTCGTCCTCGATACCGGAGCGGTTGATATCTTCCGGCTTAGGCAGGAATCCGATAGGAGTTTCAACGGCATCAACTGTGCCCTCGCAGCGCTTGATGATCCAATCGAGGACTCTCATATTGTCACCGAAACCAGGCCACATAAAGTTGCCCTCGGCATCCTTCTTGAACCAGTTAACATTGAAGATCTTAGGAGCCTTGTCGCCCAGCTTCTCGCCCATTTCGAGCCAGTGAGCCCAGTAATCGCCGACATTGTAGCCGATAAAGGGCTTCATAGCCATAGGATCGTGACGGAGAACGCCTACTGCGCCGGTAGCGGCAGCGGTGGTCTCGGAAGAAACAGCGGAGCCTACATAAGTGCCGTGTACCCAATCGAAGGACTGATATACCAGCGGAGTGGTCTTCTCTCTTCTGCCGCCGAAGATCATAGCCATTACGGGAACGCCCTCGGGGTTATTGAACTCGGGAGATACGCAGGGGCAGTTCTCTGCGGGAGCGGTAAATCTGGAATTCGGGTGAGCCAGCTTCTCGCCGCCTGCAACATACTCGGGGCCGTTTACATGAGCGCCCTTCCACTCCTCAGCGTTTACGGGAGGATTCTTGTCGAGGCCTTCCCACCAGGGAGTCATATTGTCAAGATTGATAGCAACGTTTGTAAAGATAGCGTTCTTCTTGGTGGAAGCAAGAGCGTTGAAGTTGCTCTTGGCATTGGTTCCGGGAGCAACGCCGAAGAAGCCGTTTTCGGGGTTGATGGCATAGAGCCTGCCGTCCTTGCCGGGCTTCATCCAGGCGATATCGTCTCCGACAGTCCATACCTTATATCCCTGCTCGGTGTAGAACTTAGGCGGGATCAGCATAGCCAGGTTGGTCTTGCCGCAGGCAGAGGGGAAAGCAGCGGTGATGTACTTGACTTCGCCGTCCGGCTTCTCAACGCCGAGGATGAGCATATGCTCTGCCATCCAGCCCTCGTTCTTGCCCTGGAAGGAAGCGATACGCAGAGCAAAGCACTTCTTGCCCAGCAGAACATTTCCGCCGTAAGCGGAGTTGATGGAGCAGATGGTATTCTTCTCGGGGAACTGAACGATATATCTCTTCTCGGGATCAACGTCAGCTTTGGAATGGAGACCTCTTACGAAATCGTCGGAGGTATCGCCGAGGTTCTCAAAGGCATCGGCGCCCATACGGGTCATGATATCCATATTGAGGACAACGTAGATAGAGTCAGTCACCTCAACACCGACCTTTGCAAGGGGCGAACCGATGGGGCCCATGGAATAGGGGATGACATACATTGTCCTGCCCTTCATTACGCCGTTATACATCGGCTCCAGCATATTCCACATCTCGTCCGGATCCATCCAGTTGTTTGTCGGGCCTGCATCTTCCTTGGTCTTGGTGCAGATGAATGTTCTGTCCTCGACACGGGCGACGTCGTTGGGCTTGGTCCTGTGGTACAGGCAGCCGGGATACTCATCCTGGTTCAAAAGCACCATTTCGCCGGTCTTGAGAGCTTCATCCCTGAGGGACTGGAGCTGCTCGTCGGAGCCGTCGATCCAGACAACGCTGTCCGGCTTGGTAAGAGCGATCATCTCATCGACCCATTTATTAACGTTAGGGTTCTTGGTCAAGCTAGCCATGATATAAAAATCTCCTCTCAAAAATACATTGGAAAATACATATTTCCCTATTATTGATTATACCTCAATCGTCTCGTTTTGTCAACCTCATTTTTGCAGGATGAGACGATTTGATATTCATTTTTTGCCGAAAAGGCATCCTCAGCCCGGCCGCATCCGGAGCATCAGAGCAGGATGATACCGCCCTCGGCGCAGGCTCTTGACATATCCTCCGGCCATACGGAGACCTGAACCTCGCCGATATGCGCCTTTTCAAGCAGCAGCATACAGAGCCTTGACTGCCCGATACCTCCGCCGATAGTCAGCGGGAGCGTGCCGTTTGCTATCATCTTGTGGTAATCGAACTTCATTCTGTCCTCGGCTCCGGCGGCAGCGAGCTGTGAAGCCAGCGACTTCTCATCGACTCTTATGCCCATTGAGGAGACCTCCAGGGAATCCTCAAGAACATCGTTCCAGAAGAGCAGGTCGCCGTTCAACTGCCAGTCGTCATAGTCGGGAGCACGGCCGTCGTGGGGCTGGCCGTCGGAAAGAGCTCCGCCTATCTGCATCAGAAAGACTGTCTTATGCTCTTTTGTAATGAGCTGTTCTCTCTCCTTCGGGGTCTTGCCGGGGTACATTCTTAGCAGTTCCTCGCTGGTAATGAAGAAAGGTTCATCGCAGATCTCGCCTTTCAGGACAGGGTATCTCAGGCTGACCTTGCGCTTGGTATAAACTATCGCCTTGACTATAGACTTCACGGTATCCTTCAGGAAATCCATATTTCTCTGGCTGCGGGTGATGACCTTTTCCCAATCCCACTGGTCAACGAAAACGGAATGGATATTGTCAACGCTGTCGTCACGCCTGATAGCGTTCATATCGGTATAGATGCCCTCCTTGGGACGGTAGCCGTAGCGGTAGAGAGCCATTCTCTTCCATTTTGCCAGAGACTGCACTACCTCGGCATTTGTATCGAATTCCTTGATGGTGAAATCCACTTTGCGCTCGACCCCGTTCAGGTCGTCGTTGATACCGCTGGCCTTGGTAACGATCAGGGGCGCAGTGACACGGTCAAGGGTCAGTGCAAACGAGAGAGTCTGCTGAAATACATCCTTGATGTATTTGATAGCGTGCTGTGTTTCCCTGAGGGTAAGCGCCGATCTGTAGCCATCGGGTATTATAAGTCCTTTCGACATAGTATCATTCCTTTCGTATCAAACTCATTTCAGGTCTGACCTGAGTATCTCCGAAACGGTCCGGAAACCGTATTTTTCATAAAAAGCCTTAGCGTCGTTGCCGTCAACGACTCTTATCTCGATCCTGGCGGCGCCGTCCTGTCTGAGGCTGTCCACAGCCCAATCCATAAGCTGTTTGCCGTACCCTTTTCCGCGAAATTCTTTCAGCACGATCAGTATATCAATATGGCCCTCGACACCGATGCGGTCGATCTTGCAAAAGCCGGCGATCCTGTCCGGCTCCTCAATGACAGCTATCTTTGACTTACCGCTGCGGACAGCTTCTTCAAAAGCAGTCAGAGACTCGGGAACGGGTTTTTTCGGAAAGCAGCCCTTGAAATTGACCGAGACCTCATTGTGATGCTCGGCAAGCTGTCTCAGACATTCTTCGAGCCTGCTGACCTCGTCGGGAGCGATCTCTCTCATAGCTCTTTACCTTATGTTCCCGACAGTTCTCGGGAAGAAGATGACGTCTCTGATGTTGCCTATGCCGGTCATATACATTATAAGTCTTTCAAAGCCAAGACCGAAACCGCCGTGAGGAACGGAGCCGAACTTTCTCAGATCGAGATAATCAGCATAGGGTTCAAGGCTCATATTTCTCTCCTTCATAGCAGCCAGGAGCTTATCGTAATCTGCCTCTCTCTCGCTGCCGCCGATAATCTCTCCGACACCGGGGACGAGCAGATCAACAGCCGCAACTGTCTTGCCGTCGGGATTCTGCTTCATATAGAAAGACTTGATCTCCTTGGGATAATCTGTTACGAAGACTGCTTTCTTGAATACCTCCTCGGAGATATATCTCTCGTGCTCAGTCTGGAGGTCGCAGCCCCATTCAACGGGATACTGGAACTCCCTGCCGCTCTTTTTCAGCAGCTCGATAGCCTCTGTATAGGTGCAGACGCCGAAATCGTGGGAGATCAGCTCCTCCATCTTGTCGATAAGGCCGTTCTCGAAATGCTGGTCAAAGAACTTCATCTCATCCGGGCAGCGGTCCAGCACACGGCGGATGACGAACTTTATCATCCCCTCGGCTTCCTCGATGACATCCGGCAGCTCTGCGAAAGCTATCTCCGGCTCGATATGCCAGAACTCTGCGACATGGCGGGGAGTATTGCTTTTTTCTGCTCTGAATGAAGGCCCGAA
>CAMNNQ010000065.1 GCA_946545645.1 uncultured Clostridia bacterium | reverse complement strand
GCCCTCCATAGGTTAGGACACTTTATCCCGAAATTGAAACCTGTTTTGATACGATTTCTGAAAAGATCTACTGCTTGCATAATACCATCCCGTTATCCGAGTTTAATTCCGTGATAATGACGGTGGGCGGGTGAGGGAGAGTACCGTGGCTGCCGGAACAGAATGACAGAGAGGGTATCATAGTTTTGAAGTTGGCAAAAAATCCTTTAATGCGAAACTCCCTCCATAAGTTAGCACATTTTCAGCCGTTTCAACTGACCGATTTTCAACGTTTTTCAAAAGATTGTAGCCTTTACCATTTGAAGGCTGCCCGAAAGTGATTATTTCGTTGCTGTGCATAATCGCAGGCACTATGACGATTTCCTACGATGCTAAAAATTATTATTATGACAGCCTCTATAATACCTCACACTTAGAGCCCATAAAGTTAACCTCGGTACTATTTTTTTCAAAGATTTGTGAGTCTTGACATTTGAGGGGCAATCAGAACAGCTCTATCCCGTCTGTTTGCATACCGAATAAACATCCTTTCATAAGACACTACAAGAATCGGCAGATTTTTAAGTAAAAACGACCCTCCCGAAAACTAATTCTCTGAGTTGAATAAAAAGGTGTACGGGGGATCGTCAATTGTTCGTTCTGTTGCATAACGAGGTGACGCTCGGGGTCGGATAAAATGATTTCATTTTCTGGTCACAACAGTCCTCATATATACATAGGATTTTCGCCAAAAAGTTAAGGCAGATCCGGCCTCGTTCACAGAATATTTTGATTCAGGGGTTATTCACCGTACTGTTGTTGTATCAAAGGGCTTGATCTGTCTTTGTTTTTTTGCTCAGGTATTACAGCTGCACCCCCTCCACTCTGATACCAAAAATCGCGTCGGCGCATACGCGCCTGAAACCAAATTGATTTGAAAATTGTATGAAAAAATGGGCAAAAAAAGAGCGATACCAAACGGTCTGCGTTTTGGTATCGCTTCGGTATATGTATCAAACTGTATTGCAGTCAGCCTTGAAAATGGTTCCCTTGAGAGTATGTATGCTTCTCCGGCAGGGCCTCCGCGGGACGGATCACAGGGCATTGGAGAAGCATAGGCAGGTAGCACCGCTGGCTATACAAACCCCGACTATGGGCGGGCTTTGCATAGGCTGCGCGGTACTACCTGCTCAGAGGGGACACCCCCTCCGAGACCTCCCCGATGCGACCATACGGTCAGAGCTAATTCGATGATCGAGTTTACAGGGAAAACGGTATAAAGGCTTGACCCTTGCTTTTCTTGCTTCTTTGTGCTACAATATTTTCTGACAATATCTTTTCTGATGGGAAGTGAAATCATGCTGCCGGTAACACTTATGGCTCTTTTGGACAGCGAAAATGATAAAGAGCTATTTAATAAAGTTGTTGAATTATATGAAGGAGAGTTTATTTCCTATGCATACAGCAGGCTTAATAATTTTACGCTGGCTGAGGAAGCAGTTTCTGAATCGCTTCTCCGCCTTGCGAGAAATTTTCAGAAAATTCACAGTTTAGAGGTATCAAAAATAGCTGCTTATACAGTTATTATTATAAGGAATGTTTGTGAGGATATAAGAAAGTCCGAGACAGAACAGCAGAAACTTGAAGAAAAGTATTCTTTAGAAGAAGACACTTATGTTATAGAAGATGATGAAAAATACTTAGTAAGCACTGCTGTAAAAAAGCTCCCTTCAATATACAGGGATGTTATAACTCTGAGATACTACTATAATTTGAGTATAGACATTATTGCCAATCAGTTAGGTATATCATATCCAGGTGTTCGTAAACGGTTAGTGAAGGCATTGAAAAAGCTGAGAGAGGAGTTCGAGAATGAATAAAATTCAGAAAGAATTGGAAAGCGTTGTTGATTCTTATTATGATGAATTGATGGCTGTAGATGTTTCTGTTCTTAAGGACTACACTCCTTCAAAAGAGTATCTTACAAAAAAGGAGGAGATCCTCAAATCGTTTGACAGACCTGAATATAAATCTTCGTTTCATATGAGAAAAAAGATCATATTTGGTCTTATAGTTGCAGCTATTATTGGGACGGGTACTGTATTTGCTATTGAACCATCAAGAAGTTTTATTTTGAATATCTTTTCAGATCATACCGAGATAACGACTTCAGAGAATAATTTGGAGCCGGATAATCACAAGATTAGAATTGAACAAAAATACAGTATTACTGTTCCAGAAGGTTATTCATTAGATACCATCGGTTCGATTGAAACAGATGAACTTCTGCATTATGTTTATTTCAATGCGGACAAGTCAAAATCAATTGTTTTTGATCAGAATACAATATCACATTATAAAAATGATATCGACAATGAAAAGTCCACGTTAACAACTAAGGTTGATAAAAATGGTAATGGGATTATTGTTCATAATTATAATGATATTTCAGTTTCGATTTTTTGGGATAACGGAGAATATTGCTTTACACTTACCGGAGAGATGGCAGAAACTGAACTCATGAAGATTTATTATTCGGTAAAATAGTGTAGTCGTTTATTATTGAGGAGCGTTAATAGCGCTCCTCTTTTTGTATTATGATAACAAATCCTGTGCCTGCTTTTTGTTCAAATATACAAATGTTTTGAAAACAGGTATCAAAAACAATCAAAACTACAGTTATATATACAGAAGGGGGGTGAAAAAGATGAAAAAACTGTTTAGTTTGATTATCATGATCGTAATAGCAACTTGTTTTTCAATGAATTCGTTTGCACTTGATGAGGAACCGCCTGTTCCGATTGATCCGGAGGAGCCTTATTCTTATACAAGTGAGATACGATCAAATCTGAGTATATCTGGGAACACGGCAACCTGTATTTCTACGGTAATAGGCTTTCCCGGTTTAGTCACATCAATAAGTATAACTCAGTATCTACAAAAGCGTATAGGAAATTCATGGACAAGCATTAAAACATGGTCAAAAACTTTCTCCACAACTACCGCTTCGTTTGTTAACACAGAATCCGGTTTAGGCAGCGGTACATACCGTGTTTTCACGCTGGCGGAAGTCGACAGCGGAAGTTCTTACGAGTTTGTAACTGCATACAGCACAGTAAGAACTATTTGATTTGAAGAAGCATTTAGCAGTAAGGAGGTTTGATCCCGATGTTCCTATATCGATCCAAGATGGCAAAGTCGTAATAATCAACAAACGCCTTCCTCTATATTTGTGCACCCATACTAATTTTCAAATTATGTGAGTGGTTTTAAAAAAAGCGTCGTATTTATAGGTAGTAGTAAACTAACGAAAACAAGGAGGAATTTCTTATGAAAATGTTCAAGAGAGTTTTGGCAGCGGGTGCTGCTTTGATGATGGCGGTCACGGGGATGACGATGGGGGCGAGTGCGGATAATACATCAGTTTGGGCAGGTTTCAATCTTCATTACTACCCCAACATTCCTGCAAGTGAAAACGTGACTTCTCAGACCATAGGAGACAGAACTATTCACAAGTATTTCTATATATCTTCAAACGGAAAGCTCTATGTTAAAAATAAATACGGAGCCAATGCATTTAACTGTAGCATTCTTACTACTGAAGGATATATATGGGATCCGTATATATCAACATGGAGCTACACTTTACAGTATTCATCTATTTCAGCGGATACCGGAGCACATCAATCCAATAATTCGCATGCATTTATTGGATACAATGCTCAAGTAAAAGAGTATTTCCCTTACAGTATGTCTTCGATAAACTCAGTTACAGGTCAAACTATGGCATATTAATATATTAATATGGTATAGACAAACTGGCATAGAATAATTATTTTTCGGTTAGATTTATGTTGCTTTCCCTACCAAAAGTGGGGAAAGCAATACATTAAAGTGTTGCTTTTTGATATCAGAAATAAGGAGATTAGAACCGTAATGAAATTAAAAACCGTTATAGCTATTTTTATAACAGCTATACTTCTTTCCTCCTGTGCCACGCAGGAAAACAGCGTCAACACAAGACAGACTGACGGCTCTGATAAGGTGCCTGTCTCACAGATATGGGAGGGCTATGAGGAGCTGCAAGGAAAGAACTATGGAGATGTGCTTGTACTTCCGGATAAAATAATCCCCTCTAATATCGCCGAGCTTTACACACTTCCTGTTGACCTTTCTTCTGACGGAGACCATTCCGCACAGAGCAAAGAATACTTCAAACGTTTCTTTGGCGACGGTTTTGATGAAAATGCGATCTCATTTAATGAAGACGAGGATACCTACATATATGCCACAGCAAACGGGGATTTTTCTGCTTTTGGTCTGGGTCGTCCTTTTACAGCGATCAAAGGCGGAGAAAGTCCTGCAGCCGGAGAAATAATAGCGTATTATAACCCGTGGACAGATTTGGATACCGTTTTAGAACTGGCAAACGGCAGCTGCACTGTCAAAGAAGTGACTGATACTGTAAACAGTTTTCTGAAAGATTCTTATGAGCCGTTATTCTCTGATCTTGATTTGAAAATAGAATCAGTAATGCTTTATGAGAGAGCAGGTGACCTGAAAAGAATCGTTAGATGCAAAGTTTCTGCAAGCTACCGAGGTCTAATGCTTGAAGATGACTTATCTCCTCTTTTTGAAGTTGAAAACAAACCCTTTTATAAAATCATTACAAATTATACCCCAGCAAAGATCGAATTTGAACTTGACAGCAAGGACAACATAATAAATGCGATTACTACTTTGCTTTTTGCCAATTCGGAAAAATCTGCTAAACTTGAAGAACTCATTTCTCTTTCACAGGCAGCAGAGCTCCTTGAGAAAGAACTTGCCTTATTTTCACATTACAGTATAAGTGAGATAAAACTTATGTATTGCTGTAAAGTGCGATTGCCGTCACTTGCACCTCCTGATATGGGACCCGGCCAGAGTGTTAACGATTTTCCTGAGCTGGAGGCAGAAATGTATGAAGAATTCGGAGATATCCCTCCACGCACATTTGTACCGACATGGTGTTTTTATCTGCAAAATCAAAATGGTAATAGGGATTCACTAAAAGTCAATGCCGTAACAGGCGAGATCACTGTCGATATAAATAGGGGGTAGAAAAAATGAAGGCAAACCTGCTATATATCATTTTATCTGTTAGCATAACTCTATGCTCTTGTAATCACTTTGACCATTCAGAAAATAATAACCCGAATGATAATACTGATGCTTCGAGTATATCCGAGACATTACAAAAAAAAGTTGAAACATCCAAACCTCCCTTTACCGATACTCATACTACAACAACTCAGAGATCTCCTCAAAAGACAGAGAGCCTCACCGTTTTGGTTTTAGACTACAAAATAGGACAGCTTACTTTTAAGCATAACAACAATGAATATACTTATGAAATTGAAAGACGTGTCTTGAATAGCCTGGATACAGGGGCAGATCTTATGACTGAGGAAAGGCTGATCAATAATTCTTACGGAGAAGAGATAACGGCAAATATCCGTCTTAACACTGATGAAACAAAAATAGTTAGTTGTGACATTATGAGTCCTAACGTAAGTATGTTTACTAGCAGTCAATTGATACCTGCCAATGAAACAGCTGAAGCAGCAGAAACAGAAATGACGATGTACAGACTTGAAGGAAGCAAAGTTGAATTCAGCAATAATTATGGCAGCTTTGAAGCAGATTTGAACGATCTGCCTAATTCATCTAAAATTGATTTTCCTGATAGTATAGATCGTTGTATTATTGAAGGATATAAATTCAAGAACGGGAAAATCTTTCTTGACGCAGTAAATGTTTTTAGCAACAACGAGCAAAACGGACAGATTTATTATAAGTCTTTTGATAACTATGATAAATACTGTTTCTTCGGCACCGTTCAGAGCGTAACAGATGAGCGCGCGGAGGTGCTCCTGACCGACGGGAAAACAGTCTGTGATGTCCCGACATACTTCAATGACGGCGAGATAAAAGAGGGCATGGAGGTTATGCTGACCCTTGACGCCGAGCCCTTGCTTTTCAGCAGCGGTGAGAGATACATTGCTGAATATGCCGTGTTTTATACTCGCCCGGAGATTTACAATACCTCTGATTTGGCGTTTGAAAGCCTTGCCTATGCCAAGTATGATGAGAGGACGAGAGAGCCGGTCTATACTGAAATACCAGCGACTGATCAGATTGTGAGCTGATTCCCAGGACACTACCAGGACACCACACCCGTCAGAAACGACATTAAACCGCCGTAAATCACTTGAACCCCGCCCGCACGAAACCCCGCAAAACGGTGCATTTCGGCATATCACAGCAAATCCGAACACCTGCTTGCACCCTTTCGGGACGTAGGGGCCGTGGGTTCAAGTCCCGTCACTCCGACCAGCAAGAAAGTCCGCAGAGATAATGGAGCTGTTCAAGTCGCTCAACGAGCAGGGGCGGACGGTGGTCATCGTAACCCACGATCCGAAGGTTGCGGAGCAGTGCGGACGGGTGATAGAGATCTCGGATGGAAAGATAATATAAGGCTTAATTCTCATAATTCCCAATAATATTTTGACTTTTGTAAAGGAGTATGCATTATGTCTTCTAATGAGCAAATAATC
Source organism: uncultured Clostridia bacterium (assembly GCA_946545645.1). Classification (GTDB taxonomy): domain Bacteria; phylum Bacillota; class Clostridia; order Oscillospirales; family Ruminococcaceae; genus FB2012. The sequence continues at coordinate 10,680 of CAMNNQ010000065.1, read as the reverse complement.
ACAGGATCTTTGAACTATAAAGAAATAGACTTCACTTTTGTGCTTTACAAAAATGAATTGAAATTAATCCCACCTATGGATAAGCGTGAAGAAATCGAATGGAACTGGTCTAAAAAGGAAATAAAGAAAGGAGTATTCACTTTTGGAGATCCTATACGAATCGAAGAAAAATATATAGAAGGATTCATTAGTGAATCAAATCAAAAAATAATACTATTCCCAACCCAAGGAAGCATATTGGCTTTTAGGAATTCTACTATAATCATCGAAATAGAATCATACATTATTTGTAAATACGATCGAGAAACATTTAATAAAATAACTATAACTTGTCCGGAACTAAATGTTATATTTCCTATTACTCAGGCACTTTCAATCAATATAAACTCAGATGATTATTTTGAAAAAGGATTATTATCGCTTAATACTATTGATTTTGAAAATACCATTACGGATAAGCAGGTTTTTATCGTTGATCAAAAACAGGTATCGGTGTATTTTTCTATTTCACGCACAGTTTCCAAAAGCAATCTTAAGCCTCCATTAGAACTTAAGACATGCTTGAGTTTTGAATTTGATGCAACCGATGATTATTCATTTATTCAACATTTGTGGCAAATCGCAAGAGACTTCATTAGGTTCCTTTGTTATAGGAATAATATATCTATCAGTTCTATACATATCTTTGCGCCTTGTTTGGAAGGCAAGCATGAAGAATTCGCTACAATGCATATTTTGACTCAAGAGGTTGAAACTGAGACTTATCCACTGGAGCAAGGACGTTGTATCCCTCAATGTCTGTTTGTTGGAAAAGAAGGGAAAATAATGGCAGATATAGCTAATGGCAGTTTATATCTCCGACATTTACCGGATTCATTTGTTTCAGGCAGACATATTAATGAAGCACGTTTTGTATTGATTACTTCTGCTTTTGAATGGGAATATAAAAGATTGTATCCTGATGGAATCAAGAAATCCGACAAAACGATTGAAGCGGAAAAATATGCTATAGGAAAAATGCAGGAATTAATAAATACTTCCACAGGCAAGAAAAAGGAAATTTTCAAACGTTTGTTCAAACTCATCAATTCAGATCCGCTGTCCGAAAAGATAAAGAAGTCTGCTGAAGATTTTGCAGATATAATTGGATGTTTCGGTGAGCACCTATATAAAATAAATAACGCTGAAATGAATTACTCGGAAATGGGAAAACGACTAGCTGATCAAAGAAATGATTTTGCGCATGGAAATATCGATAAAGACATTAATGGCCTTTCATTACTTGATCTTATGTTTATGGAATTCTTAATATATGCTATGCAGTTAAAAAAGTTCGAAATCGATGATCTGAGTATAAGACAATCAATAAATTATCTTTTCCATCAAAACTTTGTGTTTGAAGATAAATAACCTTTATAATATTTTACAGATTCACTTGTAGTAATATACTTTATTTAGTTATGAGACGGTAGTTAAATGTTCTTGCCGAAAATAACGATACTGTTTGGCTATGAAAAAAGCTATCAAATAAATAATAGAGATGTCAAAATCCTGTCCATTACCGCCCCATATGGAAACGCCCAACAACTTGCAGCCATATTCGATATAACAAAAAATCAGCGGTTCAATCATTGCCGCTAAGCTTTTCTGTTCCTTTTATGCTACAAGGTCTTCATCGGAGGGAAGGTGCTTTATATCCTGATCGCATTCGGAGCTTTCGTGTGGTTCAGCTACACTCCGATCAACGAGAAATTCGCCTCCGCAGGCGCAAACGTGCTTCTGCACACCTCTCCGAGAGGCCGAAGAGCGGTCTTTCTCCGCAAGTTTGCGACGGGAATGATCGTACTGACGCTGATCTATGTGTTGACGTATGCTCCTCATTTCTATAACGTCCTGCACGCCTACGGCACGCGGGCTATCAATGCTCCCGCCTCCTCTATGGAGCATCTATCCAGTGTGGATATGAGCATTTTATCATATCTGATAGTTATATCAATTGTACGATATTTCGGACTGATAGTGTCAATGCTTCTGATATTCTTTATCTCGTTGAAGGCAAAGAGCTTCATATCTTCGCTGCTGATCGAGACGGCAGTGCTGATTGTGCCGATAGTGTTGTATTTGCTGGAGATAGGGTTCTTCAAGTGGGTCGGATTGACACCACTGATTATTGGAAATGTGTTGTGATCTCTAGAAATCTCAAAGCATTTATTCTCAATCGGCAGTTAACATTCATAATATAATCAAAAATATATATGCAAAAGGAACCTGATGCAAAAGCATTGGGTTCCTTTTTTGTATGAATATGGCTTGATTGTTGATAATTGTGTGGGTGTGTCCTTTTGGGATGTTTACAGTCGTTACGTTGCTGCTGTGCCCCAGATCGGCTGCAACTGTCGGAACATCCAGCCCGGCGGCGATAAGTCCGGAAGCGTGGCTGTGTCTGAAGCTGTGAACGTTGCAGAACCGAAAGCCGTTCTTCTCACAGAACTTTTTGAGCCAGTCATAAGGCGTTGTAGGAAATACAGGCTGCTCACAACGTACACATGACAGCCAAATCGATCATAATTATCATTTATATTTTTCTAAGTAGAAGATATAGCATTCCCGACGATGAAGAGCTTAGACTGAAAAGTGGCTTAATTACTCGGGTTTTGAGACCAGACAATCAAGATTTACGACCAATTTACGACCAATTTGTTTAGAGGACACGTTTGATATTATTATTAACCCCCGAAGCAGACGAATCATGTCGGCTTCGGGAGTTTTTCTTTTCAACTAACCGCTTCTCCCATAGGTTTTAATTAACATATTTTAATATATGACATATCTTACAAAATCCAACGATTATGTTTAACATATTTCACGAAATTTACTTCAATATGCTGCCAGTATACCAAAAATGAAAAAAAGTATGTTATAATAATATAGGTGGAACTAATTATTATCAAGAAAAAGGAGGTAATCATGTGGAAAATGTGATCAAAAATACGGAAACTTCAAATGACAAGTACACAACATATCGAGCTATGACCGGCAGGCACAAGCTTGCGATGAAACACGGATTTTTCCTTGAAGCACTGCTGATCGACTATGCGATGCTGGAGGACAGGCTGACGGCTTTTCTATGGCACAGCGGAATTACGCCGACATCTGAAAAACTGTCATTCGGTGGAAGGGCTAACAAGGCTGACCTCAAAAAGATCTATGCTGATTATTCGGGAAGGGACGATACACCAAAGCTGCGGAACATCAGCGGGAAGATAGAGGCTGTCAGGGCGCTGATCGCTTATGCTAAAAAAACCTGTGATAATCAGTCAAAGTATTGCAAGCTGCTTTATGATGCCCTGAACACTATTGATCTTGACAAGCTGTCGGAGGCGCTTGACGGTGTTGATAAATGGCGCGGCTACCGCAACGAGGTCATTCATGCAGCTATGAAAAAGGATATTTTCAGCCTGTACGAGGAGCTTGAAACAAATGCGCAGCTCGGTATGGACTATGCGCGTGTGATCGACAAAGCGGTCAAAAAGCTGAAAGGGCGGCCGGCGATAAGACGTTCGGTGAGAATGCCTGCTAAGAAGGACGGGTAAAGATAAATATTTAGGAGGTATATAATATGGCTTTTGAAGTTGAAAATGGTATATTAACTAAGTTTGTTCCAGAGGACGAATTTGGCGAGTTTGTTATTCCCGAGGGAGTAACAGAGATTCCGGCGTTAACTAACTTAAACTGCAAAAGAATAGTTCTGCCTTCATCATTGAATAATATAGGAAAATGCATCGAAGATAATAAGTTTATGATATGTGAAGGTGGATGTACATCTGTATTCCGTTTCAATGATGATGGTGAAGAAGAACAGAAAGATATTATATATGTGTCTGTTGGTTTTTCAAACGTTGTCTTATTTGGCGTTAATATCAATATTACAGATTTTATCAAATCTAACCTAAATGAGTATAATGATGATGATATCATTGAATATCTCGATGATGATTCGGCATACTTATATTCTGTAGATGCAAATGTTTACGGAACTTTTGAGAGAAGGATAATCAATGAAATCATTGATGATATTAATCATGTTCTTCAAAGAGACGTATCTTATGAATACAAGCAATTACCAAATCATTTGGTTTTGGAAATATTCACACAAATGAGAAAAACTTTCCCGTATGATCCTATTGTCCAGGAGATGAACGATAAGATAAATTCATACAAGGATATTTCAGAACTATATTGGACTCTTTATGAAGGCGACAATAAAGTCTTAGAATTTGATGGTAGCTTTCTTTTCATTCCGAGTGATTTTAATGATTCGTTTTCAGGCCCATTAACAGGTTTATCCTTTATGAATTCAGAAAGTTTGGTTGCATTCAAAGTGGATGATGAGAACCCTGATTATTGTAGTAAAGATGGTTTGCTGTACTCCAAGGATATGAAAAAATTGATATGTGTTCCTAATGCATATAGTGGAGAGATATTAATTCCGAATGGCGTTAATACGATAGGTTCATATGCGTTTTTAAATTGTGACAATGTCACATCGGTCGTACTGCCCGACACCGTTAAGGAGATAGAAAGCGGAGCTTTTCGTCAATGTTCAAAACTGAGTAACATAAGTATTCCAAACAGTGTAACAAGCATAAAGCCATATTCTTTTTTAGATAGTCTTTGGTTCGATTCAAATGAGGATGAATTTTTTATTGTAAATAATATTCTGTTAGAATACAAAGGAAATAAAAGTGACGTTGAAATACCCGATAATGTTATTCGTATTGCTGAACAGGCTTTTTATGAAATGCAGAACATCAAATCTGTAAAGATGAGTGACAATGTTACAGAAATAGGGGATTTTGCTTTCAGCGGTTGTATAAATTTATCTGAAATCAAGTTCTCTAAAAACATTAAATCCATAGGCAGTTCCGCTTTTGAAAACACTTATTGGCTTAATAACAGTGATGGTTATGTTATTGTGAATAGGATTCTGATTGCATATAACGGAACAGAAGAAAGACTGAACATTCCGGATACTGTAGTCAGAATAGAAAGTCAGGCATTTTTAGATAACAACGTATGCACTTTTATAAAAATGCCAGAGAGCTTAAAACAGATAGGTCCTAATGCTTTTAGAAATTGTGCTAAACTTGAAACGGTTATTTTTGAAAAAGGTTTCGAGCTAATAGGACCAGGTGCATTTATACAGTGTCCAATAAAACAAATCTCGTTACCTGAAACTGTATCCGAGATAGCAGATAATGCTTTTGGCTATTGTACGGAACTTCGATCAATAAACATTCCTGATAAAGTAAAAACATTAGGAATAGGTGTTTTTGTAAAGTGCGGTAAACTTTCCGAAATAATCCTCGGCCCGAACTCTCATTTCGTCCTCTCCGAAGGTGCCCTCTGGACAAAGGATATGCAGACAAAGATCGTGGAGCTGGCGAAATAATACCGTTCACGGGAAGGTACAGCTAATAAAGGAATGTCAAAACCGCACCGGCAGCAATGTCGGTGCGGTTTATTGGAGGCGCTGCTATGGGCGGGATTCTTGCGATCGTTGGTCTGTTCGCTGTGATATATTTGTTCAGCAAGGCAGGCTGGGATCGCAGTAAGCCAGACTGTCGGATACGGGTATGTCAGAATAATAGAGTTTATTAACGGTTTTTACTTTGCTGCAAATGGGGCATGAACTGTGAGCAGCAGTTCGATTATTGATCCTTGTTTTCCACGAGTGCCCTTCAGCACACTTCCAAAACACTGCCTTGTTGCTGTATTGCCTGAGTTGTGTTGGATCAATATCTGCGTTTAGCTCATAGTCCCACTCTTTCATCAGGTCGGGGTGCTGGGACGCAAGGTCATTTTCGCCGGGAATAAGTTTCATACCAATACCTCCTCAATAAAAACATTCTTGATATTATTATCTTGGAATTCAAAAATAATAAAAGCTCATTTTATCACAGCACAGAGAGAAAGACCGGGACATCCCGGCTTTATTGGAAAATGCCGAGATCAGCTATTCACCTAAATTCCAGATCAGATTTAGCTATTGATCAAAATTCGGAAACCGTATTTTAGCTATGTACCTAAATTCCTTTTGACTCGATCCATTGTTAAAGCAAAACCGCACAACCCTTTGTGTCTGATGCGTATGGGTTATGCGGTATTGCCTATAGTATTTTGATATTGAGTCGGCTGAAGTTAAAACTCGTCATCGTCAGGATCAGCCTTGATAAAATCAGCAAAAATGCTTGCTATCTCCTCATCGGTCAGACCCGTATCAAACTCCTCTTCATCTTCATTCATGGAGGAATTGTGATCGCTGTTGGCGTACATATTTATCAGGTTGGCATGTGACAGTCCCGCTGAATAAGCGCACTCCAGTGCCTTGTTTACAATAAAGATCACATGGGCCGCAAGCTGTCCGGCTTCTGCCTCTAAACCGTAGTTTACTCCGAAGAGCGCCATTTCACGCCGTATGATCTCTGTAATATTACCATAGACATTTTGATCAGTTTTCATGTTTTCATACCTCCGTTATATATTGAGTTTCGATGATACATCGTTGTCGATCCGATTATTTCTCAAAACAGCTTATAGCTTCGATAAGTGCCATCATTGAATGGATTGATTTTTTAAGCAGATCTATTTGATAGTCTTCAAGGCTTTGATACAGTTTCATAAAAACTTCAGCAGTCTGGATCTTGAAAGACTGGAAGGCATTATCCTGATCACTGTATACGGACTTGGATCCGTACTCGTTTTCAAGCATATGCATTATAGTTTTTTGCTCTTGAGTCGGCTGAAGATCGTATATTGCAACTCGATTGTAGTACTGAGGATAGACTCTCTTAGGGAAGGTATATATGAAATCATACAAAAAACGGCCTTTTTTCGCACCGATTTTAGGCTTTTGCGGGGCTGAAACAACCAAACTGCCTCAATTCTACCCCAAAAGTGAGCTGTGGACCCTCAAAACTGGACAAATTGCCCATCATCATATACATTTTCCCTAAACTATTTTTCAGATCTTGAAATAAAACAAAAACGCCCCTTTCAAACCAAAAAAGAGCCCCAAAATGATCAAAACTGGAACTCAAAATGAAAACTCAGCCGCTTCGTAAAAAGTGGACGGAAATTGCCCAGTTTTTTGCATTTAAAAAAGTGGACGGAAATTGCCCAGTTTTTTCACTCACGCTCAACACCAGCCGCCCTCAAAATGAAAGCGCCCCTCGTCAACCTCATCATTTTTTCATTCCGTCATACCATCTCACCCATATAATAAAATTATAAACACACCACAATAAAAAAATCCTCCCACTGACCGAAGTCAGCAAGAGGATCATCAGGAGGAAATATTAAAATGGAGAATCTGAACATTTCTTGCGCTGCGATAGAGCTAAACTTTGATTCAAAGAAGAGATTGACCAAAAGCCATTGTAGTGATCTGCTGGCCACAGCAGCGCACTATATGATCTGACCACTAAATACGCCCGGGGTTCGCCCCGGGCGCTTGTCTTTTGAGACAACGGTTCTGATATCAGCGGGTCAGATATAGCGGAAAAATACTCCTTGCGCTGTATTAACCGTTCTAAATACGGCACCGTCCGCAAGATGAACGTCAATGGCGTAGAGGTCGGCTGTGACAACAAATTCATCACCGAGAAGATAATCAATACCTGCATGAAGTATGTGCTTGAATACGTCCGTGAGGAGAGAGAGGGGATTTCCGAGGAGCTTATCGAGGACCTGAATCTTATCCGCAGTAATGCAGTCGCTATCGATACAAAGCCATTACAGGAGAAGATCGACTCCATCATGAAGAAAAAGCACAGCGCTATAGACCTGATGCTTGAAGGAATAATCACTAAAGACGATCTGAAAGCGCAGGTCGAGATATATGATGCAGAGATCGAAAAGCTGTCGGTGCAGATCACTAACAACACTGATCTAACAGAAACGCACAGAGAGCAGCTTCAGGAAATACGTCACTATCTCGCTGAAATGGACAAGGCTGAAAATATCGACACCGACAGTTTTGAGGTCTATAACTCAATGCTCAAAAAAATAGTCGTTCACGACTATGGCGAGATCGACTATTATCTGAACTGTATCCCGTTCGGGTTTCATCTGACCTACAAGAATGAAAGGATACCGCATACGCACAATAAACACGAAGTCACAGTGATTAGCTGTGAGATGATTTAGGAGTAGTGTGAATTTGTGGGGTTGAGACACCCCAAAGCTTGCAAACCAATTTTGAACAAGTACTAAAAAGGGTGAAATATGCCTAAATACGGCGTTTTGAACGAGCCTGCATCAACAATCATATCGAATCATTATGAAACGTTTGACGAGCGTGGTGCCCAAATGGTGCCCACGGTTTTTTTATATCAAATTAAAAGAAAATTTTTTCCTGCCAAAACCCATAATAATTAAAGAAAAAATGCAGCCAAAATGAATCGATATAAAGTAAAACGATTTGAAACAAAACTAAACGGTGGCCTCTACTCTTTTTCGGTAGAGACTGAGATATAAAGAACTCCTAAAAGAACCCATATTTGTTTGATTCGTATTCATTTATCCTGCTCTACTGCGTGATGATGCTGGTTTACCTTGTGACAAACAAACTGCTTGTGAGAAAGATCTCAAAGATCACCCCCGCAGAGGTGCTGAAAAACAGAGAATAACACATAAAATGCACAGCTATACCCCTGCCGGGATCACATCAGCTTTGATAGCGGCAGGGGTTATAGGTAACGGGAACTGAGTATGATCCGGATTTATCCCGGAGCAATCTGTGATTATGATGAATGACCTTTGCAATGAATGGCTCCGTTTCACTTATTTTCTTTTTCTCAACGTTACAAGTCCGGCCGCAGCAAGGACAGCTATTCCGAAAAACGAGACTGAGCCCGTTGCCGGATTGGAGGTGTTATCGGTTTTCTTGGGAGCGGAGCTGTCTGTTTCGGAGGTCGGATCCAAGGCGCTGTCCGTCTCGCGGTCGGAGGTTTCAGTGCTGTCATCCGTCGGCTCGGATTCAAATGAACTGTCGTCCTCGGGTTCAGAGGAGCTTTCATCCTCGGAGTCACTTTCCGAAGATGTCTCCTCCGCCTTTTCAATTGTATAGGCAGCGGTTTTTGTCCCGGTGTATTTTCCTGTGCCGATGACCATCAGCTGGGCTTCTCCCGCTTCAATGCTTCCGTCATAGACCACCCGGAAATCAGTACCTTCTGTCAGTACCGTTCTGCCGACGGTCACAGTTACAGCCGGATGCTGTTCCGAGCCGTCGCAGACTGCCTTTGCTACGGTTATCTCAGCGCTGGCTATGTCTGTGAGGAAGTCGCCCTCTTCGGCAGCCCTGTCAGCCTCGGCAATGATATCTGAGATGTCGGTATTGCTCCCGAAAATATTCGCAATGCGGAAAAACTGCCGAAGCTCACCGTCGGGAATATCCGTCGAAACAGTGATGCCCCAGTTTTCCTTGTCAACAGCTATTTCGACCATTTTGCTTGAAGGCAGCAGCTGCTTTCTATAGTAAACGGCATCGGTCAGATATGCCGCAGGTGAATAGAGGGTCGGCATATCAGGGTCTGTGGTTATGCTGTCCATGGGAACATATCTGCGTTCGGCTTCGGGCGCGGTGTTCTCCGAGAGACCGAGTATCTTCCACCCGTCGTCCGTCTGCTCAACGTACAGATAATAAAGATAAGTTTCACGGAGCCCGACAAGCACAGCAATGGGGATATAAGCCTCGGTCTTATCCTCGTTGGTATAAACTATCAGTCCGATATGCACATTGCCGTCGCAGTCATAGACCGCAGCACATTCCGGCTCGGGAACGGTATCTATGTTCCATTTCCGGACGCTGTCAGCATAGTCCCTTTCCTCGAGGACATCCTCGCTGTCATAAAAATCGGTTATATAGCGCGAACGTTCGGCCTCCCAGAAACTCTTGGCGGGGAAGAAATCAAAGCCGTCGGGGAAATATACTTCAAACATAAAAAACTCGTAGTCCCTGAACATATAATACTGATTTACTCCGAGGCCTTTAGGATCTGTGCTCAGGCGCATATCGCAAAGGATCCTGTGAATGGGAGAATAGGAAACTCCCTCTGAAGTCAGCTGATAACCCAGCAGCTCGCCGCTGCCGCCGCGTATCTGCCTGGCGGTTATGTTGTTCAGCGAGAGCAGGCTTTTGATGATCAGATCAGCAGCATCGGAAAGATATTTCTCGGCTTCATCCTCGGAAGTGAACTCCCCGAGGGAAACAAGGCAGTTCACCAATGCTTCATAATCGGATTCTTCGAGCCACTCCGCAAGCTCCTCATACGATCCGGCATATTCGCCCAATGCGGCCATATTGTCTGCGGCGGAGTTCAGGCACTGCACCAGTGAATAGTACAGAGCTGTTTTCATATACTTTTCGAGGAAGGTTCTTTCGGGGCCCTCCGTCATATTCTCCGTTACCGAGTTCATGGCATTAATGTAATCGTATGCGCTGGTGCTGTCAAAGGACGGGAAGAAAATACTGAGTCCGCTTATCGTCTGAAGCCCGGAGCTGCTGCCCGTCCTTGTGAAAGAACCGTCCCCGCAGCGAAGGTTCCAATCGTCAGCTGCCTTTTCAGGAGCGTTGGCACTGCCGCAATGGATGACATCGTCACCGCTGTTGTCATCGTC
>CAMNNQ010000064.1 GCA_946545645.1 uncultured Clostridia bacterium | reverse complement strand
TTCCAAACAGAGCAGTGTGGACAAACAAAAATGCCGCGCCGACAAACACTTTTAGCCCGCTGGCACAGGAAAGAGCGAAGCGATTTTCCGGTTTTTTAACGCCGAAACGCGGCGCTCCCGGTGGTCGCTTGCTGTCGCTGCGGGGTCGTCTGTACGGCCTGCGACGATGCCGGAAGGTTCAGCGCCGTCTCTCCTTTAGAGGGGCGGGACGTTGTGTAAGAGGTGCTGCCCCGCCCAGACCAAGTGCGGAAACTTCACATCAGCTCCCGCTTAGGTTCGGGGGCTTTCCGGTCGCCCCCGAACCCCTTCGGGTGTCCGCCCTGACTCTCTGCGTATGCTGTTTGTCGGCTCACGCCTGAATTCGGGGGCTTTTTAGCTCCGAAACGCGGCGCTCCCGTTGGTCGCTTGCTGTCGGTGGTGGGTCGTCTGTATGCCCTGCGACGCTGCCGATAGGTTAGACTGTCGTCTTTCCCTTAGAGGGGCGGGACATTGTGTAAGGGGTGCTGCCCCGCCCAGACCAAGTGCGGAAACTTCACATCAGCTCCCGCTTAGGCTCGGGGGCTTTCCGGTCGCCGCGAGCCCTTTCGGGGTACATCTACGATTGGGAGCGCAGTGCTGTTGAAAAAAAGGAGAATAGAAATGGAACAGTGCGAAACTTGTGCATATTATTATTACGATGAGGAATATGAGTGCTATGTCTGCGATATGGATCTCGATGAGGACGAGTTCTGCCGGTATGTAGCCGAGGGCAGGAAGGGCTGCCCTTATTACCGGGACGGCGACGAGTATAAGGTCGTAAGACATCAGGGCTGAATCAGCTCGAACTTGTTGACATTCGCAAGGTTTTGTATTATACTGTATTTATGGCGGCCTCCGGAGGAACGTGCGGTAAGATCCGTTGCAGACCCTGCTAAAACGGCAGAGGTATCAGGAGGCTGTGTTATGCAATTATTTCTTAGAAAATGAGGTGGATTAAATGGGCAGAGCAGGACGCGGAGGGGGCGGCGGAGGCTCCAGAGGAGGCGGCTTCGGCGGCTCTCGCGGCTTCGGTTCGCACTCCGGCGGCTTTTCATCCCATAGGAGCAGTTATTCATCGGGCAGCAGCCGCAGCTCGTATCACCGCAGCTATAATTCCGGTCCGAGATTCTTTTATTTCGGAGGCTCAAGATTCAGCAACGGCTATTCGGGAGGCTATACTCCCAGAAGCTCCTCCCGCAGCTCAGGAGGCACCAACCCCTGGCTGATATTTAAGATAATGCTCATCGTTATACTTATCCTGATAGCTATCGTCCCGGACAAAAGCACCAAGGACGGTCATTCCATAACAAAATCGACGGTCAACAGAGAAAAGCTCAAAAGCTCTTCACTGGTCGTTTCGGATCAGTATTTCTGCGACGAGCTTGATTGGATAAATGATCCTGTAACACTTAAAAACGGCATGGATCATTTCTACGACAAGACCGGAGTCCAGCCCTTCCTCTATATTACCGACGATATCGGCGGAGCTCCGACCAACGACAATCTCAACGATTTTGCCAACAAGATCTACGATAAGTATTTCAGCGACGAAGCGCATATCGTCGTGCTCTTCTATGAGCGCAACAAGCAGTATCATTCCTGCTATGTCACCGGGCTTGAAGCCAAGACCGTTGTAGACAGCGAAGCCGGAGAGATACTCCTGGATTATATCGACCACTACTACTATTCCGACTATGACGAGGCGACCTTCTTCTCCAGATCCTTCTCCGAGGCTGCCGACAGAATGATGCGTGTAACTCCGAGCTATGGCTGGATCGCTCTGATATTCGTTCTCGTTATCGTCGTGATCTCACTGCTCATCTATTGGTGGAAGAAGAAAAAGAAGCAGAAGATGGCAGAGATGAAGCAGGCGCAGGATATCCTCAATTCCGATCTGAACGAGTTTTCATCCTCGGCCTATGAGGAATCATCGGCCGCCAGCCATGTTGACGAGCTCAAAAAGAAATACGATCAGTAGGATACCGGAACTGCCGTCGATCGTAATCTTAAGCGGAAACGGTATCCCGGCCTTGCGGCGGGATACCGTTTTTTGATACCTTTCCGAGCCTTTGCGGGCAGGGGAGCAAAGTATAAGATCAAACATCCAAGGAGGGCTGAAAAATGGCCTTATTCCAGAAAGACGACCCAAAGGACGAGATAAAAATGCAGCTTGCGCAGCTCTCGGTCAAGCTGGCAGACGTAAGAAAACAGGTAGGGGAGCTGAGTGCAGAATACCGCCGCATAAAGCCGAGATATGACGATGCGGGAAAGCAGTCCTCGGAGTATGCCTTTTATGCAAAGAAGGCGCTGAAAGCCGGAAATCAGGGGGATGCCCGGGTATTCCTTGAAGAGAAATACAAATACGATCAGAAGCTGGAGCAGCTTGGAAAGCAGCTTGAAAATGTTTACACGACCCGCCGTAACGCTATGGAGCTCCATGACAAGATGGTCAGGGAGATCAACGAGGCGAAGGCTCGCCTTGCTGTGCTTGAAGCCAGAGAAACGGCAGCGGATGTTTCGCTGGATTATTCCAGGACGGCAGGCAGCTCTGGATTTGAAGAGAAGCTCTCGGGGCTTGAAGCCGAATCCGAGCTGGAGCAGGCCATGCGGGATGCGAAAAGCTATGTTGACGATGACAAGTGGGGTGGACAGTGATGCCCGGCTTTGAGATCGTTTTTTAACGCCGAACCGCGGCGCTCCCTTTGGTCGCTTGCTGTCGTTGCGTGGTCGTCTGTACGCCCTGCGACGCTGCCGATAGGTTCAGCGACGTCTTTCCTTTAGAGGGGCGGGACGTTGTTGCGGCGGGGTCACATAACAAGTACTGTACCGCACAAAGCGGGCAACATTGCGCCAATCCAAGGGCGCGCTAGCCCTTGGCAGGGTCAAGGGACAGCGTCCCTTGCGGGGTATGGGGTAGAACCCCATACCGGAACGCAGTTCCGGCAAGGCGCGGCACACCGAATAAAAGTGCAACAACGACATCCTTCCACACAAAGCATCGAAGACAAACAAAAAAGCCGCGCCGACAAACCTTTTAGCCCCCTGACACAGGAAAGAGCGAAGCGATTTTC
>CAMNNQ010000063.1 GCA_946545645.1 uncultured Clostridia bacterium | reverse complement strand
GTCAAGGAGAATTTGGGTAATATGACGGAAAGCTGGCAAGCAGATGATGTGCAGAGGCGTTAGCCGCGGGTCGTGCGGTGTTGCCTTTATATATACTCGCACAGGAAGCTGCCAAGCAGGACAAGCGTGAACTGTGCGATTTCTTCTTTGAGGATATAAGCGGAACGCTTGTATGCGTATATTATCCCGACTATATGGACGGCATCAACGCTTCCGGCTGGCATCTGCATTTCATCTCGGATGACAGGCAGAAGGGCGGTCACGTTTTCGATCTGGATATGATATCCGGCATCGCAGAGGAGTGCAAAATAACCACCATTGAAATACAGCTGCCGAGAGAACCGGGCTTTGACACCTACTCTCTTAAACAGGCATCTCAGCCAGAGATAAAGTCTGTGGAGCAGGGAAAGAAATGATGAGTACAGCGCACCGGCCCTCAGGGTCAGGGGCGCTGTTTTTTGTTCGCGGATACTGTTGCAGAAATCAGATTTATATGTTATAATATAAGCGGACATAATTATTGATTATGGTTATCCCTTTAACACACCATTTGCAAATACCCTGGTCGGGAGATCACTGCAATCAGACCAACGCTTTGTTATCTCCTGCTCCGGCGGAGAATAACACAGTAAGATAAAAAGCCTTTTGTTTACGGGATATGTGTGGTGTTTCAGCTGGACAGTCATATTATTAAAGGGAGCGAGTATATGATCTCATTCATCTCAGCACTTGCGGTGCTGCTTATCGGGTTCATCGTTTACGGCAGGCTCACCGAAAAGGTGTTTGCCCCGGATGACCGCGTTACCCCGGCAGTGTCCGAAAATGACGGCGTTGACTATATGCCGGTGAAGACCTGGAAGGCCGTGCTTATACAGCTGCTGAACATTGCCGGAACAGGGCCGATCTTCGGCGCTCTTATGGGGGCCTGCTTCGGACCGGTGGTGTTTCTTTGGATAGTTTTCGGAGCTATCCTCGGTGGGGCGGTCCACGATTATATGTGTGGAATGATCTCGGAGAGGAACAAGGGCGCTTCAATCGCCCAGCTCTCGGGAAAGTATCTCGGAAAGCCTGCGCTGTATATAATGCGGGCATTCTCGGTGCTGCTCCTGCTGCTGACGGGCACGGTCTTTGTGACCAGCCCCGCAGAGCTTATCGCAAGACTTACACCGGATGCGCTCACCAGGGGCTTCTGGATAGTCATCATCATCGTTTACTATCTGCTGGCAACTATTATGCCGATAGACAAGGTGATCGGAAGGCTGTATCCGGTCTTCGGAATTGTACTTATCATAATGGCGGTGAGCATTGCCGGAGGGATGATCTTCCTGCCGGAATATACTATCCCGGAGATAACCCTTTCTGACCTGCATCCCAAGGACCTGCCTATCTGGCCCTTTATGTTCGTGACAGTGGCCTGCGGAGCGATCTCCGGCTTCCACGCAACACAGTCCCCGATGATGTCAAAATGCATCACCAGTGAGAAGGATGGCAGAAAGGTCTTCTACGGAGCTATGATAATCGAGTCGGTGATAGCTCTTGTCTGGGCAGCAGCAGGCGTTGCTTTCTACGGCGGCACTGAGCTGCTGAACGAGGCTATCACCAGTAACGGTCAGTCCGGAACGGTCTATGAGATCTGCAAGAATATGCTGGGAGGCATCGGCGGTGTGCTGGCGATCATCGGCGTGGTGGTCTGCCCTATCACCTCGGGAGACACCGCCTTCAGAAGTGCAAGGCTCATTCTTGCCGAATGTACCGGTCTCAGACAGAAGGAGATCAGGAACCGCCTTATCATCACCGTTCCCCTGCTGGGCATCGGTGCGGTGCTGACGCAGCTGGACTTCAACGTGCTGTGGAGGTATTTTTCCTGGAGCAACCAGACCCTTGCAATGATCTCGCTGTGGATGGCGACGGCATATCTGCTCAAAAATGCGAAGAAATATTATTACACGCTGCTGACTGCTCTGCCTGCCGCATTTATGTCGGCGGTGAGCCTGACATATATCCTTATGGCGGACGAGGGCTTCGGGCTTTCGGCAAAGATCGCATATCCCTCCGGGATAGTCTTTGCCGCCGGCCTTTTCGGAGTGTATATCTTCAAGCTGCGCCGCATCATCCGAGGAGGTGTTCCGGCACAGGCGGATAACGGTCAGTCCTGATAACAGTCCGGCACAGCATTGTGCGGCAATATCCGGTACACAGAAGCGGGCATTCTCACCGAACGGCGAGGATGCCCGCTTCCGCCGTAAGCCCTTCAGCAGCCCCTTTTTGTGTCAGGACACCGGGATATGATGATTTCAGCCACAATTTCAAAGTTCCTTGTAGTATATGCTAGTCCTCTTTCGATGACCACAGATTTACAAGGTTCCGTATCTGCTGCGGAGTGTAGTCCGCTGCGGCGTGAGCGAGGATTCTCGGCTATTTCAATTATATTAGTGTTTTTATAGTTATGAACAGTTGTTAACACTTTTCCCTTTCAAATTTGCTGGTGTTGTTTGAACATAAAAACATCAACAGGCTTTCAAATTTGAAGGAGGTATTTGTTTATCCCTTTCCGAGACACAACAGAGAAGATCACCAACAAGCTTGGTGATCTTTTTTATTGTTTACAACAAATGCTGACAATTTGATGGCTGAATTGATATTCCCCGCCCTTTGTTTAAAAAAGAAATTTATACATATTTGTTTCTTTCGCTTGACATATTATGGGACCTATGATATAATAGCAAAGTAAACTTCATGTAAACTCTCCAAGGAAGGGCTGACGAACCGATGCGTTTCCTGTACAATTCGACAAATAAGCAGATGAACAGACATACAGGCAGGGTAACTGCGCCCTTTTTCAATATCTATAACACACTCTGCAGAGCTTTGCCTGCGGAGCGTTTTTTTATTTAAATAACAAAGGAGAAAATCGGCATGAAAACAAAGATAGGACACAGGCTCCTGAGCTTTATTCTTGCGGGAGCAATGGCCTTCGGTGCGGCGGCAGCTGTGGCTGCCGAAAAGCCCTCTGTGACGGCCTTTGCAGCTGACTATAATCCTGCGGTAAAAACAGTCTGGAAAACCGGCATGGCGGCATTCAGTCAGGTGTTCCCCTTGACGAAGGTGCTTGACCCGCTGTTTGAGCCTTTGTTCAATTCGACACCCGCAAAGCTTGAACAGATAAATAAGAGCATCAAAGAGCTGCGGCAGGAAATGAACGAGCGTCTTGATTCTCTCGAAAAGAGTGTTGACAAGAGCACAAAGATCGTTCTCAACAAGATCAAGAATCAGACCTATCTGAACGGCCTAGGCACCGAGCTTGACAATCTGCACCGCTCTGTTCGGGAAATCGCCGATCAGATCGAATCCAAGAACAAAGACTCGTCAAAAACTCCCGAGCAGAGAGCTTTGGCTATCGCAAGCCTTATCGGCAAGAGCAACACATGGAGCGATACCTCCAAGCCGATATTAACGATCCAGAAGATAGCCGATACTCTTGCGGGAGATACCTTTACCGATTTTGACGGGCGCGACTTTTATCAGGTGATGTTCGATTACGCCGCAGGAGATGTAATGTTCAGCGGCGAGGCCTATGATGCCGCCAAGCCTTATGTTGACCGTGTGATGCTTGAATACTTCTATGCCTACACGGTTCTCAAGCAGTGCCTGGAAGCCGCCAAGACGGTCTCGCTTTTCACAGATGAGCAGGTGGCTGCCTTCAATGAAGTTGATAAGTTTGAATACCTCAATACCGTTTCCGATACCGTCACCATAGACGACGAGCTGGAAAAGATCACCGATCAGATATTCGATGCCTCCAGCGAGAAGAGCGTTGTCAGCCATTACACCGCGTTCAAGTACAACGCACTGCATGACAGGAACGTGTTCGTAAACAAGGGTACGGAATGCATACCGGTAGCAGAAAAAGTGCGTCAGATCAGGCCGTCCTACAAGCCGGAGCGCGGATCCGGATCAGACTTTGCCGATTCCGTATACAACAAGGGCAAAAACGATATCAGCTCAAGTATTGCCAAGAATGCCGTAAGCAGCAGCAGTATGAAGGCCTTATACGATTATTACCGTTCACGTTACCCCGGGATAACGTTCATTGATTATCTTAAAAAGACGGACATCGACGCTTCGGCTTTTGTTGCCGATTACACTTCCTTCTTCCCCGTTTCCGACAAGATCTCCGATGTACACACTTTCGGTTCCTACAGAAACGATTACTACGCAGGCTTCACAGGCTTCGATCCGAGAGCAGCAAAGACGGAAGAGAAAACTGTCAATTGGTATCACAGAAGTATGCGCGGCATGACGAACCAGGTCTTCTTTGAGGTATATAACAACAGTGTACTTGTCTTTGATAAGGGCAAGCGGACGCTCGCCGAAAACACCGCAGAGAAGATACTTAGAAAAATACCGGGAGCCGACCTGTCAGTGGTCATTCATGAGCCTTATGGCCCCGTGGGATTTCCCGTTGTATTCTATGTGGGAGAGGCCGAGAGACCCGTGGAATCTCACTGGGAGGTTGATTTCTTATCCGCCTCATACCCTGTGAAATGCAAGGGATATGTCTGGGAGGCACAGGAGCTCCCGGAGGACGGTATCACGATCACCGAAAAAGGAATGGTGTCCTTCACAAAGTCGGGCTGGTTCCATGTGAGAGTCAAAGCCACAAACATTCTGGATGAATATGTATATTCAAACTGGATAACACTTAGGGCGTATGAAACAGGCGGGGATTCCGAGCCTTCGGAAATCTCGGAAACGACACCGTATACGGAGGCCGACGAGAACACCCGCTTTATTATCAATTACAGCTATAACGGTCTTGTGGGTGCCGAGCCCGACCGTATAGAGCGCCCGAGAGAAGCCTATCCTCCATATAACGGATGGGAAGAAAGCTCCGAGACCTATCCCTCGCACAAACGGTTTATGGTATGTGCTTACGACGGAACAGGCAGGGAGATCAACGTGAAATACACCTGGGAGGCCCGTGAGGACAAGGGCATCACCCTCACCGAGGACGGTCTTGTTTCATTCTCGGAAGCAGGCAGCTATCAGGTGCGCGTCCGCAGCGGCGAATATGTCTCCGACTGGTTCTGGGTCAATGCCGATACGGAATCGGATGAATACGCCACCGTAAGCCTGCTTGACGACGACAACAGAGTGATAAAGAACATCACACTCCGCTGGGGCGAAGAGATCACTCCTCCCGCCGACCCCGTCAAGGACGGCTATACCTTCGCAGGCTGGTCACAGCCTATCCCCGAAAGAATGCCCGCTGACGATATTGAGATCTACGCCACCTGGACAAAGAACGCCGAGACTCGGCCCTTGCCGGAAAGCAACCCCAACACCGGTGCTGCGGCAGGTCTCGGAGCTGCTGCACTCGCGGCAGCCGCAGTCATCACGGTGATGAACAGGAGAAAGAGCAGGTAATGCAAAGTATCAGTATATTATTGGAGGAAAAGATTATTAGAAAACACCGTACATGGAAACGCACAGCAGCCTTCGTTACGGCAATGGCGCTGACGGTCGGAGCTGCATCCGCATTTCCTGCATCCGCTGGAGGTGGCAAATATACTGTCCTCCATGACGGACGACATGGAGATAATAGCAGCGGGAGTTCTGCACGATATAGTTGAGGACACCGACGGAACGCTTGACGAGATCAGAAAGCGCTTCGGAGACAGAGTGGCAATGATCGTTGATTCCGAGACTGAGAACGACTATCCCGGCGAGGACAGGAGCGCCACCTGGTTAAAACGCAAGGAGCAGAGCCTTGAAAAGCTCCGCTACATCTGGCCGGGCACCTTCGATTCCTCAAAGACAAAGTACAGAGAGTACCGCACCATAAGCGTTGAGGGCTGCCAGTGTATCGGAAAGGGCGCAAAGGGATCGGTCTACCGCTACGACGACGAGCTTATCGTCAAGGTCTACAACGAGAAGAACACCTACAAGGACGTTGAGCGGGAGATCGCGCTTACCAAGACAGCATTTGTAATGGGACTGCCCA
>CAMNNQ010000062.1 GCA_946545645.1 uncultured Clostridia bacterium | reverse complement strand
GCCCGGCAAGGAAAATTTGTGTGCTATGACGGGAAATATGCAAGCAGATGACGTGCAGAGGCGCAAGCCGCGGGTTGTGCGGTGTTGCCTTAATTGAAAATAAAAGTATATAAAAAGCCAATATTATCTCGCTTTACAAACGGCTATGTATCAAACAAATATGGGTTTCTCTGAAACATTTTGATATCTCTGCCTCTACCGAAAAAGAGTAGAGGTCATCATGTAGTTTTGTTTCAAATCTTTTTAATTTGTATCGATTCATTTTTGCTGCCTTTTTTCTTTAATTGTTATGGCTTTTGGAAGGAAATTATTTACTTTTTATTTGACATAAAAAAACCGTGGGCACCATTTGGGCACCACGCTCATCAAACGTTTCAATATATTTTGATATGATCGATAATGCAGGCTCGTTCAAAACGCCGCATTTAGGCATATTTCACCCTTTTTAGTGCTTGTTCAAAATTGGTTTGCAAGCTTTGGGGTGGTAGAGGCCGTGGGTTCAAAGTCCAAGCTGTCCGAAGGACAGGTTTCACTCACGACCAGCAGAAGAGTCCGTAAACACGCAGTTTACGGGCTTTTTTCTTTTCCCTAAACTAACGCCTGTCCATTACCTGTCCATTATTGCCCCGAGGACGCTTTTTGTCCGTAACTTGTCCTGATAAGCTGTATCTTCTTCTCTCTTCCGTCCGGGTCGGGCGGAGGAGTTTCTTTTTTGGAAAAGTCAAGGACGTTTGCTATCGCCTCGCTTGCTCTTGCGTTTGCGTCCTGGAAGGCATGCAAGTAGATAGAGGTCGTGGTACTTATGGCAGAGTGGCCTAACGCACTCGATACAGTCGCCACATCTATGCCCTCGTTGATGAGAGCCGAAGCATAGAAATGACGCAGGGAGTGAATATCCCGGAACGGGAAATCATTTTTCTTGCAGAACTTCCGCAGCCAGTTGTAGGTCGTATTGTTGTGCATCGGGTGACCGTCAGTCGTAACGAAAAGCCTGTCGCATTCAAACCACTTTGTGCCGAGCTTTTGCCTTTCGTTGTCCTGCTCCGCTTTGTACTCCTTCAGAATATCAAGCACAAGCTGCGGCAGCTTCATAGACCTCTGTGAGCTTTTTGTCTTTGTGGTGTCGGTGTAAATGCCCGTCTTTACAGTATAGTTCGATGTGCGTCTGACACTGACCACGCCGCTTTCAAAGTCGATATCTTTCCATTCAAGCCCCATCAGCTCACCTCGACGGAATCCGCTGTAGATCGCCAATGTGAAGAACGTTCGATATTTCAGCGGCTCGCTCTCAATCAGCTCAAACAGCCTGCCAATCTCTTCAATCGTGTATATCTGCTTCTCCTTCTTCTCGCATTTCGGCACATAGACCTTCCTGCAAGGATTATCGGACACGATGTCCATTCGCACAGCGTAGCTGAAAACGTCACTAATAAAGCTCAAATGATGCACAGCGGTCTTGCGAGAAAGCGGCTTGCCCGTCTGCATATTTTTGCCGTTGAGCACAAGCTCGTTGATGAATTGCTGAATCTGCCGACCTGTTATCCTGTCGAGCCGCAAATGTCCGAACGCAGGATATACTCGCTGTGTCACCTGACGCATTCTTTCAAATGATGATCTCCGCAAGTTCAGCCTCGCATACTCCTCAAACCACTGCTCCGCAAATTCCTCAAACTTAACATTTGCTGTGACTTGCCCTCTTAGACACTTTTCCTCAAATAAGATCGCCTGCTTTTGAACTTCCTTTTCTGCCTGTTTTGCGGTCATGCCCTCCGGCGGTTTCCAACTCATTGTCTGCACGACTTGCTCGCCATTCAGTTTGTAACCACACGACACCCTGATCTGATATGTATTACCTCTTTTTCTTATGTTCGCCAATGTCTAACCCCTCCTATAATTAGACCCTTGACATCTCTGTAATTATCATTATACACCATTTCGCGTTGTAAAGCAATAAAGCGAATTGAAAACTTTTTATTACAAAGATGTCGGGTCTGAATTCTTTTGTTCTTTTATATCTAATGATTACCCCTACACATCATTCCACTCTGAATTGCAAATGAATTTCGTGAGTATGCTGCTAAGATCGTCCTGTGCCGCCTTTATCCTTTGCATATCCTCTGCATAAATGCTGTTCGTTTCGTTAGCTTTGTGAGCAATCTGGTTGATGTTATTCGATATCGTTCTCATGCCGTTTATCAACGGAGCCACGCCTTTCAAATCAAATGTCTTGACGCTGCCTGTCAGAGCGATATGCCTTAGATATGTGCCGGTTTTCATTCCGCAAGCCGCAGCCCTGCGTTCGACCTTTGCCCAATCTTCAAGCGAAAAATCTATCTCCTTGCGGTGGACTTGTTTATATTTTCTTGCCATTTTCATCTCTCCTTATACTTTTTTCTGTTTATCTATTCCCCTCGAATGAGGGGATATTTGTTAAGGGCGTCGGGTTCCCTTAACGGCCAAATCGGAGGGGGTGATGCTCCGATTTGGCTGAAAGAGCCGAGGAATACGGCTCTTTCTATACTTGCTTACTCCGGTGCAAACAAGTATTCCAAAAATCACATTTGCACGTTTATGATTGCCTTGCCCAATAGGGCTGTTGTTTTGCCGTCAGCTTGTTTCGCCCAAATATTTCAGCAGGCTCGATTTATACACAAGTATCTTCCCTCGCTTGCCTGCACTGCTGCGCATATATGCGACCTCGCCACGCTTCACAAGCTGCCTGACTGTATGCTCCGAGAGCCCGGGGACAAGACCAGCACACTCCTTGATAGTCAATAGTTCGGGCATTGCAGGCTTTTCCTCGCCTTTTGCAGGAATGATCTCATCAACAGGTATCAGCTGCCGCAGCAGCTCTGCGACCGGCAAAATAAGTTCATTCTTTTCGTTCAGTTTCAAGCGACCTCTCCTTTCGTTTTGCTATCTCCTCGATCTTCATCAGCATATCGAGCTGACGGTCGTCACTCATCTCAAAGCGAAGCCACCTAACAAGTGTCTGCTCGGAAATACTGAGCTCATGTGCAAGCTCCCAATGGCGGACACTCCTCGCTTTGAGTTCTTCCCTAATGATTTTGTTTGCCATGTCTCATCTCTCCTTTGTCTTTCTATTGAGGGCTAATGACGATAATGCTGCCCTCTGTAATAATAATATCACAGAAATCAGGCTCGTGCCGTATGTTCCATAATCCGAAAAATTTTGCTGATTGGCTCGGAAAATTTCATATATGGAATTAACGATGATCATAATGATAGCGGAATTATGTGTACGATAATATGTACAGTAAATACGATTAATACGCTAACTGTCCAAAAAATGATACCGCAAATCTTGAGAAATGTGCTATAATATATCTATATAGATTTACCAACGGACAGGAGTGATAATATGAAAACTACTATGGGCGAAAAGATCAAAGATCTGCGTGTGGAGCGTCACATGACCACCAAGCAGCTTGCACAGGCAACGGGCATTTCAGAAGCTGTGCTGAACGGTCTCGAAAACGACAACGGCAGAGACGTGGGGTACAGCCGTATCATTGATCTTGCCAGGTTCTTCGATGTGCCGACCGACTTTCTTCTTGGTTTCACGGAGAGTCGTATCACGAAGAACATCGAATTGAAACAGCTCGGTTTGACCGATAAGGCTATAGAGGTGCTGCTCGCCAAGCGGCAGGATAATGAGCTTTTAAGCCGTCTTATTGAGCATGGGGAGTTCAGCAATCTGATAAATGCCATTGATATTTATATCCGTCAGCTTGCCGCCAAGTCGATCAACACAATAAATAACCTCACCGCAGTTGTGCAGCGAGGTGTGGAGAATTATGCGGCAGCAGGCCAGCCCGAAGGCTATGATGATGCGATGAAGTACATAAACGAAACAAAGGTCGATGAGGACGAGTTCCTGCGATATCGCATTACGGAACGTTTCAATCAGATACTGCGTGACCTGCACAGCGAGTTTAATACTGATGAGCAGATGCCGACCGTTATCACCGATGCAAATGAGATGTCGGCTAATATGATCGACCTGCTGGATATGGTGAAGGCTGGTAAGGTGGAGATTGATGACCCTATGGATGCTGTTGAGTTGTTGATGGAGAGGATGGGGGTGAGGGAGGAAGATGTTAAAAATGCGGTAGAGAAGATTTTGGAGTTGAACAAGTAAAATCATATAACGGAAACTATTGTGTTTTTTTGTAATCTATGATATAATTAAAGTAGTATGTATGAAAGGTGGCATGATTATGACTCCGGAAGAAAAAGCCCGTGTAAAAATAGACGAAAAGCTCGGAAGAGCCGGCTGGTATATTGTAAA
>CAMNNQ010000061.1 GCA_946545645.1 uncultured Clostridia bacterium | reverse complement strand
ATGACGTTGGTGATCATGACGGATAAGCCGGTCGTCAAGCAGGCTTGACACGGCAGATGATGTGCAGAGGCGTTAGCCGCGGGTCGTGCGATGTTGCCTTAAACAAAAGTCAGTAATACTCGATAATGAGAGTTATCGTCCCGGCATTCTCGTTTCTGGATACAGAATATGTGTAAACATTGATAGGCGCTCCGGTCTGGGCAGCCGCTTTGCTGAGAATGGAGAAGATCTCGCTGGCATCCTGTGCAAAAAGACTGTCGGTAACAGCCTTATATATCTCGCTGTCGGCGCATCTTACCTGAACAAAGGTGTCGTTCTTCTCCGCCCTTGCGCAGACTTCGTGAAGGATCATGCTCTCGGCCTCGGCAGGGTCCTCTATCAGCAGCCCGGACATCCTGAAATAGTTATATTCGACCGCATTGGCAGCCGGATATTTCATTATCCCGTTTTCCTCGAAGGTGTGGTCCCGCCGGATGAGCTCATCCGGCACCATAAAGTAATCGTGGCGGAGATAGTTGTCTCCCAGCTCGGTCACAGGGTCATCCCAGGTGACATCCACATTATACCACTCGCCGTCTATCCTTACCTTGTTCCAGATATGGGAAGTAGTTGCCTTATCCGACTCTGTAGTCGAGCCGAAAACGGATATGCAATCTATACCAGCCTTCTGGCAGAGCAGGAGAAAGGCCTTGGAATAGCCCTCGCAGACCGCTTCTCCCTCAACAAGGCAGCCATAAGCCGAATAGGGGCTCTCCGCCTTATCGGTATAGGTGCATTTACGGATAATTGCATCGTGGAAACCGATGAGCATAGTATATAAATCGGAATCGGCATAAGAACCGATTATCATATCTGCGGCTTCATCCAGCTCCGAGCGCTTCTGCTTGCGCTCCGATTCGCCGTAAATATATTTCAGCCGGCATTCCGTAACATTTCCCTCGGAGTCGGAGGAATATCCGTATTCGCTGTCTATCGTAGCGATATCCGGAACACAGGAGATAGTCAGCGTAACAATATCCGCTAGCTCGTCGGAGCTTATCCCGAGACCTGTCAGGTCTATTTTTTTCTCTCCATCTGCTGCGCCCTTGACAATAGCCTTGCAGGCGGTAGTAAATTCCTTTCGGCAGCCGGAGAGATAGTATTCCGCAGCAAAGGGCAGCTCGACCCCTTCGACCTTCTCGGATATATCAGGAGCCTTTTCCTTTTTGGTGGTCTTTGTCTCTGTCTGCGAAACAGTGAACGGCAGGAAGTCTCCGCTGTCGCTGTCTCCCAGGGAACAGGCCGTCATCGCCGCAAAGACAAGCGCGGCGGCAAGCGCTGTTATGAGTTTTTTCATTCGTTCTCCTTCTCCGGCTTCTCAGCCTTATCTATTACCGCCCGGAGCTTTTCTATAGCCTTGCCCTCAGCGCGGATAACTGTAAATTCAACATTTCCCCATCTTACCGATGCAGACTCTCCCGGTTCCGGGATATGCCCGAGCTGCTCGGTGAAGAAGCCTCCGACCGTCTCGTGGATACAGCCCTCGGGGGGCTCTGTGCCCAGCGTTTCCATTACCTCATCCAGATCGGCCTTGCCCATTATGTCAAAGGTATTGGGGGTTATCTCCTGGATATCGGGGATCTCGTTGTCGTATTCATCCTGTATGGAGCCCACAATGGCTTCCAGCAGGTCTTCCATCGTAACGATGCCTGCTGTCCCGCCGTATTCATCGACAACGACGGCTATCTGTGTTTTCTGGGAGGTGAATTCCTCCATCAGAGTATCGCAGCGGTAGTTCTCGGGGATATATTTTATCTCGCGGATAAGGTCTTTTATCGGCTTATCCGTCCCCTCTCCGCTGACAGCCTCCCGGAGGAGGTCCTTGGCGAAAACTGTTCCTGTGATATTATCGACACTGCCCTCATAGACCGGCAGGCGGGAGAAGCCCTCGTTTATAACAAGATCTGCTGCCTCGCGGACAGTAGCGTCCTGCGGGAGGGCAGCGATCTCTGTCCGGTGAGTCATTATCTCCCGGACTTCAAGATCGTCGAACTCAAAGATGTTTGAGATCATTTCGGCCTGTGATTCCTCGATGCCTCCGGTCTCGTTGCTCTGATCGACCATCATAAGTATCTCTTCTTCTGTTACCTTCTCTCTGAGCTCGGAGCGCTTGACTCCCATCAGCCTGAGAATAACGAAGGAAAAGAACGATACAGCCTTCTCCATAGGGATAACAGCTTTCAGCGCGATATAGAGGATGATGCTGTTATTCAGAGCGAAGCGGCTGCCTATCCTCCCGGCGACACAGAGCTTCTCCGGGAGCACAGCGCCGAAGGTGCAGACCACCAGCGCCGAAAGGCTTATGACGATGAACACTGTCAGCAGGCGCATCGGGAGCCCTCCGCCCAGCAGGCCGTCCAGCGGCTTGAAGAAGCAGACCACAGCCGAAGCCGAGACCGCCATTCCCAGCAGGGCTCTCAGCAGCAGGACAGATGTATCCAGCCTTGCGGTATTGCTCCTCAGCTTTTTGAGGACACGCCCTCTTCTTCCCTGAGAATAGAGCTTCTCCTCCTCGCTCTCTTTGATCTCTCCGACAGCCTTCTCGCAGGCGGTAAGATAGCCTGTAAGCAAGGTAAGAAAAACAAGGATAATGACACCCAGCCACGGTCGCGCGACATCGTCCATCCTGTAACACCGCTCCTTTACGAACTCAACGTGATCCCGATCTGCGACACCTTATATTTTATAAAGCACCACTATAATTCTACACTAATTCGCTCCCCCTTGTCAATAGCATTATTTCACATAACCGATAAACAGCCAATGACAATAATTATTCAATCTATTTGCAGATATGACTTGACAAGCCCTGCCGGTTAGTTATATTTTACAGTTTTTATATTAAAATTTCGTAATTTCATACATAGAAAAATCCAAAGCTCTTTGATATAATAGAATAGAAGTGCTATAATTTAATTAAACAGATATACAGTATATTGAGATATGATACCGGAAGAGAGAAAAGCTCTCGCCAAAAACAAAGGATAGAATCACGATAATAAAGAAGATCATAGTCACTGCCCTTGCTGTTATTGCAAAGGAAGTTCCTGTTGCAGCACCGTCCACAGACAAATACTACACCTCTGAATATTCTGCCGTGAAGACAAACCAGACTTCTTTTGGTAAGTGCGAGGTAGTGCCCCGTGCATATTGGGAAGCAGGCGTGCCTTATGTGGCAGGTGGCAGGTCCCACGCAGGCTTTGACTGTTCCGGTCTTGTATGGTATCTCTACCATCAGTCAGGAATAAACATTCCCGCATCCTCATCCGGTCAGGCGACCTGTGGAACAAAAATCCCGATTTACGAGGTTGAACTCGGAGATATTGTCGTCTATGAGTATTTTAACGGAGATTTCCATACGGGCATCTATGTGGGGGGATGCAGGGTGATAGATGCAATGAGCCGGACTCCTGCCGAATATTCCGGGGTAAAGATAAGACATCTTTACAATGATGCGATTACTCTTAACGGCCTTAAAAGGATATATGCCGCAAGAGTAAAGGGCGGCAATCTTAACGGATGGAGCGGTGGTTGGGAGAAACTTAAACCAAGTTTTTTTGATTACGGCAACGATGCAAATTATGGCTGGAAATTATATCACAGCCATTCAGTATGGAACTTACACTGCTCTCTCCATACAAGACCTTGACTATTGGTTTGATTACGGGTTTTTAATTGAACCGTCCTGTAAAGATTTATCAGACGGCGTAACCCTTCTTTCTATCGTCGCAGAAAAGTCAGGCACAGTGGATTATGATATGGGTATTGCATACACTGATCGGATAACTATCAGCAAGATGAGGGAACTTGGATACAATCCTCAACTCCGTCTTAAATCCCCCAGCGATCATGCAGACAAGTACAAGTGGGTATATTACAGTTTCGAGGATAGTCTTAACAAGTAACACTGACAATCCCCGGCACCGGTGATATATGATATGAGATAAGTGATATGAGAATATTATAACCGTTTGAAAGGAAAGTAAATTATGAAAAGATCCCGCAGCAAGGCTGCCGCAGCGCTGGCAGCTATAATGATCTCGGCCTCTCTTTCAGGCTGCTACCTCTTACCCGATGAGGAAGAAGTCCTGGCGCCTCCCGTCGTTAAGGCGAGCGAGGTAAAATATTCAACTGTAACTGTTTCCAAGAAGGATCTGGAAAAGAGGCTCGTATGCTCCGGCACAGTTACCGCTGAGAAGCAGTACACCCTGACATACGAAAAGCAGGGCGGCACGATAAGCAAATTCTATGTCCATACCGGAGACTCCGTAAAGAAAGGCGACCCTATCTGCGAGATCGACACCTCCGATATCGACTACCAGATAACCGAAAAGGAGCTCTATAAAAAACGTGCAGAGCTCGGTGTTTCCATAATCATCCAGAGAAAAGGCACTCAGGCCGAGATCGATCGCGCAGGAGTCGAGGTCGAGCTTATCGACAATGAGCTGGAAAAGCTCTATCAGCGCAAAAAGGATGCTGTCCTCAGATCTCCCGTTGACGGGACTATCTCCCAGATCTCCGATGTCAGAGTCGGAGACGGTGTCAGCACCGGGCAGAAGATCGCTACCGTTATCGACACAACAGGCTTCTATATCCCGACCAAGCCCTCAGACGGCTCTGCTTTCACCGTCGGGACAAAGCTGACCGTCAAGATCGGTGACCAGGAATACGGCGGAGAGGTCTTTATGACCCCCTCGGCTCTGCGGGATTATAAGCGCGAGCACGCCGATGACCACGAAAAGGCCGACGATACCGGCATAGATTATGCAGCCGATACCTTCTATGTCCGCTTTACCGAAGATATACCGCCGGAGTCGGTAGGCCAGCTTGCAGACTGCATACTTATCCAGGAAAGCGTCAAGGACGCTATCGTCATCTCCAACAACCTTATCAAGACCGTTGACGGCAAACAGGTCGTTTATGTCCTCAAGAACGATGAAAAAGTCGCAGTCCCGGTCGAGATAGGGCTCAAAACGGTCTCGCAGTCCGAGATCAAATCGGGGCTCAATGTAGGAGACGAAATAGTTATCAGATAACGCTTTGACGGAAGGATAAAAAGGCTATGCTTACTTTGCTATTCCGCAAGATGCGGAACACCAAATGGATGGTGCTTTGCCTGCTGATCGGCTTTATTATGGCCAGCGCTATGATGAGCACTATCCCGATCTATATGAACGCCTCCCTTCAGCGTATGCTGGTAAAGGATATGGAGGAGTTCCAGCTCGAGAACGATATTTTTCCCGGCGTTTACAGCGCAAAGCATAATATCAAGAACGACCTCTCCGCCGCAGACAGGCGCGAGGACGCTGAAAAGACCATAAAGCTCATCAACGAGAAATACGATGAGCTGGATTGCCCGACTGTCAACGAAAAGACATTCCTGGGCGATGCCTATATGTATATCAAGACCGCCTCCCTCGACGACGGCGAATCTCCCCCGAGATACACACTCGGCGCTATGAGCGGGATCGACGGCCATATCAAGCTGACCCAGGGCCGTATGTTTGAGCCCGGCCAGAGAAACGACGGAGTCTTTGAAGTCATCGCTACCGAGAAATCTCTCCAGGCAACAAGACTTACCCCCAATGTCGTTTACGAGACAGCCAATGTATTCTCCCCTGACTCCTCTGTAAAGATCGAAGTCGTCGGAGTGTTCACCCTCTCGGAGGATGCAGCCGATTCCTATTGGTCTGAAGGGCTGGACGGAGAATATGTCAGCACCCTGTTCATGGACTACGACACTATGAACGGAAAAGCCCTGGATACAGGCGCCATAGCCCTCTCGCAGGTGTCGAGACGCTTCTCCATGGATTATACCAAGCTGGATATGAACAATGTCTCCGGGATACTCGAGACCTGCGATAAACAGGCTCAGGAATACAGCAAGGCTAAGGTCTCCTTCAGCCTGCCTGTAGTCGATATCCTCAGAGATTACGGCGCAAGAGCCGACAGGCTCAGGCTCATCCTCTGGCTGGTGCAGATACCTGTCATCATGATGATACTTGTATATCTGTTCATGGTTTCTCAGCTCAATGTCGAGCAGGAAAAGAACGAGATCGCCGTATTCAAGAGCCGAGGCGCCAGCAGACTTCAGGTCATGGCCATCTATGCTCTCGAATCCCTGATACTCGGAGTCCTGACAGCAGTCATCGGGCCTTTCGCAGGCATGACTCTCTGCCGTGTCCTCGGAGCTTCCAACGGCTTCCTGGAGTTCGTAAACAGAAAGTCGCTGCCTATCTCCCTGACAATCGAAGCCTTTGTATATGCCCTCATAGCCGTCGCCGTGTTCTTTATCACGACTATGGTGCCTATCGTCCCTGCGACAAAAACCACTATCGTCGAGCATAAACAATCCAAGGCCAAGAAGAGAAAGTTCCCGCTCTGGGAAAAGCTCTGCCTGGACTTTATCCTCATCGGCGGCTCCCTCGGCTGGCTGTTCTATTACAACGACCAGCAGAAAAAGCTGATAAACGAAGGCCTTACTGACACTACCGCGACAGTCAACCCGCTGATGTTCGTCGCTTCGACAGCATTCATCATGGGCTGCGGCCTCTTCTTCATAAGGATATACCCCATGCTCATCCGTATCATAACCCGTCTCGGAAAGAGGGTATGGTCTCCTGCTGCCCACGTTTCGCTGAATAATATCGGGCGCTGCGCAAACGGAAGAGAGCGCTTCCTGATGATATTCCTCATCATGACTGTATCGCTGGGTATATTCTTCGCCAACACCGCCCGCGCACTAAACCGCAACGCAGAAGAGCGGGTATCCTACGCTGTCGGCGCGGATGCTACACTGACCGAGAAATGGCAGAGCAACCGCAGCTCCGGCTCCGGCGGGAACAGCAACGGCGGGCGCGTATCAGGCTCGCTGACCACAGCTATCCCCTCCTCCAGCAGCGAGGAAGAGGAGGAGACCGATACAAAACAGAGTGTCGATTATATCGAGCCGACCTTCGAGCGCTTCGAGAACCTCGAAGGTGTCGAGAAGGCGACCAAGGTCTTCGTAAAGAGCGATGTTACGATCAGATCGGATAAGATGAAGGTCGTTTCCACCGTCAAGGAAAGCAGCAGCAGAAAGAACCGCGCAAATGCAGATTACGGCCAGTCCGGAGGCATATCCGACCATACCGACAAGGTCAAGCTCATGACTGTCATCCCCAGCGATTTCGCACAGGTCTGCTGGTCGACCGACAGACTGCTGCCCGCACATATCAATAAGTATCTCAATGCCCTCAGCAACTTCAACGCCGGTGTCATCCTCTCCTCTTCCTTCAAGGATAAGTACGGACTGGAGCTGGGAGATGTCGTAAGCTGTACCTGGGGCGGCAATTCTTCCTTTGAGACGACTATCCTGGCATTCGTCGATTACTGGCCTTCCCTGAACCCCTACGACAAGGCCTCAGACGGCAGCTATATCGACTTCGCCATCATGGATTACGACTATGTAAGAGTGCAGACCTCAGTTGAGCCCTATCAGGTATGGATGAAGCTCAAGGACGGCACTAAGACCGAAGACCTCTATAACTCGATCTCCGCCGCCGGAATCAAGCCTACATCCCTTAACGTCAAGAGCCAGAAGATAATCTCCGAAAAGACCGACCCGATGCTCCAGGGTATGAACGGAGCGCTGACCCTCGGATTCATCATCATAATGATAATGTGTATCATCGGCTTCCTGATCTACTGGATACTCTCCATCAGATCGAGAACTCTCCAGTTCGGTATACTGAGAGCTATGGGTATGACCTACGGCGAGATCATAGCAATGATCGTCTATGAACAGCTCCTCGTCTCGGGAGCAGCGATCTTCGCAGCGATCTTCGTAGGCGGCGGCGCCAGCGATCTCTTCGTGCCGCTCTTCCAGTCCCTCTATTCAGCCAGCGAGCAGGTCCCGGGCTTCACGGTAGTCCCCCTCAGAAGCGATTATCTCAAGCTCTATATCATCATCGGGCTCATGCTGCTGACAGGCTTCCTGGTCCTCGGCAGACTGATCTCGAAGATCAAGATCTCCCAGGCGCTGAAACTGGGCGAGGATTGATAGTATCCATACATCACCGAGCAAAAATCATTATCCTGAACTTTCATCGCCCCGCTGCAGAACAGCGGGGCGAAATTGTGTAAATAGGGTATCCCTCCGGCCGACAGAGGGATACCCTTCTCTGCGTTTATAGGCTCTTCAAGACTCTCTGAAACTTCTGCTCCGGCTTCTCATTTCCGCCATTTAGCGTTATGCACAAGCAGCCCCCCTACATTTTGTGCAAAAGAGCTTTTTTTACGGTTTTTTAGTACAAAATGTTGACAAATTCAGAGGGGTTGTGATATAATTTAAAGTGTATAATGCTGAAAATATGTATAGTTCATATAGGCGGAAATCTTATCAATGGAGGTCTGAAATGGAAAAGCAATTTGATTACGGCAGCTATGCCGGCTATCGGGACACCGTACAGACTCTTAACAAGAACCTTCGGAGCCTTCTTGGGCTCAGCGAAGAGATCTCACTCGTCAATACCGCGAACTCGATCCGGGAGACCATCGAGAAATCCGAAACGGATCACTTCGAGGTCGCGATCGTCGGAGAGTTCAAGCGCGGAAAGTCTACGCTGATAAACGCCCTGCTCGGGCAGGAAGTCCTCCCCGCAGACGTTCTTCCCGCAACGGCTACCCTCAACCGCGTAACATACAGCCAGGAGCCTTATGTCCAGGTTGAATATAAGGACGGCCGCAGCGAGCGCGTCGATATCGACCAACTGGAGAATTATGTCACCAAACTGACTGCCGAGGCCGAGGAAAAAGCCGAGACCGTAAAGGAAGCTACTGTCTATTACGACACCGCTTTCTGCCGCAATAATGTCGATATCATCGACACCCCCGGTCTCAACGACGACGAGCAGATGACCAATGTCACCCTCTCGATCCTCCCGAAGATCGACGCCGCCGTGTTCGTTATCAGCGCAAATTCGCCCTTCTCTCAGTTTGAAAAGGACTTTCTCGAGAAGAAGATGCTGACCTCCGACGTCGGCAGGATCATCTTCGTCGTAAACTGCTTCGGCACCTTCTCAACAGAAGACGAGAATAAAATAGTCGAGACCGTCAGGAGCCGCATAACCAAGTACGTTATGGATAAGGCCAAGATGGTAATGGGCGAGGACAGCCGCGAGTTCGCAGCATATAAGAGAAAGATCGGCACTCCGAGAGTTATCGGAGTGTATGCTAAACGCGCCCTGACAGCCAAAAAGATCGAAGACCCGGGCCTCCTCCAGGATTCCAATTTCCCTGAGTTTGAAAAGGCTCTCGAAACTATCCTCACCAAAGAGCGAGGCGTTATCGCCCTGCAGATCCTTACAAACAAGATAACCAATTCCGGAACAGAAATACTCCGCTCGGTCGTTATGCAGGAAAATGCCCTTATGATGGCAAACGACGAATTTATGGAGAAATACGATAAGGCGATCAGCGAGATCGACGATATCAGAAACAAGAAGAGGCAGGAGTTCGTTAAGATCAATGAATCGGCTAACCACGTTTTTGCCGACCTGAAGCCTGTTCTGGACAGCTATTGGAACAATATCGAAAAGGCCGCTATGGAAGTTATCGACAACTTCCAGATGTCCTCCGACGACTTCAAGAAGGATCAGCTCAAGGTCGTTTCCGCCAAGCTGACTGATAAGATCAGAGAGTCGATCGAGGTAAGAGCCTCCCTTATCTGCGAACAGATACAGAACGCCATCAATATCGCTATCAGCGTCGAGGCCGACAGATTGCAGGGCTTCGAGGATGAGTTCTTTGAGTCTGTTTCAAGGATCCAGGAAATGTTCACCCTCTCCGACAGAGTCTCCCGCAACGGCAGCGGTATCGACAAGGGCATCGGCGCAGCGCTGGGCTCCTTTGGCTTCGGAGCAGCCTTCCTCGGCTTCCGCGAGGCCGGCCTCAAGGGCGCACTGCTGGGCTTCGGCACAGGCTTTGCCAGCTTCTCGGCGATATTCTTCACTACCTTCCTGAGCCTCTCTCCCGCATGGCCGGTGGCATTGGTCATCATGGCCGCTTCGGGTCTCGGCGGAACATTTGTCGCAGGGCTCTCGATAGATAAGTTCCTGACTAACGAAAGAATTGACAAATATAAGACGAACTTCAAGAATCAGGTCAGAAAGCAGTTTCACGAGATGCGCATCAATAACGACTTTACCGAGTCTGTGCGCCGCCAGGTATTCTCAGCGTTTGAAGGCCTCAAGAGCAAGATCGAGAGCGAGACCGAGATAATCCTGCGCGACACTCAGGAGACCCTCGATAACCTCAATGCGCTCAAAACAGAGAAGAACGAGCTTTCCGAGAAGGAGATGGAGCGCCTGCACGGTATCGCCGAGGCAGCCAGCGCTATCGTTTCCGATGCCTATGCGCTGAGAAAGGCACTCTCTGAAAATACGGATACAGCTTCAGCTTCTTAAAAGAGGCCCCTGCCCGTAATGCAAAAAAACCATAGGAGGTACCCTGATGAGTGAGTCTTTAGAGAACACTAATCCTCTGCTGCAGATAGATACGGGATTTCGCTCATACCTTAACGCATATACACGCTCTTTCCAGAATCACATGGTAGACGGCCAGTTGGACTACGCCTTTGAATCGGATTTCGCCGTAAGGCAGAAAATAATGGGCCTCGGCGGCTGGGGAAAGCTGGCAAAGTCGATAAATTCCACGGATATTTCCTCGGAAGCCAAACACCTTTTCATGAAATGCGACCAGGCCGGAGCGCTGAAATATCCCGAGATCTATAATATAGTCAAGAAATGTGCGGAGAGGCTGGAGCTCAATCTCCCGATAGTGTTCGTAAGAAACGATATAGATAAGCCGCTGATCTATTCCATAACCAGCGACCTTATCGACCCCTGCATCGTCCTCACCGAATGGCTGGTACACAGATGCACCAAGGACGAGCTGACATTGCTGATCGGCTGCGAATGCGGCAGATTGCAGAATAACCACGCCGCCTTTAACTGGGCGTTCACCTATCTCAACTATAACAGGAACGTTTATATCCCCGTCGAGCGCTCCAATAAGAGCGCTGTCAGCAACCAGCTTGTCTGCTCGCTGATCGAATGGGTCAAATATGCCGACGTTACCGCCGACAGAGCCGGAATGATCTGCCTCGAAGAGCCGGGGCGATTCTGCGAGATACTCTGCTCGCTCTATAATAAAGGCTTTGTCGATTTCTACGGGAGACAGGCCGAGAACCTCGACCCCCAGAAGCTGACATCTCTGACACAGGTCTTCTCTTCGCAGAACGCCAGAGCGCTCCGCATCGACCCGGCTCTTACAGAGCTTGAAAAGCGTATCCTCGCTTCAAACGAGTTCCTTAACTGCGAATCCCTCTTTAGCTGGCGGAACGATCTCGAGGGCAAACCCTCTTCCCAGAAGATCACCAGCCAGGGATGCGATGTCCGCGCAGCTATTCTCCTCGGGACAGGAGGGCAGCAGTAATGGATATTTACAATAACCGCTCCGCAGCCGACGATATCGAGACAATACGCTCCAAGATGCGCGCTGTCATGAACGACCGGGACCTCGGAGAGATACTCGGCAGCGATTTTATGGAAGAGCTCAGAAGCTGGGACGCTATGATCGAAAAGCGCTCCTCCGAGCCCTTTACCCTGGTCATACTCGGAGAGTTCAAGCGCGGCAAGAGCACGATAATCAATGCCCTGCTGGGTAAGGAGCTGGCTCCCTCGAATGTCTCCCCGGAGACCTATACCATCAACGAGATCTCCTACGGCGAGATCCCGAAGGTAGAGGCTGTCCTGGAAAACGGCGACAGAAGGATCCTGACCTTCAAAGACATCACCCGCGACAGGCTGAAGATCAAGATGCGCCTCTATCCCTCAAAGATCGCCTATCTCGATATCAAGGACAACGCCCAGATACTTAAAGAGATGCGTATAGTCGATACCCCCGGCCTTGCCGATCTCGAAGACCTCGACAAGCAGGTCACGGAATATCTCGTCAATGCCGACGCGATAATGTATGCTACCTCTTCCCTGCTCCCCTTCTCGGAGACCGAGCAGGTCTATCTCGCTTCGCATATCCAGCCCCAGCGCTTCGGTATGCTCTATGTCCTGGTCAATATGATGGATGCGCTGAACAACAGGCAGGATGTCGATAAGATAATGCGCAGGTTCACCCGAATCTCCGAACAGATCGTCCCCAACGCAATAGTCTACGGTATCAGCGGATACGACGAGTATCAGAGAAAGACCGGCGGTCAGCGCCCCGCTGATAAGGGCAGCCGCGAATTCTATGAGACACAGTTCCTCCAGTTCGAGCTGAGCCTGAAGCGGGATATCATAATGCAGAAGGATGTCATCCGGACAAAACGCGTGTTCACAATGGTGGAGAATATGGTCGGCGAGACCTATTCCAAGATCAGGATGTTCATGGATATGGCCGAGATGGATCAGAAAGTCCTTGAAAACAAGACCAGGGACTTCGACGCACAGTGCGAACAACTGGCAGAGGCTCTGGCAGAGGCCAAGCCCAAGCTGCATCTGAATATAACCGAAATGCAGCAGGAAGCCGAGAAATGGATGTACGAGTTCTTCGCCAAGCTCAGGCAGAGTATGCTTGAATGCCGCAAAAAGGACGAAAACGGCGAGGATATCTACGCCCAGGAGGATATAGAAAAGTATTTCTACTCCTACCTTATGGAAAAGGTCGGAGAGGCTTATCGCACCTGTATCGAATGTCACCGCAGCAAGATCAATCAGTTCGTTGCAAACACCAGCCGCGAGCTGGCAAGAAAGCTGGGCCTCCAGGAGCTCTCCAACAGCGCTCAGGCCGCAGATACCGGCCGCCTTATGCGCTCGATGAATACTAATGTCACCCGCTCTGTAATGAGCGTTAAGCTCTTCGGCACCAGCGAGACCTTCCCGCCTGCCACAATGAGCGTCTTCAGCCTCATCCTTAAAAAGAAGATGCAGACCAACATCATCGACATCGCTCTTGAGAACTATGACGAGATCAGGATAAACATCGTCAACGATATCAAAAACGTTTATCAGGATCTGGAGGTCAAGGCTCTGCAGCGCCTCGACAGTATGTATCATCATCAGACCGAGGTCGGCAAGGAGGCTCTAAATCAGGCCAAGGAGGTAATGGTCACCATCGACGGCAAGACCGTAGAGGAGACCCTCTCCCGCGCTAACGCTCTGGTAGAGGAATGTATCGACATCCTCGAAAAATACCCCGACTGACAGGTATAAAGATAATCATCGCCCCGCTGCTCTGCACCGGGGCGAAAGTGTTTGGAACAGGCAGAACAAAAAGACCGTATATCCCCTTGCTGCGGCTAGAGGGGGTATACGGTCCTGCACTTTAAGATGATATTCGGTCAACAGCCCGGAGACAGGCTTAATCCTCGGCTTTTGCAGCCTCGGCAACGCTCTTCATGATCTCCTGGATATCGTACTTGGAGAAGCTGTCTACCTTCTTCAATACAGCCTTCTGAGTAATGCCGTCCTCGGTGATGGTGAGGGTCAGAGTATCGCCGTCGATAGTTCCTTCTTCTTCTTCTGAATTTTTCTTGTCAGGCTGTGTGAAAATTATTTTATCTCCGTCCTTCTTCCATTCAAACTCTTCCTTGTCCATTTCCTCTTTGCCGGAGAAGCTGTAGAAAACAGCCTTGCCGTCTTCCTTGATCTCCATACGGAAAAATGCGTGTATCGGGATTCCCTTGGCGACGTCCGTATAGGTGGTCTTTCCGTCGTTATACTCGGCACATTCATACTTCCCGGCAACATCGCCGCTTCCGCAGCCGACGAGGCAGCAGAGAGCCATTACCAGGCAAATCGCACAAAACAGTATCTTCTTCATATTTTTTTCCTCCTTTACAGTTATCAAGCTTTACGATAGAGCCGCAGCCATATACTCCCGCACTTTCTCCGCATTTTCAGGAATACGGAGGAAGAACCGGATAAAGCGCTCAGTTGCCCTTGCCTCTGAGTATCCTGTCATACATCCGGGAGGAAGCGAGGGTCATCTCCGGGGATGCGATATCGCTTACCAGCTTCCCCTCCCCGATGCAGCGGACTACCTCCGCAGCCTCAAACTTCATACCGAATCTTTCGGGCTGCGAGAAGCGGTCGATCTCCTTCATACCCGGGTCGAGGAGCACAGCGTCTCCGCCCCAATGGGCTCTCGGAACTTTGATCACTCCCTTTTCGCCGTAAAGATAGATATCCTCCGGCATAGGAGCGTTAAATGTTATCATTGCGTTTGCCGGAGTCCCTTCAAGATCAAGATCGAGGCTCACAGTCTCATCGACCCCGGTAGGAGCCCAGATCACCTTAGCTGTATAGGAAGTTATCTGCTTGCGGGAGAACCAGGTCAGCAGGTCTATGGGATAAACGCCCAGATCGTACAGAGCGCCGCCGCCCAGCTTCGGATCGTAGAAGCGGTTAGTCATATCCTTTTTGATATTGTTGCCGATAGTTGCCTGCATAGCAGTGATCCCGCCGATCCTGCCCTTGGCGACCCATTCGCGGACTTTGAGGCTCTTTGGCAGAAATCTCGACCACATAGCCTCCATAAGGAAAAGCCCCTTTGAGGCTGCAAGCCTGAAACATTCCAGCGCCTGCTCCTCGGTCTCGGTCATAGGCTTTTCGCAGATAACGTGCTTGCCGGCCAGCAGGCACATCTTGATACACTCATAGTGGAAATTTGTAGTATTTCCTATATAGACAACATCCACCGATCTGTCGGAAAGGAACTGGACATAGCTGCCGTAGGCACGGGGGATGCCCTCCTCCTTGGCGAATTTCTCTGCTCTTTTGAGATCATGTGCAGCGACAGCCGTAGTCTGAGCGCCGTCGGTCTCGCGCAGAGCTCCGCAGAAGCTATGGGAGATCCCTCCCGCACCGATAATACCGAAATTCAGCATACTGATCCTCCTTTATTTAATTGATAGTCAACAGCTAATAATGTATGATCTGAAACAGGCGATCATATCCGAAGGGGCTCCGTGGCGGCCGGAAAGCCCCCGGAGTCAGGAGTGATCGAAAGAACAGTTTCCGCATTTTGTTGAGACGGTGCAGCTTTTCCGCTCACTGCTGCAAGCGCTGCGGAAAGATCAATTATCTTTTTTTACTCTGGAAATAACGGATTTGATGATCTGTATCAGAAGCATCGAGCCGAAAGCAAGACCGTATACTGCCCCGAGAAGGCCTGCCGAAAGTGTCTCGACCTTGAAGAAACTGTGGAGCGGCTTAGAAAGCAGAACTATTGTTATCAGCGCTGTCCCGGCAACAAAGGCAAGGATCCCGAAACGGTTGTCAAACATCTTGTCTGTGAACATAACAGGCTTGTCCGATTTGCAGCTAAAGCCATGGAAAAGTCTGGAAAGGCAAAGTGTACCGAATGCCATTGTCATAGCCGTTGCAGCATTTACCGTGTTTCCGATAAGGAAGGCAGCGATCGTCGCAGCTCCTATAACAAGCCCTCCCCAACCGATCTTAATAAGAAAATCGCTTGTCAGGATCGACTCATTGGCAGGCCTGGGCTTGCGCTTCATAACATCATCGCTGTGAGGCTCCAGACCCAGCGCGATAGCGGGCAAAGAGTCGGTGAGCAGGTTTATAAACAGCAGATGTATCGCTGCAAAAGGCACCGGAAGCCCCGCCAGCGAGCAGAACAATACGGTTATGATGCCCGCCAGATTGCCGGAAAGCAGGAACAGAATGGATTTTTTGATATTGTCGTAGATATTCCGCCCGTTCTTGACAGCCTTTACTATCGTTGCAAAGTTGTCATCAGCCAGCACCATAGCTGCGGCATCCTTGGAGACCTCTGTTCCGGTTATTCCCATAGCGACTCCGACATCAGCCTGCTTGAGCGCAGGCGCATCGTTGACACCGTCGCCGGTCATGGAGACTATCTTATCGTTATGCTGCCATGCCTTGACTATCCTGATCTTGTGTTCGGGGGTAACGCGGGCGTAAACGCTCTTGTCGCGTACATAGGTTATGAGCTCCTCATCGGTATACTTATCCAGCTCTGCGCCCTCAACAGCCTCGGAGAAATCTTCAAGGATACCTATCTCCTTGGCTATTGCCGAAGCGGTGACTACATGGTCTCCGGTTATCATTACAGGCTTGATGCCCGCTGCCTTACATTCGGTGACAGCCTGCTTGGACTCGGCTCTCGGAGGATCCATCATTGCGATAAGGCCCATATATTCCAGGCCGTTCTCATCATCGAGACCGATCTCTGCGGCGTTGTATTTCTTATAAGCGAAGCAGAGGACACGCAGCCCCTGAGAAGAGAGCTCCGCGACCTGAGCCTTGATCTGCTCCTTCTGCTCGTGAGTTATATTCATCCGCTCGGTAAGGACATCTGCGGCGCCCTTGGTAAACATGATATTCTCGCCGTTGACGATATTGAGGGTAGACATCAGCTTTCTGTCGGAATCGAAAGGTATCTCGCTGATA
The DNA here is from genome assembly GCA_946545645.1 of uncultured Clostridia bacterium. Taxonomy (GTDB): domain Bacteria; phylum Bacillota; class Clostridia; order Oscillospirales; family Ruminococcaceae; genus FB2012. The sequence continues at coordinate 2,523 of CAMNNQ010000061.1, read as the reverse complement.
CGCTTGCAGTCTATCCTTATAGTATCGTCGGAGAGGCCTCTGTCTCTTGCATAGCTTATGAGAGCGGTCTCTGTCGGGTCACCGATCTCAGTGCCGTCCTTGATCTGGGAATCGTTGCAGAGGACAGAAGCCAGTACGAGCTGCTTCTCGCCGGAGTTTTCCATTTCTCCGTCCTCGGCGGCGATAACGTGCCCGCCGACAACTATCTTACGGACTGTCATCTTGTTCTGTGTAAGCGTTCCTGTCTTATCCGAGCAGATGACCGACACAGAGCCCAGGCCTTCGACGGCTTGCAGCTTGCGGATTATTGCATTCTCCTTGGACATCTTCTGTGTTCCGAAAGAGAGAACTATTGTGACTATCGAAGAAAGCGCCTCGGGGATAGCTGCAACAGCAAGAGCTATGGCAAACAGCAGCGAATCCAAGACTACGTCCTTGTTTATGCTGTCGGCTCTGGCAAGGCTGAGCCCGAAAACTACGGCACATATTATAAGGATACCGATAGAGAGCTTTCTGCCGAAGGAATCAAGAGTCCTCTGGAGAGGGGTCTTGCGCTCCTCGGCGTTCTGTATCAGCGAGGCGATCTTTCCGACCTCGGTCTTCATACCGATCTCAGTGGCGATGAATTTCCCTCGGCCGTAGGTCACAAAACTGCCGGAATAGACCATATCGGTACGCTCGGCCAGGGGGCATTCTTTGGTTATGGTATCGACACTCTTGTCGATATTCAGGCTCTCTCCTGTGAGGGCGCTCTCATTGACCTGCAGCGAGGCACATTCTATGAGTCTGCCGTCGGCGGCTATCTGGTCTCCGGCCTCAACGATGACGACATCGCCTACCGCCACATCCTCTGAGGGAATGACGGCGGCCTCACCGTTCCGGAGGACCTTCGCGTTGGGAGATGAGAGCTTTTTGAGGTTCGAGAGGCTCTTTTCGGCCTTGAGGGTCTGTATTGTCCCGAGGACAGCGTTCATTGTGATGACCGAAAGGATAACGATAGTGCTTTCAACATCTCCGGTTATAGCCGAGACTATGGCTGCGATGATGAGTATTATGACCAGAAAATCCTTATACTGCTCCAGAAAAATGCGGAACGGAGTCTTTTTCCTGCCTTCTGCCAGAGCATTCTTGCCGTATTTTTCAGCGCTTTGTCTTGCCTGCTCGGAGCTGAGACCGTTTTCAGAGGTCCCCAGCTCCCGGAAGACTTCCTCCGGGGTCATTCGATAACGTTCATTCATTCTGATACATCCTTTCTTTCAGGGCAAAAAGCAAACAGCGAGACTTTTATTGGAAGGATCCATTCCGCGCCGCGCGCCCGTGATCTGTTCAATAAAAGTCTCGCCGTTTAGATATGCTGCGGGTGGATCGCCCACCGTCCTGACGCAAGCATAAACAGGTCTGCCCTGCCGGCTACTCTCTTCTATTTATAATGTATTATATAGTATTTTCAGCCGCTTGTCAAGTACGGAAAGGCATCCTGCGGCGGGTAAAAAACTGTCTCCGCACCCGGGGAGCTTTTTGGTCGAGTTGAACAAAAAGAACGCTTGCTTTACCCTAATTTCGCTTTACCAAGCTGAATATATTTATCTTAGCATTTGTAAAAATTCTAAACTAAAACGTTTGAGAACGCGTATTTGCGCGGTTTGCGGGGATCGCAGCCAGGGTTTTTGAATTACTTTAACCAAACGGTAAAACAATTATTTTATTCATAATTTGTGCATTGTAGCCTTTTCATTGGCAATATGAACCGAATATGAACTGACTTTTTGTGCAGATAACCAATTTTAAGCCAACAAGATAAAAAACTATTGACAAATCGGGATACGGGGTGTATAATTCAATTAAAGCAAGGGCAAGAGCCCCTGCCGGAAAAACAATTATTTTATTATGGAGGGATTTTCCTATGAAAAAGGCACAGAAGGGTTTCACACTGGTTGAGCTTATCGTAGTTATCGCCATTATCGGCATTCTGGCTGCCATCCTCGTTCCTTCGATGATGGGCTACGTTAAGAAGTCCAAGCTGAAGTCCGCAAACTCGAACGCGAAACTCGTGTTCACAACCGTATCCAGCGCTTGCGCTGACGCAGTTTCCAATGGTAGCTTCGCTAATCTGCAGAACCTGACCTTCAACGGCAACTACACTTCGCTTTCTACCGCTAAGACTGCTAACAACAAGACCAACCTTGACTTCTTCGTAAGAGAGGCTCTTGACCAGAACGGTAACGGCTCCGGCGCTATCGCTTATGCTGTTGATTCCGGTACTTACAAGCCTGTATTTGCTCAGTGGGCTGACGATGCCGGCGCTACTCAGCTTATCGGTCAGTATCCGAATCCTGAGTCTGATCCTGATGCTACTCATACCTTCGGTACATCTTGGACCTAATCTCAAGAATCAAATCATTAAAAGGAACTCGCTTCGGCGAGTTCTTTTTTTGCCCTAAGGCCGGGCTGGCCAATTCGCGGACACTTTAGTTTTGATTGCAGCTTTTGTGCCCGGTATCTTTCCTTTTGTCTGATCTGACT
>CAMNNQ010000060.1 GCA_946545645.1 uncultured Clostridia bacterium | reverse complement strand
GCCCGGAACGCAGTTCCGGCAAGGCGCGGCACAACAAAACCAAAGGCCAACAACGACATCCTCCCACACAACGCAACGAGAACAAACAAAAATGCCGCGCCGACAAAAACCTATTAGCCCGCTGACACAGGAAAGAGCGAAGCGATTTTCCGTTTTTTTAGCGCCGAAACGCGGCGCTCCCGGTGGTCGCTTGCTGTCGTTGCGGGGGCGTCTGTACGGCCTGCGACGCTGCCGATAGGTTAGGCTGCCGTCTTTCCCTTAGAGGGGCGGGACGTTGTGTAAGGGGTGCTGCGCCGCCCCAGCGTAAGTGCAAACACCACTTGCACTCACGCCTGATTTCGGTGGCTTTCCGATCGCCCCCGAACCCCTTCGGTCGTTTTTTATCGCCGAACCGCGGCGCTCCCGATGGTCGCTTGCTGTCGGTAGTGGGGTCGTCTGTACGCCCTGCGACGATGCCGATAGGTCAAGCTGGCGTCTTTCCTTTAGAGGGGCGGGACGTTGTGTAAAGGATGCTGCGCCGCCCCAGCGTAAGTGCAAACACCACTTGCACTTACGCCTGATTTCGGTGGCTTTCCGGTCGCCCACGGTGTCCCTTCCGGTGTGCGGGGTCGCCCTGATCATTTGTTATATACTGCACCGCTGTCCCAGCGGGGCGCTGCACCGATTACGAAAGATCAGCCTTTACGGCTGCAAGTATATCATCTATAGAGGCCGATATATCCGGCATCTCCGGGGCTTCGGGGTATTCCGGAGCCGAGAGGCTGCTCTCAGGCAGTGCAGGCGGCTCGAAGGACATCTCTCCGACCGGCTCGTATCCGATCTCTACCTTCGGAGCTTCGCTCTCCGGCAGATCGAACAGCGCTTTATCTGCATCGGTGAGCTTTATCGCACCGAGAAGCTCTGCCGGGAGGTCAACAGCAGGAGCCTGCACCGGGGAGAGCTCAAATAGAGCCCGATCCAGCGAGGTGATATTGACAAAGCTCTCTGCCTCGCAGGAAAGCACGATAGTCGGCGGCTCGAGATCCGGCATTTCAAGCAGGCACTTCTTGAGAAGATCCGCTTCGATCGCAACGGGATCGACCTTGTGTATCTCCGGCACTCCCGCACCGATGCTTCCCTTCACTTCGGGAACATCGGGCACCTCGACCTGTATCTCTACCGAGGCTTCCTTCGGGACAGCTTCCATTTTCGGAGCCGTTATTGTCGGGAACGCCAGCGAGAGACCTATCACCGCAGGCGGGATCGCTGTCTTCTCCGGGAGGGAGAAGAGGGCATCCGCCGAGAATATTCCCGCTGCCGCAGCCTCTTTCGGGACAGCAGCGCTGACTGCTTTTGTGTCTGCGCCGTCCGCTCTGAGCTCCGGGGCTGTGAAGGCCTTGGTAGCTGCGATCTCCGGCAGGCCGCTGATCTTTACGTCCCCCGGCGGGAGAGCGAGGTCAGGCAGCTCGATAACAGCGCTCGGAGCCTCGCAGCCGATCTCTCCCGGCTTGAACTCCGGTGAGATATACTCGAACTGCGGCTTTTCGATCTCCATTTCAAGGTACTCATTCCGGATATCCTTGCCGACATTTTTCTCTCTGCCCTCAAGAGCGTACAGGAGCGAGGTCGCCTCATATTCAAACAGCGCTTTAGCCTTTTCGATGTCTATATCGGTAAGTTTTTCAACATTGTTTTCCATAAGCACCTCACCTTACTGATAAGTATCGGGCGGATCACACCAGCTTATCCGGGATATTATCTGCGATGGCCTGATCTGCCTTTTCCATCTGTTCTGCATCTGCATTGAGCAGGGCTGCGAGAGCCTGGACTATCGAAGGTGCTGTCGATGACATATAGTCATTGACCGGGCCGGTTATGAAGGCTGTGAGCTTTTCCTTGCTGGCGCCTTCCCAGCCGGAGGTAGCGTCGAGGAACTCGCTCTGGAACGTTGCGGCGGCGGTCTTGTATCTTGCCGAGATATCTTCGATCTTGGCTGCGGCTGCTCTCATCTCATCAAATCTGTAAACTATATCTGCCATAGCATTTTACTCCTTTTCTCTAAACTCTTGTTACGACTGCTGTGCTGCGGTCGGGTCTCTGTTGATCTCGCCGAGCTGCGGGTCTACGGTATCCAGGAGCTGGGCCTTGATGCTTTCGAGCATAGTGTTTATGCCTGCTGTCAGAGACTTTCCGGGAGTGATGAGGTTGTCGATAAGAGCGGGGGTCGCCTTGGTCCTGAAGAAATCGTTGAAGCCGTTGGAGGCGTCTCCCATAAAGTTATTGGCGGTAAGCTGGCCGATCAGGGCGCTGAGCTCATCATAGAGCCCCTGTACTGTGTTGATGTAGTTTGTCACGCTGGATTTCGCGTTTACGATTATCGCGCTGGTAAGGATAGATGCCATGATCTGATACTCCTTTCAAAATCAATTATTATGATCCCGCTCCGCGGGGATGATCTGCATTATTTGGACATATAGTCCACAAGGTTCTTATAGTCTGCAAAGATCGACCGGTAGCCCTGTTTGGCTGTAAGAAGATTTTCATAGATCTGGGAAATGACCTTCCTCTGCATATATACGGGGTTGTAAACATAGGAGAAGCAGGCATTGATAAACTTTCTGCCCGCCGGTGTATTAAAGCCCTCACGAAGAAGATTCATCATTTCCAGGACATCCTTCTCCAGCTTCTGGACATCGTCTTCAAGGGCTTTCATTTCCTCGACTGCTCTGTCGAAGGCCTCCTCGTCGATGACGATATTGTGTTTGAGCCCGGTCAGCGATTCTATACCCGAAAGGTCTGCCATTCAGAAGCACCTCCCGTTTCAGGCCTTGTCCTGAAGTCTGCGGCAATCCTCGATATACTGTGTAACAGCAGCCTTATCGTCGGATTCCAGCAGCTCGGCAAGATCGAGAGCCTTATCGTATTTACCAAGCTCGGCATACATCCTTGCGCGGAAGAGGATAGTATAGAGGGAATTCTCATTGCGCTTCATAGTCTCTGTTCTGAGGAAGGCCAGCTCGCGGTTATATTTTTCCTCCGCCTCCTGCATTGTGAAGCGCTTGCCTTCTTTGGCAAGCTGGAGCGTAGCAAAGGCCTCGGCGTAATGGCCGAAGAGGGGGTAATAGGAACCGCTGCCGCTGTTCTTTACCAGCCCGGCATACTCCAGGGCGTTCTCGTAATCCTCCTTAGCGGAATAGCAGGAGAGCAGCATATAATTGACTCTGGCGTTGAACTCTGCGGTGTTTGCGGCGGCGGCAGCATTCTCCAGCTCTCTGAGCTTTTCGGGAGAAGGCAGGCCGTACTTTGTAGGATCGACATCGTCCGGGAGACCGTCGAATGTCCCCTCGGGATATTCTCTTACCTCGTGCCCTTCCTCGTCGTAGTTGACACTCGCCTGTTCACCGATGCTCTCGTCGATGATCCCCTCGGAGACCAGAGCGTTCATCCTTGCGATATCCTTCTCCCGCATAGCGTCTATCTCTGCCTGATCGACAGCGGCGGGAGCCTTCTTCTCTTCTGCCGGGGCAGCCTCTGCCGCATCAGCCGGGGCCGGCTTCTGTTTCAGCATCTGCATGAGCTCGATCGCCTCGTCCAGCTTATCGAGCTTTATGCAGAGCTCTGCAAGGGAGAGGACAAGCTCGTTCTTATCCTTTTCGGAGCCTGTGGGGCTGACGATGAGCTCGCTCAGGAGAGCGTAGGCCTTCTCGTCGAAATCTCCTGCGGTATCCGCCTTGCTCCCGGCGGCATTGGTATAGAAATTAGCCCGGCAGACATCCACAGCGAATTTGCCTGCGTCGTCGTTGACGGCATATTTCATCGTATCGTCGAGGACATTCTGTGCTTCCTCATACTGCTCGTCCGCCATAAGGAGGTTGAAATACACCATATACGCCCGGAGGTCCGAGGGGGCCAGGCTGACCCATTTCACCGCCAGCTTTATGGCGTTCTTGTAATCCTCCAGCTTCAGATAGAGCTGTATCTTTTCCGAGATGATATCCGTATCCAGCGATGCAGCTCCGGTCTTGTCGAAGTCCTCATATTTCTGATAGTTTACCAGCGCAGCCTTGAAATCCTGTTTCAGCGTACACATCAGAGCGAGCTGATAGAATATCCTGGCCTTAACATCCGGCGAACACTGTTTCATCATTGCGGAGGTATAATACTCCATAGCCTTTGTTACATCGCCCGCAAAGAAATAGGCGTTGGCCATATTGAACAGGTTATCACCGCTGGCCGGATCGGCCTCTATCGCCTTCTGGAAATATCCGAAAGCTCTTTTGAACTGTTTGAGCGCCACCAGCGCAGCTCCCGCACGGGATAGAGCGTATTCATCCTTCGGAGACTGTTCGAGGGCTTTTTCATACCATTTTACGGCGCCCTCGTAATTCTCGTTGGTGAACGCTATGTCTGCATTGGCGATCGCTTCCTTATAGATCCCAGTATCCAAACCACTCACCTCTTATATAGTAATAAAATTTATAACATCAAAACATCCATGAACCGACGCCCGAGCTTACACTTGCCCCGACTCCCTGCAGATCTCCGCCCACAGACTTCATCGCATCGAAGATATCCTGAAGCTGTGTCTTGAAATCAAGCAGCGAGCTTAGCTGATCTCCCAGAGCTGTTGCGAAATCCGAGCCGCAGAGGCTGCTGTAAGCGCTCTTGGAGGTGTCGATGATGGAATTGAGAGAGCCGTCCAGGATACTCTGCGCATTGCTGCCCAGCTCGCTCATTATATCGGGTATGCTCGTGACTCCGGAGAGGTCTATCAGCCCGTTCAGATCCGCAAGATCTGCCAGGCTCGATACACTTGGCATTTCCAGCCCCATCAGGCCGCCGATCCTGGAGATATCGCCTGTACTGATAGCGTCTCCCAGCTTGCCCAGGTCTCCGAGATCGACTCCCAGAGCCTGCCCGATCTTTGAAACATCCGGTGTCTCGATACCGAGCAGACTGCCCAGCTTGCTGACATCTCCGCTCCCGAGAGCGTCTGCCAGCCTGCCAAGGTCTCCTGTATCGACTCCCAGAGCCTCTCCGATGCTGGCGATATCCGGGGTCTCGATGCCAAGAAGGCTGCCGAGCTGACCCAGGTCTCCGCTTGAGATCGCATCTCCCAGACGGCTGAGATCGCCTGTATCGACTCCGAACAGTTCTCCCAGCCTTCCCAGGTCTCCGGTATCTATGCCGAGAGCTCCGGCGACCTTGGAAATGTCTCCGCTTGCCAGCGCGTCCCCCAGCTTGCCCAGATCTCCGGTATCCACGCCGAACATCTCGCCCAGGCGGCTGAGGTCGCCCGAATCGACTCCGAGGGCTCCGGCGATCTTGGAGATATCTCCGCTTGCCAGCGCATCTCCCAGCTTGCCCAGGTCGCCTGCATCAACTCCGAGGGCTTCACCGATCCTGGAGAGATCGGTATCTATGCCGAGTATCTCCGCGATCTTTGAAACGTCTCCG
>CAMNNQ010000059.1 GCA_946545645.1 uncultured Clostridia bacterium | reverse complement strand
TTGCCTGAGCCGGCCAGCTTGAACTTTCCGCCGGAGATCCTGATATCGTTGCTGCATCTTCCGCCGCCTATGCAGACAGCCGATTCGCCGCTGACCTCGATATCTATCTCGCCGGAGATATTGAAGGATATCTTACCGACAGCGTGGTCGGAATCTGTACCGATGCCGAAGCAGTGGGTGAGCTCGGCTCTTATTTTCAGTGCGCCGTCTCCGGTCACGTTGAGCTCGGCGCTCTCGGGGACATTTATCCCTCTGCAAAGCATCTCATTGGCGCCCTCGATGACAAGCTCTGTTCTGCAATTCTCGCCGAGCTGAATCATCGCGTCGGTGCGCTCTGAGGAGAGATGGACGTTCTTGAGGGTCAGCTTTACATCAACGCCGTCCTTGATGATGACATTAAGGTTGAGGGATTTGCCCTTCTCGCCGACCAGGGTGACATTAGTATTCTCGATGAATACTGTATTATATCTGTTCATAACGAGGTCGCAGAGGTCGATAGTCTCGCCCTCCTTGGGATAATAGCTTCTCGTTACGTCTCCGGAGAATTCCAGATTGATCTTGATGATCTCCTCCTTGATATTGGAAGCGATCTCGAAGATAAGTATCGGTTTAGGTCTTGAAACATAGAAACCCTGGAGGAGATCCGAGCCGAGCCTTATCATGGTTTTCATCTCGTCGTAGGTCTCGACGCCCTCGGCCAGAGCGAGGTAGCCGTTCTCGTGCATGAATTCGATGAGCCCGCCGACCAGCTTCTGCATCTTGGGCTTGGTATTTATGTCCTCGATGAGGGCGCGGTCGATCTTTACCACATTGGGCTTATACTTGACGAGGTTGGAGGTGTTGGAATAGCCTGTCCCGTAATCGTCGATGGCAAGCTGCATATGGTTCTTGCCGAGCCTGCGGTGTACGACTTCCAGCATTTCCGGCGAAGGCTCCGACTGCTCTGTCAGCTCGATGACCAGCTTTTCCATCAGCTCGCCGTACTGAGCTTCCAGCTCGTTCCAGTCCTCGTCGGTAAGCATATGGGCGGGGATAGAGTTTACGAACAGTTTTCTGGTATGAAGAGCATCCTGATGCTTATAGGCCATATCCAGGGTATTGCGCATCGTCAGCTTTTCGACGTCGTAGAGCCTTTTGAGCTGTGCGGCGTAGCCCAGGACTTCCAGCGGGCGCATACCGATGCTCTTATCGGTCCGCATCAGCGCTTCGTATGCTATGACATCTCCTGTCCTTACGTCAACTATCGGCTGGAAGTGATAGGAGAAGAGGTTATTGTCGATAAGATGCAGGAATTTTCTTATCCCGGCATACTCGCTCTTCTGGCTCTCATATTTCTCCATAGAGTAGAGACAGATGCTGCCGACTCCGAGAGAAGCGGCCTGGAAGAGGGTATATTCGGCGGTATGCATCCTCTGAGCCGGAACAGACGAGGAAGCGCCGCAGCCTGCCGAAAAGGTAAGGCTGTAGGAATTATTCGGGTCATATTCCGGGTCGCGGTCGGTGGAGCATTTTTCGACCTCGGCCTGCAGGCTTTTGAGGAAATCCACCTCGCTGCCTGTGAAATCCGGGACATACAGCCAGAAGCGCCTGCGGGACTGCTCCGAGAGGATAGTATTGGGAGGTGCGCAGGAGACTATCGCGGAGAGGGCGGCATATATCTGTGTCTCGGTTACGGTCATCCTGTCCTTTTCTTCGATCTGTATCAAAGCGAAGAGGGAGGGCGCCTTATTTTCCAGCATAGTCGAGACCAGCTTGGTCTGGGGCTGGACAGGGAAGATAAATTCGTCGCTTGGGACATTCCTGACCTCGGGGAGCTTAATGACTCCGGCCATAAGCTTGTCATCGCTCTCGATCATTCTTATCAGCAGAGAGGAGGACGAGGAGGAATATTCGGCTATTTGCGAAACGATCAGTTTCAATCTTTCGTACGTCGGCGGTTCATGAAGATTGAGCAGTCTGAGACCGTTCTCATCCAGATCGGCAATTTTATTTTCATGGTCAACGATGAACAGGCCCATATCGTGGTTAAGCTCCGATAAGGTCTGCCATCCTTCTCCGAATATTCTGTTCCAGTGTGCAGACCCGACTGCCATTTGAATCAGCTCTTTCACGGCTTTACTTATACGCACTGAGGGCATATATACCTACTATCTAATATATACTCCTTAACCTAAAAAGTCAATAGTGAGCGGGCATTTTCAGTCAAAAAGTACAAAAAATATATACGGAATTTTAACATTGTGATAACTCAATTATTGGAACTAATGAATCCTCAGGAATACCCCTCCGGAGCTGTGCCAACGGCGGAGGCGGTCTATTTCCCGGCGAGGGCAGCGGCTATATTCTGTTCAAATGTAATGCTATGTCCGAAGAGCTCGGTAGCGACCGTAAAGCCCCCGGAATTGGGCGTGAGCTATTGTGAAGTTTCTGCTCTTAGGTCGGGCGGGGCAGACATTTCGCTCATAGTCCATGGACTATTGCCTTGTGCGGAGACTCACCCTTACACAACGTCCCGCACCTCTAAAGTATAGACGGCGCTGAACCTTCCGGCATCGTCGCAGGGCGTAACGACGACCCACCAGCGACAGCAAGCACCCGAAGGGGTTCGGGGGCGACCGGAAAGCCCCCGAATTCAGGCGTGAGCTGATGTGAAGTTTTTGCTCTTAGGTCGG